>CAJTZL010000078.1 GCA_910583695.1 uncultured Oscillibacter sp.
GCACCATGGCCAGCATGATCATGCCCGCGCCGGAGACGCCGGCGGTGCCGATGGAAGCCAGCGTGGCCGTGACCACAATGACGATCATTTGGGTGATGGTCAAGCTGATATTCGCGCAGGAGGCCAGGAACACCGTGGCCACACACTGGTAGATGGCCGTACCGTCCATATTGATGGTGGAGCCCAGAGGCAGGACGAAGGAGGCAATGTCGTCCTCCGCACCCAGCTCGGCGGCGCACTCCTTGGACACCGGCAGGGTAGCCGCGGAGGAGGTGGAGGTAAAGGCGAAGATCATGGCGGCGAACGCCCCCTTGAAGAACTTCACGGGGCTCATGCCGGCAAAAATCTGCGCGGAGGCGGAATACACCAGCACCGCGTGGACCACGTAGCCCAGGTAGGCGCAGACAATGACCAGCAGCAGGGATACCAGAATCTCGGAGCCCTGCGTCGCCACCACCCAGGCCATGTAGGTGAACACGCCGATGGGGGCCAAACTGATGATGAAGCCCATCAGCTTCTCAATCACGGCGTAGGCGGAGGAGACGAAATCCCGGCAGAGCTTCGCCTTCTCCCCGGCGGCCAGGATGGACCCGCCGAAGAACAGGGAGATCACAATGACCTGGAGCATGTTGGCGTCGGTGAAGGATTTCCACATGTTGGTGGGGAAGATGGCCACCAGGGTGGACATGAAGCCCGCGAACTCCTTGGCCTCATACTCCGCGCCCTCCGGGTCCAGAATGGGGAACAGGCCCGCGCTCTTGAAGACATAGGCAAACACCAGTCCGATAACACAGGCAATGGCGGTAGTGACCAGGAAGTAGGCCACGGTCTTTATGCCCACGGACCCCACCTTCCGCATGTCGTTCATGGAGAGGATGCCGTCGATCATGGAGAGCAGAACCACAGGCACCACGATGAACTTCAGGAGGTTCACGAAGATATCGCCGAAGGGCTTCAAGTAGTTGGTGGTCAGGTCGGCAAAGCCGCCGAAATAGCACACAAAGCCGACGATGATGCCCAGAACCAGCGCAATGAAAATCTGCGCAGGCAGGCTGAGTTTCTTACTCATACACTCACCTCATAAAAATAAAATCTTTGGGGACCGCCGGCGGCGCGTCTGTGTTTTGGACAAATGCCCCGGCCGGAATCCTCTCCAAATTAGCCACATTATACCAAATCGCGGGAGCCCTGTAAAGAGGAAATGGAAAGATTGTGAAAAAACTATGAAAAAACCGTGAATAGATGCCGGATGTCTGACCATATAGACAGACATCCGGCATCGTTTGTTCAGTCTCCGCGGACGGACCGGCCGCAGAAGCGGACCGCCGCTTTCGCCAGCTCCTCCGTGGGGTCCACGCAGGGCAGCTCCAGCCCCAGGGCCTGAACCGCCAGAGGCAGCTCCGTGCAGGCCAGGAGGAAGCATTCCGCCCCCCGGCTTGTCATGCCCCCTATGACGGAGCGGAAGTCCTCCTGGTAGCGGGAGGGAGGAGCCCCGGCCTTGACGCCCCGGTAGATGACCTCCATCAGAGCCTCCCGCTCCCGCTCGTCCGGCGTCAGGAAGGGTACGCCCCGGGCAGACAGGGCCTTCTGATAGAGCTCCGCCGAGAGGGTACCCCGCGTCGCCAGAATGCCCGCAGTTTTTCCGGGGAAGCGCGTCCGGCAGGCCTCCGCCGCCGCTTCAACCATGCTGAGGAAGGGAAGCTTTGTCTCAGGCTCCAGCCGGGGCAGGAAATAGTGGGCAGTGTTGCAGGGCATGATCACACAGTCCGCCCCGCAGAGCTCCAGCTTCCTCAAAGAATCCGCCATGGCGGGAACCGGGTCCTCCCCGCCGTTCAGGATGGCTGCGGTGCGGTCCGGAATGGAGGCGTTGCTGTCGATGTAAACCCGGATATGGCCGCTGTCTCCGGCGGCGTCCGTAAACGCCGTGATCTTTTGGAACAGGTCTGCCGTGGCCATGGGGCCCATGCCGCCCAAAATGCCGATGCTCTTTTTCATGCGCTCACCCCCAGAAGTCCGGGAACAGCAGCTCGCTGCCCACCTTCACCGTCAGCAGAATCAGCACGATGATCACCGTGGGCCGGACGATTCGGCTGCCGTTTTTGATGGCGAGGCCGGAGCCCAGATAGTGCCCCACGATGGAGGCCGCGGCGGCAATGAGCCCCACGCCCCAGTACACGTAGCCCGAGGCCATCTGCGTCACCAGACTGCCGATGTTGGAGGAGAGGTTGATCACCTTCACGCCCCCCGCCGCATGGCGGGTGTCCAGCTTGGCGGCACGGATCAAAATAATCATCAGGAAGGTCCCCGTGCCGGGCCCGTAGTACCCGTCGTAGCCGCCAATGACGAAGGCCGCCGCCCAGACGACGGCCAGCTGCTTTCGGGGGTCAATCTCCCCCGGCTCGTCGGGCCACTCCCGGCCCCGGAGAGTGATGAAGGCCACCACCGGAAGCACCAGGAGCAGCAAGTACTTCAAAACCGCGTCCGGCGTCCGGTGCTGGAGCCAGGTGCCGATGGCGGAGCCCGCCAGGGCGAAGGCGATGGACGGGCCGAAGAGCCGCCAGCTGACATAGCCGTTTTTGATGAACCGGCCCGTGGAGAAGCAGGAGCCGATGGCGGCGGAGACCTTGTTGGTCCCCAGGGCGTAGGGCACGGGAAGATTGCCAAAGGCAATCAGGTGGGTGGGGACGGAGATGATGCCGCCTCCCCCGGCGATGGCGTCCATGAAGGACGCCAGGAAAACGCCCAGGCAGACCAGCAGCACCACCCAGAGGGGGAAGCCGTCAATCCGCGGGGCCGTCAGGAATTGGAGCATGCGGAGAACCTCCTGAAACAGTTTTGATCAATGGATATGATACAACAACCCGGCGGCAAAATCAACGGCCGGTCATTTTTTTATTAGCAGACTTCCCCAGTTTTCTTCTCAACTTTTGAACATATTGCCAAAGGTCACTAAAAAATATTGTGAATCTTGAAGCAGATTTAGGTGAACGTGCTAAAAGAGGAGTGGTTTTTTCGACAGGACCATCCTTGACGCTATTTTTCAAAAGAAGTATAATAATCCAGAATAACCAAACGCTGTCTGAAAGAACGCACAGTCCGCCGCTTTGGGGCGGCGGGCGGGGCGGCCCGTCCGGGCCGCCTGGGACATCGGCGGGCCGCCCGCCTATAGGCGGCAGCCGGGGGTCTGGAGAGTGCCCGCGGCTATGCACGGAGGTTGACTATGGCAAAGCAAACTCAGGCCGAACTCTTCCACGCCGGGACCCTGACGGACGGCTGGCGCTGGTTCGGTTCTCACCCCGATAAGAAGCAGGGCGCGGAGGGCTGGACCTTCCGGGTCTGGGCCCCTCACGCCCAGAGCGTCTCCGTCGTGGGCGACTTCAACGACTGGACCGGCGGCGTCCATCCCCTCACCCGGAATGGGGAGGTCTGGGAGGGCTTCATCCCCGGCCTGCCGGAGTACACGTCCTATAAATACGCCGTCACCGGGCCCGACGGAGAGGTGCGGCTGAAAACGGACCCCTACGCCTTCCACTGCGAGACCCGCCCTGCCACCGCCGGCAAGCTCTATGACATGGGGGACTTCAAGTGGACCGACGACGCTTTCCTGGCCAGGCAGGAAAAGCACCCGGTTTATGAATCCCCCCTGAACATCTACGAGGTTCACCTGGGCTCCTGGAAGAAGCGGCCCAACGGCGATTTTTACGACTACAAGGACATGGCCAGGGAGCTGGCGGCCTATGTCAAGGACATGGGCTACACCGCCATTGAGCTCCTGCCCGTGCTGGAGCATCCCTTCGACGGCTCCTGGGGCTACCAGTGCACCGGCTACTTCGCCCCCACCTCCCGGTACGGCACGCCCAAGGACTTTCTCTGGTTCGTGAACCACATGCACAAAAACGGCATCGCCGTCATTCTGGACTGGGTCCCCGCCCACTTCTGCAAGGACTCCCACGGGCTCTATGAGTTCGACGGCGGCTGCTGCTACGAGTACAGCGACCCCAACAAGTGGGAGCACGCCTCCTGGGGCACCCGGGTCTTTGACTACGGCCGGCCCGAGGTGAAGAGCTTCCTCTTCTCCTCCGCCCGCTTCTGGCTGGAGGAGTGCCACATCGACGGCCTCCGGGTGGACGCCGTGGCCTCCATGCTCTACCTGGACTACAGCCGCCAGGGCGGGGCCTGGACCCCCAACAAATACGGCGGGCACGAGAATCTGGAGGCCATCGACTTCCTCCGGGAGCTCAACGCCATGGCCTTCTCCGTCAAGCCCGGCGTCATGATGATTGCCGAGGAGTCCACCGCCTGGCCCATGGTCAGCCGCCCCGCCGACATCGGCGGCCTGGGCTTCAACCTCAAGTGGAACATGGGCTGGATGAATGACATGTGCCACTACCTCAAGCTGGACCCCTGGTTCCGCCAGGATCACCATAAGGATATCACCTTCTCCATGATGTACGCCTTCTCCGAGAACTTCGTGCTGCCCATCTCCCACGACGAGGTGGTCCACATGAAGGGCTCCGTGGTGGGCAAGATGCCCGGGGACTACTCAAACCAGCTTCGCTGCACCCGGGGCTTCTACGCCTACCTCCTGGCCCATCCGGGAAAGAAGCTCCTCTTCATGGGCGCGGAGCTGGGCCAGTGGCACGAGTGGAACGACAAGGAGTCCCTGGACTGGTACCTCCTGGAAAGCAAGGAGAATCAGAAGGTCCACCGCTTCTTCAAGGAGGCCAACGCCTTCTACAAGAAGGAACCCGCCCTGTGGGAGATCGACTTTGGCTGGGAGGGTTTCGAGTGGCTGGTGGTGGACGACAACCACAACAACGTGGTGGTCTTCCTCCGGAAGGACAAGAAGGGCCGGGACCTCCTCTGCGCGGTGAACTTCTCCCCCAATACTTACGAGGGATACCGCATGGGCGTTCCCGCTCACAAGCAGTATGTCCCCGCTTTCAATACCGACGCCGTGGAATACGGCGGTGACGGCTTCGGCGACACCGAGCCCGTCCCTGTGGAGGCCACCCCCTCCCACGGGAAGGAGCACTCCGCCGCCATCCGCATCCCCGCCTTCGGCGCGGTGTTCCTCCGGGGTGAGGGAACCTTCCCCAAGCCCAAGGCCGTCAAGGAGACCAAGACCCCCAGGGCCGTGAAGGCGGCGGAGAAAACCGTCAAAGCCGCAGGGAAAACCGTGAAGTCCTCCGCCAAGACCCTGGTCAAGACCGTCAAATCCACCGCCAAGGCGGAGAAGGCCCCCAAGGGGGACCAAGCTGAAAAACCCGCGAAAAAGCCCAGAGCGAAAAAACAGGCAAAGGAGCTGAACGAGACATGAAGAAAGAATGCATTGCCATGCTGCTGGCCGGAGGACAGGGCAGCCGCCTTTATGTCCTCACCGGAGACATGGCAAAGCCCGCCGTTCCCTTCGGCGGCAAATACCGCATCATCGACTTTCCCCTCTCCAACTGCACCAACTCCGGTATCGACACCGTGGGCGTGCTGACTCAGTACCGCCCCCTGGAACTGAACAGCTATATCGGCAGCGGCCAGCCCTGGGACCTGGACGGATCCACCGGCGGCGTCCACATCCTGCCCCCCTACCAGGGTGCCAAGGGCGGCACCTGGTACAAGGGAACCGCTAATGCCATCTACCAGAACCTGGGCTTCATTGATATGCACGATCCCGAGTATGTGGTCATCCTCTCCGGCGACCACATTTACAAGATGGACTACTCCGACATGCTGGCCCGCCACAAGACGGCGGGCGCCGCCTGCACCATCTCCGTCATGGAGGTGCCCTGGGCGGAGGCTCCCCGCTTCGGCATCATGAGCGTGGACGGGGACGACATGATCACCGAGTTTGCCGAAAAACCCAAGGAGCCCAAGAGCAATCTGGCCTCCATGGGCATCTACGTCTTCTCCTGGAAGGCCCTGCGGCAGTACCTCATCGACGACGAGCACACCCCGGGCTCCGAAAATGACTTCGGCAAGAACATCATCCCCTCCATGCTGGCCAACCAGGAGCGCATGGCCGCCTACCGCTTCGCCGGCTACTGGAAGGATGTGGGCACCCTGGAATCCCTCTGGGACGCCAACATGGACATGCTGGCCCCCGAGTCCGGCCTGGATCTGCGGGACCGCTCCTGGCCCATCTACGCCCGCTCCGTCAGCGCTCCCCCCGCCTTCCTGGGCGGAAACTCCACGGTGACCCACAGCGCCGTGAACCGGGGCAGCGTGCTGGAGGGCGTGGTGGAAAACTCCGTCCTCTCCCAGAATGTCACCGTAGCCGAGGGCGCGGCAGTCCGTTACTCCGTCCTCTTCCCCAATGTGGAGGTGGCCCCCGGCGCGGTGGTGGAGTACGCCATCCTGGGCGAGGGCTGCAAGATCGGCCCGGGCTGCCACGTGGGCGGCACGCCGGAAAACACAGTCGAGGGCTGGGGCCTGACGGTGCTGGCCCCGGGCTGCAAGCTGCCCGAGGGTCAGGACGCCAAGGCCGGCGTCATGCTCAACCGCAACGGTGAGGAGGTGTCCAAATGAACGGACTGCATGGAATTATTTTCACTTACGAGCGCCGCGGCAACCTCCAGGAGCTGGGCTCCATCCGCTCCTCCGCCTCCATCCCCTTCGGCGGGAGGTTCCGGGCGGTGGACTTCGCTCTCTCCGGTCTGGTCAACGCCGGGGCCACAGACGTGGGCATCATTCTCCACGGCCATTACCAGAGCCTGCTGGACCACCTGGGCACCGGCAAGGACTGGGACCTGAGCCGCAAGCGGGGCGGTTTGCGCCTCCTGCCCCCCTTCAACTACAAGGGCGACTGGGGCGCCATGCCCTACCGGGGCCATATGGAGGCCCTGGCCGCCGTGCGGACCTACCTGGAGGACATCCGCCAGGATTACGTGGTCATGATGGACGGCGATCTGGTGGCCAACCTGCCCCTGGGCGATGTGTATGAGCACCACATGAAATCCGGGGCGGACATCACCGTGGTCTGCGCCAACGACAGCTTCATGACCGAGGACGGCACCTACTTCCAGCTGGGCGAGGGCGGCCGGATCACCGAGGTCTTCTACAATCTCCACACCCCCCGGGGTCTCCGGGGGCTGGGAACCTACGTGGTCTCCAAAAAGCTGCTGCTGGAGCTGGTAGACGACTGCACCGCCAAGGACCAGCTCAGCTGGCGGGGCGACGTGCTCCAGGCCCGGAGGGACCAGCTGAACATCCAGAGCTATATCTGGAAGGGCTATGCCGCCCAGATTCGCTCCGTTCAGGAGTACTATGACCGCAGCATGCAGCTTCTGGACCCCGCTATCCGGGCGGACCTCTTCTGCCCCCAGCGCCCCGTCCGGGCCAAAAACGCGGACCTCAGTTCCTCCTATATCGGCTCCGGCGGGAAGTGCATCAACTCCCTCTTCGGCGACGGCTGCTCCATTGAGGGCGTGGTGGAAAACTCCATCCTCTTCCCCGGCGTCACCGTGGAAGCCGGAGCGGTAGTGCGCAACTGCGTCATCTTCAAGGATTCCATCGTCCGCAAGGACGCCCAGCTGAGCTACATCATCGCCGACAAGGACGTGGAAGTTCTTCCGGGACGGACGCTGATGGGCCATGTCACCTATCCCATCGTCCTGGCCAAGGGCAGCAAGGTATAAACTTCCATAAAAGGGGGGCGTCTCCGTCCCCCTTTTATGATTGAAAGGCCGGATTGACCCCAACCCCATTATTTGGTATACTATAGGGGAATCGCCCTTTTTGGCGGTCCTCCCACACGCTGATCTCCCCCGGCATCCTGGTTCCACCCCAGCGCCGGGGATGATATGAAAAGGAGTACATGTATGAAAATCTTGTATGTGACCAGCGAAGCGGTCCCCTTCTGCAAAACCGGCGGCCTCGCGGACGTGGCCGGTTCTCTTCCACCCGCCCTGGCGGAACAGGGTGCCGAAGTGGCCGTGGTCCTGCCCCTCTATGAACGGGTCCGGGACCGGTTTGGAAGCCAGCTGAAATTCGAGTGCTACGACTACGTGGACCTTGCCTGGCGGCACAACTACTGCGGGCTGTTCTCCATGGAGAAGGACGGCGTAACCTGGTACTTCCTGGACAACGAGCAGTATTTCAGCCGGGGCACCCTCTACGGACAGGCCGACGACGGCGAGCGCTTCGCCTTCTTCTCCCGGGCCGTGGTGCGGATGCTGGACCGTTTCAAGTTCTGGCCCGAGGTGGTCCACTGCAATGACTGGCAGTCCGCCCTGGTGCCCATCTACCTGAAGGACGACGGCGTGCGGGAGGACCGCTACCGCTCCATCAAGACCGTGGTCACGATTCACAACATCGAATACCAGGGCCGGTACAACCCCTACGTCCTGGGCGAGCTCTTCGGCCTGGACGCCGGCTGGGCCAAGGACGGCACCATGCTGCTGGACGGGGATGCCAACCTCCTCAAGGGCGCCATCCTCTGCGCCGACGCGGTGAACGCCGTCTCCCCCACCTACGCCAACGAGCTGAAAATGCCCTACTTCGCCCACCGGATGGAGGGCGTCATGCGCCAATGCTCCGACAAGCTCTACGGCGTGCTGAACGGCATCGACATGAAGCTCTACGACCCCCGGACCGACGAGCGCATCCTGCAGGGCTTCTCCGCCGAGGACATGGCCGGCAAGGACGCCTGCAAGGCCGAGCTCCAGCGGATGGTGGGTCTCCGGGAAGAGCCCCACACCCCCATTGTGGCCATGGTCAGCCGTCTGGTCTCCCACAAGGGCCTGGACTTGATCTGCGAGGTGCTTCATGATATGATGGAGCTGCCGATGCAGCTGGTGGTCCTGGGCACCGGCGATCAGCGGTATGAGGATTTCTTCGGCTGGGCCGCCCAGCAGTATCCCGGCCGGATGTCCGTCCGCATGGACTACAACGAGGACCTGTCCATGGCCATCTACGCCGGCGCGGACCTGTTCCTCATGCCCTCCAAGAGCGAGCCCTGCGGCCTGAGCCAGATGATTGCCATGCGCTACGGCACGGTGCCCATCGTCCGGGAGACCGGCGGTTTGAAGGACACCGTCCAGCCCTGCGAATCCTGGCGGGACGCGGGCAACGGCTTCAGCTTCGCCAACTACTCCAGCGGCGACATGCTCCACGTCATCCGGGAGGCCGTGTACCTGTACAAGGACTATCCCGACGTCTTCGGCCGCCTGCGCCAGCGGGCCATGAGCGGCGATTTCAGCTGGGCCCGGAGCGCCAGAGAATACCTGCGCATCTACGCCACCATCACCGGCCAGACCTGGCCCATTCACGCGGACACCCGCCGGGCGGCGGAGACTCCCAAGGAGGAACCGCCTGCGGAAGAGGCCGCTCCCGCCGTGGAAGCCGCCCCTGTCGAAGAGGCCGCTCCCGCCGTGGAGCCCACTCCTGCCGAGGAGACCGCTCCCGCTGAGGAGACCGTCCCTGCCGAGGAGACCGCCCCCGCCGTGGAGCCCGCTCCCGCCGCGGAGCCCGTCTCTGCCGAGGAGACCGCTCCCGCCGAGGAGACCGCTCCCGCCGCGGAGCCCGTCTCTGCCGAGGAGACCGCTCCCGCTGAGGAGAAGGCCGCCAAGAAGACCCGGAAAACCGCCTCCAAGACCACCTCGAAAGCCTCCAAGGCTGAGAAGAAAACGGAAAAGAAGACAACCGCAAAGAAAGGAACCGCCGACAAGAAAAAGTCTGCGGAGTGAGAACGCTTATGGCATCGATTACGACGAAAGAACTGGAAGAATCCCTGTCCGCCAAGCTGATGACCAACTTCGGCAAAGCCGCCGATGAGGCCACCGAAGGCGAAATGCTGCGGGCCAGCGCCCTGGTCCTTCGGGACATGATGGCCCTCCGGGAAGTGGAAACCCGGAAGAAGACCCGCCAGAACAAGAAAAAGCAGGTTCACTACCTGTCCATGGAATTTCTCATGGGCCGGAGCCTGATGAAGAACGCCTACAACCTGGGGCTGCTGCCCCAGCTCAAGGAGGCCCTGGAGCACCTGGGCTTCAAGGCCGGAGACATCTTTGAGATGGAGCCCGACGCGGCTCTGGGCAACGGCGGCCTGGGCCGTCTGGCCGCCTGCTACCTGGACTCCATGACCA
>CAJTZL010000079.1 GCA_910583695.1 uncultured Oscillibacter sp.
TGCCGCAGCCGGAGGGGCCGACCAGGACGATGAACTCCTTGTCCGCGATGTCCAGATTGAACTCCTGCACCGCCACGACGCCCTTGTCCGTCACCTGGAGGTTGACCTTCTTCTCCGGGTCCGCCGCCTTTTTCTTGGACTTCTTCTGGTCTCCGCTGTGGGGGTAGATTTTCTTGATGCTCTTCAGGTTCAGAGTTGCCATAGCGTACTCACTTTGACGAAGCGGCCTCCGCCGTCTCCGCCTCGCCCCGGAAAGCGCGTTCCCGCGGGCATTACGGCAGGTCTCCACACTGCCGCACCGCAAGTGAAAGCGGGGGGTTCCTCCTTTTTGTTTGGTGCCGGGGGGCGATGAAAATGGAGTCGCCCTCCGGCCCGTTGATTTATGGAAAGGCGGAGGCCTTCCGCCTGGTCCAACATTGGGAAATCAGGCCGTGACGGCCTCGCCCTTGAAGATGATCCTGCGGATGGATAGGTCCTTTTGGTCCAGCAGAACGATGCTGGCCTCCTTGCCTGCGTCCAGGGTCCCGGTCCGGTCCTCGATGCCGATGGACTGGGCGGGATTGTAGGTGCAGGCACGCACCGCGTCCGCCGCCGGGATGCCGAAGGCGATGGCCTGCCGCAGACAGCCCATCAGGCTGGTGACGGAGCCCGCCAGGGTCTCCGGGTGGTGCAGGATGGTGGCCCGGTTGCCGTGGACCTCGATCATCTGCCCGCCGAAGGGATATTCGCCGTCGGGCATGCCCGTGGCCCGGAGAGAGTCGGAAATGATGATCATCCGCTCCTTGCCGAAGAGGCCGAAGGTGAGGCGCACCACGGAGGGGTGAATGTGGATGCCGTCGCAGATCAGCTCCGGCTTGACGGCGGGGACCTCGTAGGCCGCGCCGATAACGCCGGGGTCCCGGTGAGCCAGGGGCGGCATGGCGTTGTACAGGTGGGTGGCGTGATCTGCCCCCGCCTCAAAGGCGGCCTTGGCCGTCTCGTAATCGGCCGTCGTGTGGCCCACGGAGACGTGGACCCCCAGTTCCCTGGCCGCTTGGATGAACTCAATGGAGCCGGGCTGTTCCGGGGCCACGGTCACCAGCTTGACACAGCCCTCCGCCGCCTCCTGGAGGCGCCCCAGCATGGGGCCGTCGGGGTCGTGGAGGAATGCGCCGTTCTGGGCGCCCTTTTTGGCCATGCAGAGGAAGGGTCCTTCCAGGTGCGCGCCCACCACCTCCGCGCCGCCGGAATTTTGCCTGCGGTGGGCGGCGGTGGTTTTGCAGATGGCTGTCAGCTGGTCCTCCGGCAGGGTCATGCCCGCCGGGCAGATATAGGTGACGCCCTGGGACAGCTCGTAGTCCGCAATTTTTTGCAGGCCCTCCGCCGTGGCGTCGCTGAAATCCTCGCCCACGGCGCCGTGGAAATGCACGTCCACCAGACCGGGAATCACGTAGCATCCGGAGGCGTCCAGTACGTCCCCGTCGCCGCTGACATTGGAAATGAAGGCGCCGTCGGTGCAGACATCCCGGGCGATAAAGCCCTGTTCCAGGTCGAAGACCTGTCCGCCGGTTATCCGCATACGCTTACCCCGGCGGCTTTCAGCTTGCTTCCGGCGGCCTCGTCCACGACCACCACCACGTTGGGATGGAGCTGGAGGACGGAGCCGGGGCAGTGGGGCGTGATGGCCCCGCAGATGGAGTTCAGGATGGCGTCGGCCTTTTCCGCGCCGCTGGCGGCCAGGAGAACTTTCTTGGCCCCCATGATGGCCCCGATGCCCATGCTGATGGCCTGCCTGGGCACGTCGTCCCGGGTGGCGAAGAAGCGGGCGTTGGCGTCGATGGTGCTCTCCGCCAAATCCACCACGTGGGTTTCCTTGACAAAGCAGTCGCCGGGCTCGTTGAAGCCGATGTGGCCGTTCCGGCCGATGCCCAGGAGCTGGAGATCCACGTAGCCCAGGGAGCGGATATAGGCGTCATAGTCCGCGCAGAAAGCCGCGGGGTCCTTGGTCAGGCCGTCGGGGACCCGGGTGTTCTCCGGAACGATGTCCACATGGTCGAAGAGGTTGCTCTGCATGAAGTAACGGTAGCTCTGGTCATGCGTGGGAGCCAGCCCCACGTACTCGTCCAGATTGACGGAGAGCACGTCCTTGAAGCTCAGGCAGCCCTGCTTGTGCCAGTCCACCAGATACTTGTAGGCCCCCTCCGGGGTGGAGCCGGTGGCCAGACCCAGCACGCAGGCGGGGTTGTGGGTGATTTCCGCGGCGATGATCTGCGCCATCCGGCAGCTCATGGCGTCGTAGTCCTTCTCGATAAAGATTCTCATAACAGCATTTCTCCTTTCCAGATTGCAAAAAGGTGATTCAGAGGTTGCGCATGGTTTCGCCGCTCCGGTCTGGGAAAACGCCGGACGGCCGGAACGCGCGAACGTGCTTTCGTCAGGGACTCCCTTTCCGGGGCGCATCCCAGGGTTTTGCAGGGCGGAATCAAGTGCCGCTGCAAGTTCGCTGGGAAACCTACCCCTTGACGCCGCCGGAGGCGAGGCCGCTGACCAGGTTCTTCTCAATGCACATGAACAGGATGACCACAGGGATGATGGCGAAGATGGAAGCGGCGAACAGGTACTGCCATTCGATCATATTGTACCCGTTGAAGGTATTGATACCCACCGTCAGAGGCTTGTATTCGTCGGTGGAGATGAGGCACAGGGCCACGGTGTACTCGTTCCAGGCGTTGATGAAAATGAAGATCAGCGTGGTGACGATGCCGGGGGCGGCCACGGGGAGCAGAACCTTCATCATGGACTGGATGCGGTTGCAGCCGTCGATGGTGGCGGCCTGTTCCATCTCCGCAGAAATGCCCATGAAGGTGCCCCGGAGCAGCCAGACGGTGAAGGCCTGATTGAAGGCCGCGTTGATGAAGATGAGGCCCAGGATGCTGTCCGTCAGGCCCATGGAGAGCATGACCTTGTAGATGCCGATGAGCAGCACCACCGGAGCGAACATCTGAGAGACGATGACCACGCCCAGGAAGGCGGTCTGGCCCTTGAACTTCATCCGGGCCAGGGCGTAGGCTGCCGGGATGCCGCAGAGCATGGCGATGATGGTGGACCCTCCGGCGATCAGGATGGAGTTCAGCAGGTACTGGGCCATGGGAGCCCGGCTCCAGATGTCGATGAAGTTGGACCACAAGGCCGTCACGGGGAGGATGGTCCCGTCGATGGCGAAGATTTCCGCTCGGCTCTTCAAGGCCGTGCAGAGCATGGCGAAGTAGGGATACAGGGTGATGACGCAGACGTCCAGAACGACGAAGTAGAGCAGGACCCGCAGAATCACTTTCTTCACGGAGACCGGCTTTTTCACGGTGTTGGCAGACTGGCTCATAGATCGTCGTCTCCTTTCCGCAGGGTGTAAATCATGTAGGTGCTGGCGCAGATCAAGAGGATGATGAAGCCGATGACCGAGACGGCGGCGGCCTCGCCCTGTTTGCTGTTGTAGAAGGCCAGCTTATAGAGGTATGTAACCAGGGTGTCCGTGTGGTTGGCGGGGTCGCCCTTGGTCATGGTCCAGATGATGGGGAAGGAGTTGAACACGTAGATGATGTTCAGCACCGTGGCTACCGTCAGGGAGGACTTCACCAGGGGCAGGGTGATGCTGAACAGCTTCTGCCAGTAGTTGGCCCCGTCCACGGTGGCCGCCTCGTAATAGGAGGTGTCGATGCTCTGGAGTCCGGAGAGGACGCAGAAGGTGACAAAGGGAATTGTGACGAAGATGCCGCAGGCGATCTCCCAGGCGAAGTAGGCCTCCGGCGTAGGCGTCCAGTTCACCGCCTGCTTGAGGATGCCCAGCTTGATGAGCAGGGTGTTCAGGGTGCCGTAGTCCGTATTGATGATGAAGTTCCAGGCGCTGGCCTGGATGACCAGCGTGGTGGCCCAGGGGAAGACCACGATGGCCCGGGCGATCTTCCGGCCCCGGAATTTGTTGTTCAGCACCAGGGCCAGCATAAAGCCCAGGACGGTGGAGATGACCACCACGGCGATGGTCCACACAATGGTGTTTTTCAGCACCAGGCTGAAAACGGGGCTCTTGAGGACCTTGGTGAAGTTTGCGAAGTTGTTGAAGCCCTTGAGTTTGCCCGCTTTGCTCACGTCGTTCATGGCGATCTGGAAGACGGAGCAGATGGGCACCAGAATGAAGACCGCCATGAGAATGACGCTGGGGGCGATCCAGAAGTAGGGCTCCGCCTTGCGGAGCATCTTCTTGGTCCCGGAGGGGCGGGGGGGATTCTGGGCGGGAGCCGGTTTCGCCGCGGGAGCGGCGGGGGTCTTTGTACTCACGGGGACACCTCCCTATAGTCAATAATTACCGGGGTCTTCCGGCCGCTTTCAAAACCCGGCGGGAAACGCCGTGCTTTGAGAACGGCTGGAAGAGAAAACGGGGGCCGGGCCGTGTCGGCCCGGCCCCCGCAGTCAATTGCTTTCGTGTCGGAACAGGAATGGGATTTTAGCCGGCGATTTCCGCCTGGAGATTGTCCAGCAGCTCCCGGACGTCGCCACCCAGCAGGGCCTGCTGCTCCACATTGATGATGCCGGTCTTCACATCGTCCCACTCGGACTTGGCAACGGGGTAGAATTTGCAGCTGCCCACGATGTCAACCCAGGGAGCCATGCTGGGATCTTCCTTGGCCACGATCTCGCCGCCGGCGGAGGTGGCGGGGAGGAAGCCTTCCATCAGCACCCACTCGGAGTAGCGGGCATCGTCATAGAAGTAATCGAAGAACTCGGTAATGGCGGCCAGCTTCTCCTCGGAGTGGCCGTTGTCGAAGACCATGAAGCGGTCCATGACGCCGGCGGAGACGGAGGGATTTCCGCCGTTGGTGGGGATGGCCGCGAAGCCGTAGTTGACCTCATAGCCGCCGTCCGCCACATAGGTGGGGATGGAGTTGGGACCGATCATCATGGCCAGCTGGCCGGCGCCGAAGAGGTCCTGGAGGTTGTAGCGGGTCTCGTTGGCGGGGTCGGTGTTGGTCAGACCGGATTTCACCAGATCAATGGCGTATTCAATGGCCTCCACGTTTTTGTCGGAGTTCAGGGTCCAGTTTCCGTCGGCGTCGGTGAAGTCTCCGCCGTTGTTCCAGATGTAGTACGCGGCGGCGGCCTGACCTTCGTCGGTGGTCATGTCGATGCCCCAGGGATAGATGCTGGAGTCATAGGCCTTGATCTTCTCGCAGGCGGCTTTCAGCTCCTCCCAGGTGGTGGGGACTTCCACGCCGGCGGCTTCCAGAATGTCCTTGTTGTAGTACATGGCGCGGGCGGAGGCCAGATCGGGAATGGCCCACACGGTGCCGTCCACCACGGACTGGTCCAGGAAGGCGGGATACAGCTTGGCGTAGGTCTCGTCGGAAACATAATCCTCGGCGGGGAGGAGCAGGTCGTCGGCCTGATAGGCGGCGAAGAGGTCGATGTTCAGGATGTCGGGGGCGGCATTGCCGGAGATGCGGGTGTTCACCACGGTGGAGATGTCGTTCCAGGAGATGACCTCCACCACCAGATTGATGTCGTCGTGGCTTTCATTGAAGGCCTTTTCAAAGTCGGCCCACCAGGTCTTGGTGTTCTGGCCGTATTCGGCCGCGATGACATTCACGTCGATTTTGTCGCCGGAGCCGGAGTCCGCGGGAGGCGCTTCGGTCTCGGTATTGCCGGAGTCGGCGGGCGGGGGAGTGGTCTCGCCGCCCTTGTCGCCGCCGCAGGCGGCCAGGGACAGGACCATTACGAGCGTAAGTAACGTGGCAAGAAACTTTTTCATCGTCATTCTCCTCTATTACGTTTTTTCATGTGCGGAATACACATGTGAGGGTGCGATATGAAAAATTCACAAACGCCGCCCTCATATACATATTATACTTGTAGAATTTGTAAATAATAGGGGACTCCGTACAGTTTATAGAAAAATCGTACGAACCACGAAAGTTCGTACGATTTCCGTAAACGATTAACTGAAATTGGAGGCCGCCGCTGCGTCCAGGCGGTTTTTCCGGAAGGCGCTGGGCGTCATGCCGGTGGCGGAGCGGAAGACCTTGGAAAAGTAGTTGTAGTCGCTGATTCCCACCTTTTCCCCCACGGCGGAGATGGGCATGCTGCTCTGGAGCAGCAGCCGCTTGGCGGCCTCAATCCGCCGCTGGGCGATCAGGTAGGAGAGAGTGCGGCCTCCGGAGAGCTCCTTGGCCAGAGAGCAGAGCTTGGTCCGGCCGATGTGAAGCTGCTGGGAGATGGACTCCAGGGAGAGCTTGTCCATGTAGTGCTGGTCCAGGTACAGCTCCAGTTTCTGCAGGTCCGTCTGCTCCGCCGTCAGGATCATGCCCTTGAGCTGGATATAGGCGGACAGGGCCTCCAGGGTCTCGGTGTAGGCCTGGATTTCCGCCTTGGAGTACCGGCGGAACTGGTAGAAGGCGTCCTTCAAGGCGTCGGGGCCGTCGGGCCACCAGTCCAGGAGGGAGCGGGTGTGCTGCCATTGCTCCTCCATGGAGGAGTCGTCCAGATAGCAGCCCACGGCCAGATAGGCCACGGGATTCTGCTTGTTGTAGAGGGGCATGACGGCCTCGCAGATGCCGGCGTGGCAGCGGTAGTGCTGAAAGCCGCTCTCCGCCTGATAGTGCTGAATCTTGCACTGGTCGCAGGCCACGCAGCGCTCGTGGCCCTCGGGCAGGTCGTTGATGGCCCGGCAGAAGGGCGGATGGCCCCGGAACAGGTTGATGTCCCGGCCCGAGAGGTCCAGAATGTTGGCGGGCACGCCGGTGAGGATGTTCAGGTTGGCAATCAGCTTGCGCAGCCGCTCCGCGTCAAAGAGTATGTTCATGTTTGATACTGCCGTACAATAGCCTCCAGTTCCGCCCAGCGGGCCTCCATATCCGCCACCAGCTTGAACTGGGTGCGGCAGCGGTCCAGGTTCTGGGCTTCCCGGCTGATGTGGAAGTAGTGGTCGCCGTCCAGGTAGTCCGTGAGGAAGCGGATGCCGCACTCCAGGGTCATCAGCTTGGCGCCCCAGGGGAGATAGGCAATTTCCTCGTTGGAGAGGGAGCCCCCGGCACCCTCCAGGAAAGCGGCGGTGTAGGCGGAAAAGAGGTCCGTGTCCAGATTGACCTTGCCAAGGTCCCGCTCATCCTCGGCGGAGTGGTTGGCCCCGAAGCGGATGGAGTCGCCGAAGTCGTAGATGACCAGTCCCGGCATGACGGTGTCCAGGTCGATGATGCAGACGCCTTCCCGGGTTTCCTCGTCCATCAGAACGTTGTTCAGTTTCGTGTCGTTGTGCGTGACCCGGAGGGGGAGCTTCCCCTCCCGCATGGCGTTCAGGGCCACGGAGCAGTCCGCTTCCCGGTCCAGGACAAATTGAATCTCCGGCCCGCAGCCCTTGGCCCGGCCCAGGGGGTCCGCCGCCAGGGCGGCCTTGAGCTTGGCCAGCCGATCCTCGGTGTTGTGGAAGTTGGGAATGGTCTCGTGCAGGGTTTCCGCCGGATAGCCCCCCAGCAGCCGCTGGAAACGGCCGAAGGCCCGGCCGGAGGCGGCAAAGAGCTCCGCCGACTCCGCCGACTGGAAACAGACGGTGCGCTCCACGAAGGGATAGACCCTCCAGGCCCCGCCTTCGCTGTCGGTATAGAAGGGCTCGCCGTTCCGGGGACGAAGAACCTCCATGGCCTCCCGGCTCCGGTCGCCACCGTGCTTTGCAATCTCCCGGCCCAGGTACTCGGTGACGCCGATGATGTTTTCCATCAGCTCGTCGGGGTGCTTGAAGGCGGCGGCGCTCATCCGCTGGAGGATGAAGCGGCGGCAGCAGCAGTCCTCCGGCTGGGTGTGGACCACAAAGGTGTCGTTGATATGCCCCTGGCCGTAGCGCAGGGCGCCCACCACGGGGGCTCCGAAGTCAAAGGCGGCCAGGACCTCCTGGATTCTCTCTTCCGCGGCGCTCATTTCATTCCTCCCAAAGCCGGTCGGGGTAGAGACCGGATGTTGTTTTTTCGGCAATGGCGCTTACCACCGTGGGCTTGTCCTCCCGGTAGGTGACGCCGTACCATTTGTCCTCGCTCCGCAGGACCTTGACCCGGGCCTTGCCCTCGTCGATGAGCTGGCTGACCACGCTGGGCAGGAAGTACTCCGCCTTGGCGGGGTTCTCCGCCAGGGCCTTGTCCAGGAAGGCGGGGAAGCGCACCCAGGCCTCGTCCAGGAAGCTGCGGGTGAAGCCCCACATGTTCATGGAGACGATGGTGTCCCCCGGCAGCTCCGTCCAGGTCTGCCCGTCGTCCTCGGTATAGCGGGGGGGCTCGCCCTTTTCAATCTTGGTCCGCTCCGTGACCCGGGTGAGGAAGTTGTCCGCCGTCTCCTCACACACGCCACGGGCCACTGTGCCGTTTTCCGTGACGGTGTTTTTCAGCAGATACCCCACCATGACATACTCATAAAGGGCCCCGTCCTCATGGGCGGAGAGGTAGTCGTAGATCTCCCGGAAGGCCTCCGGGCCGTAGTAGTCGTCGGCGTTGATGACGGCGAAGGGGCCGTCCACCACGTTCCGGGCGGCCAGGGCGGCGTGGGCGGTGCCCCAGGGCTTCTGCCGCACCTCGGGAACGGAGTAGCCCTCCGGCAGGTCCTCCTTCAGCTGGTAGGCGTAGCGGACGTCCATGGACCGGGACACCCGGTCGCCGATGCAGCGCTTGAAGTCCTCCTCAATTTCGGGCTTGATGACGAAGACTACCGTTTCAAAGCCCGCCCGGCGGGCGTCATAGATGGAGTAGTCGATGATGAGCTGGCCGTGGTTCCCCACGGGGTCCAGCTGCTTGAGGCCGCCGTAGCGGCTGCCCATGCCGGCGGCCATGATGACCAGGACTGGCTTTTTCATGTTCCCTCTCCCTTTTTCTTTTTATCCTTTGTAGCCGTTGGGGTTCATGGACTGCCACTTCCAGGAGGAAGCGCACATCTCCTCAATGCCGAGCTCCGCTTCCCAGCCCAGCTCTTCCCGGGCCTTCCTGGGGTCGGCGTAGCACGTGGCGATGTCGCCGGGGCGGCGGGGGTCGATGACGTGGGGCAGGGTCTTGCCGCAGGCCTTTTCATAGGCGTGGAGCACGTCCAGGACGCTGTAGCCGTTGCCGGTGCCCAGGTTGCAGATGAAGAGGCCGCACTTGGTCTCCAGCTTTTTCAGGGCGGCCACGTGGCCCTTGGCCAGGTCCACCACGTGGATATAGTCCCGGACGCCGGTGCCGTCGGGGGTGTTGTAGTCGTTTCCGTAGATGTGGACCTTTTCCAGCTCACCTACGGCCACCTTGGCGATATAGGGCACCAGATTGTTGGGAATGCCGTTGGGGTCCTCCCCGATGAGGCCGGACTCATGGGCCCCGATGGGGTTGAAGTAGCGGAGCAGGGCCACGTTCAGCGTGGGGTCCGCGGCGCAGTAGTCGGAGAGAATGCGCTCCTGGAAGAGCTTGGTGGTGCCGTAGGGATTCGTGGTGCCGCCGGTGGGGAAGTCCTCCCGGATGGGCACGGTGGCGGGGTCGCCGT
>CAJTZL010000080.1 GCA_910583695.1 uncultured Oscillibacter sp.
GGCGCTGGGTGTTGGAGTTCTCCGCCCGGAAGGTGGGGCCGAAGGTGTACACGTCCCCGAAGGCCATGGCAAAGTTCTCGGCGTTCAGCTGGCCGGAGACCGTCAGGTTCGCGGGCTTGCCGAAGAAGTCCTGGGTGAAGTCCACTTTGCCGTCCCCGGTCCGGGGCGGGTTCTCCGGGTCCAGGGTCGTGACCCGGAACATCTCCCCGGCGCCCTCGCAGTCGCTGGCGGTGATGATGGGGGTGTGGACGTAGACAAAGCCCCGGCTCTGGAAGAACTCGTGAATGGCGAAGGCGGCGGCGCTCCGGACCCGGAAGGCGGCGGAGAACAGGTTCGTCCGGGGCCGCAGGTGCTGGATGGTCCGGAGGTATTCCACGGTATGCCGCTTCTTCTGGAGGGGATAGTCGGGGGTGGAGGGGCCCTCCACCTCAATCTTCGCGGCTTTCAGCTCCAGGGGCTGCTTGGCCTCGGGGGTGAGGACCACGGTGCCCGTGACGATGAGGGCCGCGCCCACGTTCTGGGCGGCGATGTCCTTGTAGTTTTCCAGGGTTCCGGCCTCCATGACCACCTGGAGGTTCTTCAGGCAGGAGCCGTCGTTCAGCTCCACGAAGCCGAAGTTCTTCATGTCCCGGATGGTACGGGCCCAGCCGCCCACAGTGATTGACTGCCCGTCGAGGGTGTCTTTGTCGGCGAAAACCGCCGCGATTTTTGTGAGGGTCATTGTGTTCACCTGATTTCTGTTATTTCATTGGATGGTATATTATATCATAAATTTTTGCTTTTGCAAGAGGGGAGGGGATTGTACTCGCCCTTCGGGCGGGGAGGAATGGATACCAGCGATGGCTGGTGCAATGCACCCCCCATTTTCTCTTTTTCTTGCCAGAAGAAAAAGAGACTGCGCCCGCAGGCGCGTGTCGGAGGCCAACCGCCGCGAAGCGGCGGCTCTTAGGCCGGAGACAAACGGGCCGTGCACGGTCCAAAAGAGAAAAAGAAGTACGGCCCCTGCGGGGGGACGAAAGACGGGGGGACGCGCAAGGCGTGCCTCCGTTTTTTACGCATGTCTCCTGCTCGCGACGTAGTTTGAGCGGGGGTTTGTCCCGTGACGAATGGACCAGCTTCTCTTTTCGCTGCCGCTCACCTGGCGGTAGAGGATGGATGTCTGCCTTTTCCGGGACTACCCTTCTATTGATAGACCATCCCGTGGGGCCTGACCCCCTGGTCAGGCCATTCCTCCAGGGTCTGCCCTTTTCCCGGTAGGATATCCCCCCAGGGCGGGCTTTACTTATGATATCGCGTTCCCCCGTTAATCTGGTAGGCCCGGTAAATCTGCTCCAGCAGCATCACCCGGGCCAAGTGGTGGGGGAATGTCATCGGCGACATGGATAATTTCGCCCAGGCCTCCGCCTTGATGGACGCGTGGAGCCCGAAGGACCCCCCGATTAAAAACACCAGCCGCTTCTCCTGCCCCATCTCTGTCCCCGCCGCCCAGGCGGCCATGGTCCGGGCCAGCTCCTCGCTGGAATAGAGCCGCCCCTCCACGCACAAGGCGATGAGGCGGGAGGAGGGCGGCAGCTTCCTGCGGATATTCTCCGCCTCCTTTAAAAGGGCCCCCTCGATCTGAGCGGGAGAGGGTGTTTCCGGGAGGCGCTCCTCCGGCAGCTCCACGATTTCCAGCCTGCAGTACCGGCTCAGGCGCTTGGCGTATTCCGCCGCCGCGTCGGCGTAGAATTTTTCCTTCAGCTTTCCGACGCAGAGAAGGCTCACCCGCTGCATACCGTTCCTCCTTCCAGCACATAGGCCCCGCTGAGGCCGTCCCGGGGAGCGGCGGAGAGGCGGGGGCTCAGGCCCGCGGCGCTCAGGGCCGTCTCCACCGCCCGGAGGGCCATGGCGGGGGTGTTGTTCTCCCGGCTCAGGTGGGCCAGGACGATTTCCCGGGCCCCGGCCCTGGCCAGGGTGACGGCAAAGGCGGCGGCCTCCTCGTTGGGGAGGTGCCCCTTGGGGCCCAGGATGCGCTTTTTCAGGAAGTAGGGATAGGGGCCGCTCCGCAGGGTCTCCACGTCGTGGTTGGCCTCCAGCACCGCCAGGGCCACGCCGGGCAGGACCGCCGCCGCTTCCGGCGTGACGAAACCGCTGTCCGTCAGCAGGCCGAAGCCCCCGTCGGGGGTGTCGAAACGGTAGCCCCGGGAGCCGGGGGAATCGTGGGAGGTGGGGAAGGCGGTGACGGCGCAGTTCTTCACGGAAACGGTCCCCTCCGCATCCCGCAGGCGGTCCTCCGGGAGGACCATGCGGCGCAGCAGGTCCCGCCCCGCCTCCGGGGCGGCGCAGACGGGGCAGGCCGTGTGCTTTAAAAGGGTCTGGAGGCCGGAGATGTGGTCCGAGTGGGTGTGGGTGATGAAAATGCCGTCCAGGTCCGGCAGGTCCAGCCCCAGGGACTGGAGCCCCCGGCGGATGCGGCGGCAGGAGATGCCCGCGTCCACCAGAATGTGGCCCCCCGCCCAGCTCAGCAGCAGGGCGTTTCCGGAGGAGCCGCTGGCCAGGGTATGTACCGTTGTCAAAGCGCGGGACCTCCTTTGCCTCTCAGCGTGTCGCTGAAGGCCTTCAAATCCGCCTTTGTCTCCGGGGGAAGGGCGTTGAAGTCCACGCCCCGGACCGCCCCCTCCAGGGCGTAGAGATGAACCAGGCAGACGTTGGGATAGAGGGTTTTCAGCCGGAAAAAGGCGTCCCTGGACCCGGCCTCCGTCAGCTCCTCCGAGGTGTGGATACCCGCCGCCGCCAGCTTCCGGGCCATCTCCGCCCCGATGTTCCGCATGGATGTCAAATCCGCCATAGGCTTCCTCCTCCTGCTGTCCTCACAATTTCATGTACAAGAGCGGGTAGGGCCCGCCCTGCTCGTCGGTCTCCGTCCGCCGGTAAACATGGAAGCCCATGTGCTCATAAAAGCCCCTGGCCTGGGGGTTCTGTTGGTTGACGGCCAGCTCCCGGAGGCCGTAACGGTCCATTCCGTATTGGAGCAGCGCCCGTCCAAGGCCCTTCCCCCGCGCCTCCGGCAAAAGGAACAGCATCTCCAGCCGCCGCCCGTCCGCACCCAGGAAGCCGGCAAGAAGGCCCGCTTCGTCCTCCGCCGTCACCAGACGGGGGACCTCCCCCAGAGCCTGGGGGACATAGGTCTTGATGACCTCCACCTCGCCGCCGGACAAAAACAGGTGGGTGGCTCTGACGGAACGCTCCCAGACCTCCAGCAGGCGGTCCAGGCGCTCCGGCGTCCGGGATTCCAGCTCAATCATCCGCATGGGCCCTCCTTTGCAAAAACCGGGAGACGGAAGGGCATCCCCCTCCATCTCCCGGAACCGCTTCCATGTTAACCAAGGTTCAGGTGCCGCTGCTCCTCCGACTCCTCCACGGCCCGGATACTGGCCCCCAGGCCCCGGAGCTTCTCCACCAGATTCTCATAGCCCCGCTCAATGTAGTGGACACAGGAGATTTCGCTCTGCCCCCGGGCGGCCAGGGCGGCAATGACCAGGGCGGCCCCCGCCCGGAGGTCCGACGCCTGGATGGGCGCGCCCACCAGATGGTCCACGCCCTCCACCACGGCGGTCTTGTCGTCCACCTGGATGCTGGCCCCCATGCGGCGGAGCTCGTCCACATAGCGGTAGCGGCTGGACCACACGCTCTCCGTCACCAGGGAAATGCCCTGGGCCAGGGAGAGGACCGTGGTGATCTGGGGCTGCATGTCCGTGGGGAAACCGGGATAGGGCAGGGTCTTGATGTTGGCCCGGCGCAGAGGGCCGTTCCGGCGGACCAGAAGGGTGTCCTCGTGCTCCTCCACCTCCACGCCGCACTCCTGGAGCTTGGCGGTGATGCAGTCCATGTGCTTGGGGATGATGTTTTTCACCAGAATCTGCCCGCCCGCGGCGGCGGCGGCGGCCATGTAGGTGCCCGCTTCGATCTGGTCGGGAATGATGGCGTAGCTGCCGCCCCGGAGGCGGTCCACGCCGCGAATTTTAATGGTATCCGTGCCCGCGCCCCGGATGTTGGCCCCCATGGAGTTGAGGAAGTTGGCCAGATCCACGATATGGGGCTCCTTGGCGGCGTTTTCAATCACCGTCCGGCCCTCCGCCATGACGGCGGCCATCATGATGTTCATGGTGGCCCCCACGGAGACCACGTCCAGGTAGACGCTGGTGCCCTTCAGCCGCTCTTCCCCGGCGGTGGCCCGGATGAAGCCCCCCTCCACCGCCACGGTGGCCCCCAGGGCGTTGAAGCCCTTCATATGCTGGTCGATGGGCCGGACGCCGCCGAAGTTGCAGCCCCCCGGCAGGGCCACCTCCGCCTGGCCGAAGCGGCCCAGCAGAGCGCCGATGAAGTAGGTGGAGGCCCGGATGCGCCGGGCCAGGTCGTAGGGGGTGCGGGTGGAGTGAATGTGGCGGCAGTCCACCTCCACGGTGTGCCGGTCCAGGCTGCGGACCCCCGCGCCCAGCTGCTCTAAAATCTTCAGGCACAGCGTCACGTCGGAAATCTGGGGGATGTTCTCAATGCGGCAGACCCCGTCCACCAGCAGCGCGGCGGGGATGATGGCCACGGCGGCGTTTTTCGCGCCGCTGATTTCCACTTCGCCAAACAGGGGCGTTCCGCCCTGTATGATATATTTTGTCAAAATATTGACCCTCTCTTCAAGCAACAGTTTGCCGGTCCGGGGCGTTTGCGGGAGGCACAAGAGACAGTTTGCCCGGCTGGCGGCGCTTCATACCCGCGCGGGACGCGGGGAGGTAAATTCTTCTTGGGGGCGTCTTCTGCGCAAGGGCGGAACAGACGGCGGCGCACCGTTTTTTCCGTCCCGCTGGAACGGCGGAAAAGGATGCGCCGGAGCCCCCTGTATCCTGTATGGAGGCGCCTGCCTGCGTCCGCGGCAGGGCGGCGGGCAGGACATTTTTTACACGCTTCGTTATCATAGCACAGACAAGGAAAAAAAGCAAACCTTTCCTTCCGTGTTTTTCGATAATGTTTCGACGGTGAAAAGGGGCCGCTTCCGTGGACGGGATGCAAAACCCGGCCGCCGGGGCCGGGTTTTGCAGGGAATATCTGGGAAACAAAGGGGCAGGCCCCGCCGGGCTCAGGAAACGGATTCCCCCGTCCGGGCGGCTCCGGCGGTGACGGCGCCGGTGAGGCCGTTCACATAGTAGTCCTCCGTGTCGGTGACGATCTGCCAGGCCGGGGCCAGGGACATGGCGGCCCCGGCGGTCTGGAGCTCATAGCACAGCCGGGCGTCCGTCACCGTGGAGGCCACCGCCGCGCTCTCCCGCCGCATCTGCTGGAAGGCCAGAAGGGCCCCGGCGGCGGAGAGGGGCCGATCCCCCGGGGCGGTGGTTCCGGACTTGGGCAGGAGGGTGCCGCTGACGGCGGTGAGGACGCCGTGCTCCACGGTGAAGGTTACGGTGCAGTTGAAAACCGGCAGCTTGCCGTAGACCCCCGGGGCGGTGAAGACGCCGCTGCCCGCTTCGTCCAGGCGGATGGCCGGGGCGTCGTAGGAAAAGGTCCGGCAGAAGTCCCGGCAGAAATCCTCCACGTCCCCCTCCGCCAGGGCTCCCACGGCCTCAAAGCCGCCGCTGGAACGGAACAGGGCCTCCCCCGCCTCTCCGGCGTAATGGAAGATGCCGCCCCCCTGGTCGGAGGAGGACAGGGCGCTTCCCAGGAGGAAGGCGGCGGCCTGCTCCTCCAGGGCGGTGTCCCGGGTCAGGGAGACCCCGTCCGGCGGCGCGGCCCGGGAGATGGCCCCGGGGTCCAGGGTCATGCCGTCTTCCTGAAAGAGGAGCGACAGCTGCTCCGCCGTCCGGCGGAAGGCGTCCCGCTCCGCCGCCCGGCGCTGGGCCAGGGAGAAGAGCAGGAAGGCGTTCAGCAGAGCCAGGATCAGGATGATGATGTTTTTCAGGCGGCAGCGGTCCAAAAGAGGGGCCTCCTTTCCAAAGGGGGTCCCCGCAAAATCGGCAGATTTTGTGGGGGGGCGAGGAGCAAGGGAGCAGGCGGACGCGGAGACAAGCGGACTTTGCGACGGGCTAATCGGATATCCACTCGGCCCGGCAGGCCCCGGCCCGCTCCACGTAGCCGGCGGACAGCTCCTTCCCGGGGTCCCCGGCGGCTATGGCCAGGGCCTGGGGCAGGGGCAGCAGCAAGGAGGCCTCCTCCGCCGGGACGTACTGCCGGAAGCGCAGGGTCAGGGCCGTGACGGCGGAGCCGGTGAGGGTGATTTC
Organism: uncultured Oscillibacter sp.; assembly: GCA_910583695.1. GTDB lineage: Bacteria > Bacillota > Clostridia > Oscillospirales > Oscillospiraceae > Oscillibacter. The sequence goes on from CAJTZL010000080.1 coordinate 6,246, forward strand.
TGCGGCAAAGCCCCCGTCCTGAAACCGGACGGGCAGGCCCCCCAGCTGGTAGCCGAAGCGGAGCACCGTCACCTCCCCGCTGCGGCGGAGGCTCTGGAGCCAAGGCCGGGCCTCCCCGGAGACGGGGGAGAGCAGCCCCTCCAGCAGCGACCCGGCCCCCAGGGCCGCCTCCCGGGCGGTGGGCAGGTCTCCGGCGGCCTTTACCCGGAGGCTGGGCTCGTCGCCGCTCTGGTAGCGGATGCTGTTGTCCGGCCGGATGCGGAGGGTCCGGTCCCCGTCCATGATCAGCTCCGTGCCGCTGGACTCCGTATGCCGGGTGCGGCTCCGGGGGTTGAAGCCCAGGGCGGAGAGGAGCCAATCCGTCCCCCCGGAGAGGGGGCTGCCCACAGTGTAGGCAGGCAGCTCCGGCAGCTGGGCGGGCAGGAGGGAGCAGGGGTCCAGGGTCTTCTCCGGGCCGGTTCCGTCCATGGCGAAGGAGGCGTCTCCCAGCTCATAGCGGCCGATGACCTGGGTCAGGCTGTCGGCGGAGACGGCGGTAGAGGCCCGGAAGCAGTTCTCCCCCCCGTCCCAGAGGTAGAGGACCGTGCCCTCGTCCTGGGCGGCGATGAGGAGGCGGCGGGCGGAGAGGTCCTCCCGGGGAGAGAGCTCCTCTCCTCCTCCCAGCAGTCCCGCCAGCACGGACAGGGGCAGGGGCTCCAGGAAGTCATAGTACAGGGAGGGGCCCCGGAGGGCCCGGAGGAAGTCCGCGCCGGTGCAGGGCGCATAGTCCCGGGCGGAGCCCAGGGCCTCCAGCAGGCGGCGGCCCAGGGGATCCGCAAAGCCGGGGTCCTCCGTGGTGAGGGCCACGCCGCCGTGGCGGCCGTAGTCCCCGGTGACGGCCACCCGCACCGGGGCGGTGAGCTCCGCCGCAGGAGCGGCGGACTGGCTGGGTCCCGCGGCGGAGGTGGTCTGGCCGGTGGTCAGGTCCAGGTTGTACAGCTGGGTCTGGGTAAAGAGCACCACCGCCGACAGGGCCAGCAGGGTGATGAGCAGGTTCTGTATCAGGTTCCGGCGGCTGCGGCGCAGTTCCTCCATGGCTCAGCCCTCCGTCTGCCCGCCCCGGCCCTGGGCAATGGGCAGGGTCATGCGGATGGTGGTGCCGGGCCCCTGGTGGGGGGCCAGGGCGATGGCGCCCCGGTGCCGCTGGACGATCTCCCGGGCGATGGAGAGCCCCAGGCCCGTGCCGCCGGACTCCCGGGAGCGGGCCTTGTCCACCCGGTAGAAGCGGTCGAAGATCCGCTCCCGGTCCTTGTCCGGGATGCCGATGCCGTCGTCCCAGACCTCCATCCAGACGGTGTCGTCCTCCCCGCAGCCGGCGGAGACGTGGATGTGGCCCCCGTCGGGGGTGTATTTGATGGCGTTGCCCAGAATGTTCATCATCACCTGTTCCAGGCGGCTTCGGTCCCCCACGATGAGGGGCAGGTGGTCCAGGCCGTCGCAGGTGAGGGTATGGCCCCTCTGCTGGGCGTTCAGAGCGCTGGAGCGCACCACGCTCTGGATGGATTCGGCGAAGGGGAAGCGGGAGAGGACCAGCTCCGCGTCCCCCCGGTCCAGCCGGGAGAGGGTCAGCAGGTCCTGGACGATGTGGGTCATCCGGTCCGTCTCCGTGATGATGATGTCCAGAAAGCTGTTGGCGGTGGGCTGAGGAATGTCCCCCTCCGCGTCCCGGAGGGTTTCAGCGTAGGTGCGGACGTTGGTGAGGGGGGTCCGGAGCTCGTGGGAGACGTTGGCCACAAATTCCTTCCGCCGCTCCTCGTTCCGGTGCTGCTCCGTCACGTCGTGGAGCACGATGAGCACGCCTCCCCGCTCCCGGTCGGAGAAGGGGGCCAGATAGACCTCCAGGGTTTTCTCCCCGGCCTCCAGCTCCCCCTCGGCGAAATTGGGCCGCTGGAGAGCCAGCATCTCCGGGAAGGGGTAGAGGACTCCGAAGAGCTCATCGTAGGAATACTCCGGGCCCACGGGGCGCTGGAGCATGTCCGTGGCGGCGGGGTTGCAGTGGATGAGCTTCCCGGCGTGGTCAAAGGCCACCACGCCGTCGGTCATGTGGAGGAAGAGGGTGTCCAGCTTGTTCCGCTCGTTCTCCACGGCGGCCAGAGTGGCCTGGAGCACCCCGGCCATCTCGTTGAAGGTGCCGGTGAGGATGCCGATTTCATCGGTGGACTCCACGGGCAGGGCGCTGCCGAAGTTGCCGGCGGCCATTTTCTCCGCCCCGGCGGTGAGCTTTTCAATGGGGCCCACCATGGTTTTGGAGAGGAGGAAGCTCAAAAGCACGGAGATCAGCAGCCCCAGGAAGAGGGCCTGCATGATGATCTGAAAGAGCTGGCTGTTCAGGCCGGAGACGGTGTCCCGGGTGTCCAGAATATAGATGATAAAGGCGTTGTCCCCGCCGAAGATGGGGATGGCGGCGTCCATATAGTCCGCGGTGATGTCGCTGACGTCTCCCACGGCGGTCTCGTCCCGCCGGGCCACGGCGTTTCGGGCGGTGAGGAGGTTGGGGCTCTGCTCCCGGGGCATGGAGCTCTCGGCGGCGGAGCCGTTGAGGTAGGCGCCGGTCTCCCCGTCCAGGACGAAGTAGTTCCGGGAGCGGTAGTCGATGCCCAGCTTGCCGGCGGTGAGCTCCATCATGTCGTGGACCCGGTCGGCCCCATCGTCCTGGGCGGCCTCCCCCCGGAGGGAGAAGACGAACTCCCGCTGGTCCGCGCCGAAGACGCTGTCGATCTGCTGGTAGAAGGTGTTGGTGAAGAAGTTGGAGACGTTGATGGTCAGAAAGGCCCCCACCACGGCCATCAGGGAAGTGATCAACAGCAGCAATATCAATGTCAGCTTCATGTGAAGGCTGCGAAACATCAAGGTGCACCTTCTTTGGTTTCCCCCCAAAATGGGGGGTGATACTCGCCCTTCGGGCGGGGGAGATTACAGCCATGAAGATGGCTGGTCCTTTGCACCCCCCATTTTCTCTTTTTCTTCCAGAAGAAAACGAGAAAACGGGCCGTGCACGGTCCAAAAGAGAAAAAGAAGTAACGGCCTGCGGGGGACGGGGGACCGCGGCTGAATGAACGGCGGAGCCGGAATGACTTCCCTCGCGCAATCGGATTCGGCGGGGGTTTGTCCC
>CAJTZL010000081.1 GCA_910583695.1 uncultured Oscillibacter sp.
CCTCCAGGATTCGTGTCGGGGCTAGCCTCTTCCCACATCAAGCCTGGAATTGGCCCTTTCCACCCGTCGTCCGCAAATGCACTCTAACAGGAAAAAAAAGCCCTGACAAGGCTTTTTCCGGCCTTTTAACCGAACTGAAAACCGCCATACGATAGCCGCCGGGGATTTGCCGGAAGATCGTAACGCACGCCAGTTTTTCCCATAAATCAGGAGCCAGTCGGCAGGTCTTTCCGGCGAAACGCTCCGCCTCCTGCCTCCGGCTCCCGAGAGAGTTTATTCGACTTTTCGCTTTTCCTGCTCCGGAAGGAAATACCGCTGTCCCAACTGGATCAGCGCCCCCTCCTCCACCATGCGGTGAAGCACCAGGGTGCACTGCTTCGGCTGAATATGGAGAAGCTCCACAATATCTTGCCGGTAGGCAAAGCCCGCCTCGGCCAGATACTCCAGAATGGCCTCCCGGTGCCGCTCCGGCGGAACCACGGTGCCGGGGAGATAGTACTTGCCCCCCACGCGAACCAGCCGCCCGTGCTCCGTCAGGCGGCGCAGGCGGGCGTATGTAGCGGTCTTGGACAGGCCCAGCACCTCCGACACGTTTCCCCGGGAAACGAAGCCCTGCTCCAGCGCCCGCTGGAGAATGCGCTCGTCTTCCATGTCCCGGCAGTCGTCCCGTTTCAGATCCCGGAGCGTTACCCGCTCCAGCCCTCCCCGTATCAGCGCGGCTCTGGTCAGCCGGGACAGCCGTGGAAGATCCAGCGGTTTCCGGGACTGCTCTGTCAAAAGAACATGGGGGTCCTCCTCCGGGAGCCTCCGGCGGTATTCATCCTCTAAAATCCGCCGCAGGGCACTGGTTATGACCACGCACCGGTCCGGCAGACGGAGAACCCCCTCCTGGAAATCCACCTGCTCCCAGGTGAGGGCAATCATCTCCTGAGCCTGGAGACCCAGCTGCCAGCCTAGCCACATGGCCAGTCCCGCCGCCGTGCTCCGCTCCGTCTGGAGGAGCTTCCACAGCTTGAACTCGTCCACCTGAACCGGCGGAGGCTTAGGGGCTTTTCTGGCCGGAGCACTGGCGGAGAAGCGGAGCTGGAGTGTCGCCACCTCCACGCCGCTGATTCGGGCGGCCTCCGGCCAGTCCATCCGGTCCAGGCAGCGGATGATCCAGTCATAGCGCAGGTCCAGCAGCCGCACGCCCTTCATTCCCCCCCGGTCCAGGGCCAGCCGGGCGATTCGGGAGATGGACTCCAGCCGCATGGGTTTCCGCTCCCGGGCGGAGAGAAGAACGTGAGGATCTCCAGGCTCTTCCCGGGCCTCCCGGGCTTCCCGGAGTTTCCAGAGAAAAGAGCGTACCTCCCGATCCAGCGGAACCATCCGGTCCGGCAGCTCCAGCCGGTCATCCAAAAAAGAGACCTGCCCCCAGGTCAGGGCGGCAATTTCCTCCCGGGTCAGTCCCTCCAGCCACGCCAGTCGGAGCACCAGAGCCTCCGGCCCTGTCTGCTCCCGCTCCAGAAGACGGCGCAGGGAAGCCTCGTCCAGACGCCGGTTTTTCTCCTCCATGCGCGTACCCTCCTTCCGGCGTTACGTTATTTTTGTATAGTAAATCCGGCGAACTTTTGGAAATATTCTCCAACCGCCTTGCGCCGCGGCAAATCAACCCCCGCCAGAGGAGGCCTTTTCCGCTTTCCGGGCTGCGGCGGCCAGCTCCACGCCGGTGAGGTCCCAGCAGCCATGCCGCGTCACCAGACCGCCGGAGAGGCGGCCCTGTCGCACGGTGAAAATGGCGTCGTAGGGCTCCTTGTCCACCCGGGAGCGGAGGGCACCGGAAATCAGGTACTTGCCGTTTTGCAGCACGCTGCCGGAGAAGCGGTTCCGGCAGCTGAGCAGGTACAGCTCCCCGGAAACGGTCCCGGCCTCCTCCTGGAGCAGCAGTTCTCCTGCCCTGGGCCCCAACTGGCCTTGCAGAACAACGGTGTAGCAGACTTTTTTCACAGCATCACTTCCTGTTATAGTTTGATTATAAATTGACGGACCGTCCCACCAAAGGGACACTTCCGTTGAAAACGTCGAATTTTGGACATATTTGAAACAATTGTCAAAACCATGAAGACTACATTTTCGTGCCGGTATAAAAAAAGAGGGCGGGAAAACCCGTCCTCTTTTTTGCACGCCGCCCCTTCAAAGCACCTGATTCCACTCCCCGCGCTCCTGCAAGGTCTGCCATACGGCCCCTGCCGCGCTCCGCTCCGCCGCCCGCTCCAGAGCGTCCGCCAGCTCCTCCGGGGACATGGCCATCCCGCCTCGGACCCAGCCCTCCAGCAAAGACAGCAGCAGCGTGCGGCCATACCGAAGGTCCCGCTCCTCCGCCATCCGGTCCGCCGGTGTGCCGCAGCGGCTGCGGTAATAAGACTGAACCGCTTCCAGCGCCTCCTCCAGCGGAATCATCTCCCCCAGGCCCGTCTGGCCGCCGTGGTCCAGCACCGCCTGATAAAACGCCCGCTCCTCTTCTATCCGGCCCAGCAAATCCAGCAGGGCCTGCCGCCAAGTCAGGCAGTCCGCCAGACGGCCCAGCAAAAAGGCCCGCTCCTGCCGGGCAGACCAGGCAAAGAGATCATAAACATCCTTGAAGTGATAATAAAAGGACTGCCGCCGGAGCCCGCACCGTTCCGTCAGCTCCCGGACCCGCAGCTGGTCCAGCGGTCTTTGCCGCAGCAGCGCCCGCAGGGCCGCGTCCAGTCCCTGTCTGGTTCGATTCTCATGATCCGGCATAAACTCCTCCTGTCCGCCGGGACCGCCCCCGGCGCCTGTAAATCATTTCCGGTCTCTCCGACGGAAAGTCCGTCTTTTCGCCGCTTTAAGCATACTCTACGCCCTCCTTCCCGTCAAGATTTCCGGCTTTTTCATTTTTCTGGTCCCCTCGACAAATTCAGACAAGTTATTTCCGGAATCTTGTGTATCATATCCATAGCCCCCAGCTATATTTTGTGGCTCATCAGAAAGGAAGACTTGCTATGACTGCACTTTCCAAGGAATATCTGCTGCTGTTCAACGCCGTCACCGACACAGAGCGGGCCCTATCCCAGCTGCGGGAAGCCCTGCTGGATGCTCAGCGTCAGGCGGAGGAACTGTTTTTAGAGGAGGAAGGCGACCCGCCCCCGGAATCCTGACCAACTCCACAAGCCGCCGGAAAAGCCGTTGACCTTCCGCCATAAATGGGGTACAATGGCTTTATATCCCGGCAGCCGCTGCGAAAGGCAGGGGACCTTCCCGCGGAAGGTCCCCTCTTTTATGATCCGGAACCCAGCGCCGCCGGTCCTATGGAGGTTGCCTATGCCCAGCATCTCTGTCATCGTCCCCGTCTATCAGGCGGAGAAATACCTGCACCGCTGTCTCGACAGCATGGCCCGCCAGACCTTTTCCGACTGGGAGCTGCTCCTGGTAAACGACGGGTCCACCGACGGCTCTGCCGCCCTGTGCGACCGGTTCGCCGCCAAGGACAGCCGGGTTCGGGTTTTCCACCGGAAAAAGAACCAGGGCGTCAGCGAGGCCCGGAACCTGGGGCTGCACGAGGCCAAGGGGGAGTTCATCGCCTTCCTGGACGCCGACGACTGCTACGAGTTCCAGGCCCTGGAGACCCTTTGGAATCTCCGGGAGCAGTCCGGCGCCGATGCCGCCGCCTGCGGGCTCACCTATCTGTACCTCGACGGAAGGCAGAGCGTCCAGAGCCAGCTTCCCGCCGGAATCTACGGCCGGGAAGAGCTCCGGGAGAAGCTGGTCAACCCCCTGGCGGGAGACCGGCTGACCCAGCCGGTGTTCAACGGCTACAGCGTCTGCTACCTCTTCTCGGCGGAGCTCATCCGCAGGGCCCACCTCACCTTCGACGGCCCCTATTTAGAGGACGAGCTCTTTGTCCTGGAGTACTTCTGCAACGCCCGGTCCCTGGCGGTGACAGACCAGCCCCTCTACCGCTATTTCCTCCACCAGGAGTCCGCGACGCACCATTATATGGAGAACTTCCCCCAGGTCTTCTCCCGCTTCATGGAGCGGAAGGAGGCCCTGGTGTCCAGGTACGGCCTGGAGGCCGCCCGCCCCCAGTGGCGGGAGAGCTCCAACTGGGCGGGGCTGCTCATCGCCGTGGGCAACGAGTACGCCCGGGACAACCCCAAGTCCATCCGTCAGCGGCAGAAGGCTGTGAAGGAGTTCTGCCTCCGGCCGGAGATGGAAAAGGCCATCCGGGAGCTGGTTCCCGCGGGCCTCAGCCCCAACAAGCAGATGGTGGCCAATCTGGTCCGGGGCAGGCACTTCTTCACCCTGACCCAGCTCTACCGTTTGAAAAACCGTATTTGAGGAAAACACTATGACATTGTGGAACCAAAGCTGCCTCTACCGTCTCCTGCTCCTCCTCCTGGCCGCTTACGAGGACAGCGGCCTCCACCGCCTAGCCGTCCGGACGGGGGCCTGGTGTACCCGGCAGATTGACGAAAGCGCCCTCCTCCGCCCCCTCTGCCGGGAGGGAGCCGTGGCCCGCTCCTGGCCGGACAGCCGGTCCTGTAATCTTCTGAGCCGTCTGGTGAACCTGCCGGGCCGTCTGCTGCGGCGCTTCTACCTGCTCCTGGAGGGGACCTTTGAAACCAGCGTCTTCTCCCGTCTTGCCTTCCGCCTGGGGGACGAAACCGCCGTGGCCGAGGGCTGGCTGATTCTCCTGCTGTGGATCATCCCCTACGAATACTGGAACAACGCCTATACCCTCATGGCCTTCCTGGCCCTTCTGCTTCTGCTCCACGCCGGGGCCATGGGCCGGGGGGACCGCCGCCTGGATGTGGAGACCGTGGGCTTCTTCCCGGCCCTCTTCTTCGGGGCCGTGGTGCTGGGGGTGGTCTTCTCCCTGACCCGGAACGCCTCCACCCGTTTTTTGGTCTATCACATTTCCGCCGCCCTGTGCGTGGTGGTGACGGTCAGCGCCCTGCGCTCCGCGGAGGAGCTGAAGCGTCTGGCGGCGGGGGCCTCCGGCTGCGTGGCGATGTCCTCTCTGTACGCCGTGTTCCAGCGCGTCTCCGGCCTGGAGGTCAACGAGTCCTATGTGGACATGGACCTGAACGCCGACATGCCCAGCCGGGTCCTCTCCTTCTTTGACAATCCCAATACCTTTGCCGAGGTGCTGCTCCTGCTGCTGCCCCTGACCCTGGCCCTGATCCTGTGCTCCAGACATACGCTCTCCAGGCTGGCGGCCTCCGCAGCCTTTGTCCTGGGGGCCGCCGCCATGGGCATGACCTACTGCCGCGCCGCCTGGATCGGCATGGCCTGCGCCATGGTGGTGATGATCTTCCTTTGGAAGCCCAAGCTGCTGCCCCTCTTTTTCGCCCTGTGCGTGCTGGCGGTCCCCTTCCTGCCCGCCAGCATCTGGAACCGCATCCTCACCATTTTCGATGCCTCCGATTCCTCCACCAACAGCCGCTTCCCCCTGTTCAAGGCGGGGCTGGAGGTCATCACCCGCCGTCCCCTCTCCGGCGCGGGCCTGGGCACCGCCGCCGTCCAGCGGTACGTGAAGCTGCTGAACTTCTACCACGCCCGAACCCCCTTTGTCCACTCCCACAACATCTACCTCCAGGTCTGGGCGGAGATGGGGATCCTGGGCTTCGTGGGCTTTGCAGGCTCCGCCCTCTGGGGCGTCAAGCGGGCGGCCCATGCCGTCCGGCACTGCTCCAACGGCGCCGCCCGAACCATCACCTGCGCCGCCTGCGCCGCCCTGTGCGGCAGTCTGGTCTGCGGTCTGGCGGACTACCTCTGGAACTATCCCCGGGTCATGTGCATCTTCTGGTTTGTCTTCGCCGTGGCCCTGGGCGGCGCGAAGCTCTGCATGGAGAACTCCTGAACCAGCAGGAATATTCCCCCGTATTTTTTAACAGGCAGGGGCGGACCCGTGGGTCCGCCCCTGCCCTCTTGATGATAACGCATACCCTGGGCCTCTCCTCATGGCGTGCATCCCCTTGCGAAACCTGTCGAATCATGCTTTGATGATTTCGCCGCCCTGCCTCTGTCCCAGTAATGGGAAGGAGGTAAAACGTCATGACAGAGATACTCAATTCTTTGCTGGCTGTTGGAGCGAATGTAATAAGCTGTTACATCTGCAAGTGGCTTGACAGTCTGCGAAAGGGGCGGTAAGCACAACAAAAGACGGGGCCCCGGGGAGATGCGCCTCTCCGGGGCCCCGTCTTTTTGCATGACAGAGCTGTTACTCAATTTTTTGGCTACACTGATTATAACACAGCCGGGATATCCTATGTAAGAGGCAATTTCCCGATTCCTCAGCTCTTGCTGGGCAGCACCGAGGCGATGGACCCGGCAAAGGCGCTCAGCGGCATGGTCTGGAGGACCACATGGCCCGGCCCTGTCACCACGGTATTGAACAGCCCCTCTCCGCCGAAGAGGACGTTCTTCACACCCTTGACGGACTGGATGTCGATGGAGCAGGTTTCATCCATCATGGCCAGATTTCCGGTGTCCACAATCAGCTTCTGACCGGGAGCCAGGTCATACTCCACGGCGGAGCCGTCGATCTCCAAAAAGGCGATTCCCCGACCGGTGAGCTTCTGCATGATAAAGCCCTCGCCGCCGAAGAATCCGGCGCCCATCTTCTTCTGGAAGAACACGGACAGCTCCACCCCCTGCTCCGAAGCCAAAAAGGCGGACTTCTGGCACACAACGGACTTCCCCGGCCCGATCTCCACCGCCCGAATCGTTCCGGGGAAGCTGGAGGCAAAGGCAATCATGCCCGGCCCGCCCTTGGCGGTGTAGAGGTTCTGGAACATGGACTCTCCGGAAAACATCCGGCCGAAGGCCTTGCCGATGCTGCCTCCGGCGGAGGTCTGCATCTCCATGTTGGGGCTCATCCACACCATGGACCCCTTTTCCGTAATCATGGTCTCCCCGGCGCTCAGGTCGCAGATCACCACGGGCATGGGCTCGCCCTTGATTTCATAGTTCATCGCGGCACACTCCTTTTGTTTCCTCCCCCTCCGGGGGTGTTTATCTTACAATAGTATAGCAAAACCCCCTTCTTTCTGCAAGGGCTGGAATCCAAGAGGGCACCTTTTGCCTCTTTCTCCCGCATAAAACGGCCCTTCCCGGGCATCCTAGCAGGAACACCACCATCACAAGGAGGCGCGCTATGAACCGCAAACGAATCGGACGCCGCACCGTCGCCCTGGAGCATCCCCCCTCCGTCATCTCCTACGCCAACATCGGCGGCAAGCTGGAGGGGGAGGGCCCCCTGCGGGAGCATTTCGACGAGCTGGACCAGGACTCCTTCTTTGGGGAAAAGACCTGGGAAAAGGCGGAATCCGCCATGCAGAAGCGAGTCCTCCAGCGGGCCCTGGACCAGATCAAACTGAAGCCCGGAGACCTGGACTATATCTTCGCCGGAGACCTTTTGAACCAGTGCATCGGGTCCTCCTTCGGCCTGCGGGACTTCGGCGTGCCCTTCTACGGGCTCTACGGGGCCTGCTCCACCATGGGGGAGTCCCTCTCCCTGGCGGCCATGGCCATTGACGGCGGCTTTGCGGAAAAGGCCGCCGCCATGACCTCCTCCCACTTCTGCACGGCGGAACGCCAGTACCGGATGCCCGTGCCCTACGGCAACCAGCGGACTCCCACCGCCCAGTGGACCGCCACCGCCGCCGGGTGCACCATTCTGGCTCCGGAGGGCCCGGGCCCCTATATCACCCACATCACCTGCGGAAAAATTGTGGACAAAGGCATCGCCGACGCCAACAACATGGGAGCCGCCATGGCCCCGGCGGCCTACGACACCCTGTCCGCCTTCTTTCAGGACACCGGCACAAAGCCCCAGGACTACGATCTGGTCGTCACCGGGGACCTGGGGGAGCTGGGCCACGCCATCGTCCGGGACTTCTTCTCCAGAGACGGCATCGACATGGGGGAGCACTTCCAGGACTGCGGCCTCCTCCTCTACGACCGGGAGAAGCAGGACATGCACGCCGGCGGCTCCGGCTGCGGCTGTTCCGCCTCGGTGTTCAACGGCTACCTCCTCTCGGGGATGCGGCAGGGGAAGTGGAAAAAGATCGTCTTCGCCCCCACCGGGGCCCTGCTCTCCCCCACCTCCAGCTTTCAGGGAGAGTCCATTCCCTCCATCTGCCACGCCCTCTGCATCTCCACCACCAAGTGACCAGGGGCCCGGATTCCGGGCCCCTTTCTACATATCCCCCAAGGAGTCCCCGGGCATCCTTGTGCAGATTAACGGTTGACTTTGGTATGAAATCAGACTATACTGCCATTTGTCCCCCACTGGTCCGATTTCATACTTGAAAGAGAGGCTCCCGCCATGAACGCTTATAAACTGTTTCAGGACTACATCCGCCTCCAGCACCGGATCGACGAGTGCTACCACGAGCTGGCCGTCCGGCAGAAGCTCTCCGACAGCGCCCTGCTGGTGCTGTGGACCCTGGTGGACCTGGGGGAGGGGTGCACCCAGCGGGACATCTGCCTCCAGTTTTCCCTGACCAAGCAGACCGTCCACTCCTCCGTGCGGAAGCTGGCGAAGGAGGGAATCTTGACCCTCCGGCCCGGCCCCGGGCGGGAGGTCCGGGTCTATCCCACGGAAGCGGGCCGGGCCCTCATCCGGGAAAAGGTCATCCCCCTCAAACAGGCCGAAGAGGCCGCCTCCCTGCGCATGGGAGAAGCGGAGCTGCGCTCCATGCTTGACCTGACGCAGAAATGGTTCTCCCTCTTCCAGGAGGAAACGGACTCCATTCCAAAACCGTAAAAGCCGCCGGATACCCCGGCGGCCCTGCCATACAGAGAAAGGAAATCCCTATGCACATCCATTTATCCGAGCATTTCAGCTATGCCAAGCTCCTGCGCTTCACCTTCCCCACCGTCGTCATGCTGATCTTCACCTCCATCTACGGCGTGGTAGACGGCGTGTTTGTCTCCAACTTCGCGGGGAAGACCGCCTTCGCCGCGGTGAATCTCATCATGCCCGCCCTGATGATCTTCGCCACGGTGGGCTTCATGCTGGGCACCGGCGGCAGCGCCGTGGTGGCCCGCACCATGGGAGAGGGGGACCTGCCCCGGGCAAACCGTTACTTCTCCCTCATCGTCGCCGCCGGCGTCATCGCCGGCGCGGTGCTGACGGTCCGGGCGGAGCTCATCATGGAGCCCCTCTGCGTCCTCCGGGGGGCCAGGGGGGAGCTGCTGCCCCTGGCCGTCCGCTACGGACGCATTCTCAC
>CAJTZL010000082.1 GCA_910583695.1 uncultured Oscillibacter sp.
GTTTAAAGAGCTTTTCCAGCTCGTACCTCGTAATTTTCACCGCCACGGGCCGCCCGTGGGGGCAGTAGCGGACCTCGCCGCTTTGAACCTTGTCTATCAAAGTCCGGAGCTCCTCCGGATCGCTTTTCCAGCCGCCCTTAATAGCGGCCTTGCAGGCCATGGTGTGGAGGAGGCTCTCCCGCCGCTCCGCCGGGGACCGCCCGGTGCGGAGCTTTCCGGCGATTTCCTCCAGGGTGGCCGTCACGTCCTCCGCGTCCAGGTCCGCCGGAATCTCCCGCACCAGCACGGCCCCGCCGCCGAAGTCCTCGCAGGAAAAGCCGAGGGACTCCAGAAGGGGCAGGTGCTCCAGCAGCAGCGCCCCGTCCTCCCGGCTCAGCTCCACGGCGGCGGGGGTCAGCAGGGTCTGGCGCATGGGGGGCTCCAGGGCAGCCTTCAGCCGGTCGAAGTTCACCCGCTCGTGGGCGGCGTGCTTGTCCACCAGCCAGACCTCCCCCGCCTCGCTCTCGCAGACAATGTAGGTCCGCAGCAGCTCCCCGGCAATCCGCCAGGGGGCCTCGCCGGGGGACTCCAGGGTCTCCTGCCCCGGCAGGGGGGCTTCCGCCTGGGGAATGGCGGGGACGAAGGGCCGCGTTTCCGGCAGGACCGGCTCCCGCGAAGGGGCGGGCGCTGCCGGGGGCACGGGTTTCGCCGGGGGGGCGGGGGGCGCTTCCGCCCGCCCGAGGACTGAGGGCGGCGCGTCCTGCCGCAGGGGCGGGAGGGCTCCGCTCCGCCCCAAGGCCGGGCGGGGAGAAGGCGTTTTGGGAAGCGGCGGCGCACTGTCCGACAGCCGGGGGCCGCCCCGCTCCGTGTTCCAGGCGGGAAGGGATGGGGCGGGCCCGGAGGCCGGGGCGGCGGCCTTTGCCCCCTGCTCCCGGTAGGTTTTCGCGTCCATGGTCTGGAAGAAGTCCCCCCGGGGGTTCACGGCTTTTTTCGGCGCCGCTCCGTGAACCGGGGCGGCGGGGACCGGCCCCCCCTGCTCCGCCAGGGCGTCCAGCACGGTGTGGTACACCGCCTGGAAAACGGCCTGCTCCTGGGCGAACTTCACTTGGGTCTTGGCGGGGTGAACGTTCACGTCCACTGCCGTCACCGGCAGCGTCACCGCCAGCACGCAGCCGGGGAAACGGCCCTTCATCAGCTGGTTCCGGTAGCCCTCCTCCAGGGCGGCGGTCAGAAGCTGGGACTTGATGAACCGACCGTTGACGAAGAAGACCTGCATGGCCCGGGAGCCCCGGCCCTGGAGGGGCCGGGTGACAAAGCCCGAAACCTGCACACCGTCCCCGCCTCCCCTCACGGGGAGGAGGCTCCGGGCGAAGTCCCGGCCCAGGGCGGCGTAAACGGCGGAGTCCAGCCGCCCGTCCCCGGGGGTGTGGAGGGCCTCCGCGCCGTCCCGGATGAATTTGAAGGACACGTCCGGCCGGGACAGGGCCAGATGCTGCATGAGCCCGCCGGCCGCCGCCGTCTCGGCGCTGTCCTTTTTCATGAACTTCAGCCGGGCCGGGGTGTTGTAGAAGAGGTCCCGGACCAGGATGGTGGTGCCCTCCGGGGCTCCGGCCGCCTCCACCGCCCCGGGGACGCCCCCCTCCAGCCGCAGGAGCGCCCCCTGGGGGTCCTCCCGCCGCCGGGTGCGGATTTCCACCCGGCTGACGGCGGAGACGGCCGCCAGGGCCTCTCCCCGAAAGCCCAGGGTGCCGATTTTCCCCAGGTCCTCCGGGCCCCGGAGCTTGCTGGTGGCGTGGCGGAGGAAGGCGGCGGGCAGCTCCTCCGGGGCGACGCCGCAGCCGTTGTCCGTCACCCGGATGAGGCCCATGCCACCCCGGCGGAGCTCCACCACCACGGCGGAGGCGCCTGCGTCCAGGGCGTTTTCCACCAGCTCCTTCACCACGCTGGCAGGGCGCTCCACCACCTCTCCGGCGGCGATGAGGTCCGCCACGTGGGCGGGCAGCTGCTGAATATGGGGCATGGGGCTTCCTCCTTTCCGGGGGCGGGCGGCCTGTCAAAGCAGAGATGCCGCAAGAATGGGGATGGTGACGATGGAGGCCAGGGTGGAGACGAAGGTGATCTGGGCCATGCACTCTGCGTCCCCGCCGTACTCCATGCAGAGCAGGGACCCGTTCATCGCCGTGGGCATGGCCATCTGGATGACGGCCACCCCCAGGATCAGGGGCTCGGTCCCCATCCGGCGGAGGAGGAGGCACAAGACCGCAGGCAGCACCAGCAGCCGGACCGCCGTCAGAATCCAAAGCCGCGGGGACGCCAGCATCCGCCCCAGGGGAATCCCTGCCAGCAGGGACCCCACAAACAGCAGCGACAACGGCACCGTGATGTTTCCCATGAAGTTCAGCGCCTCCCCCACCACCGCCGGGGGCCGCAGCCGGAGCAGGGCCAGCCCCAGTGCCAGGGCGGACGCCAGGACGCAGGGGGAGAGCATCTGCCGGAGGCTGAACCGCTTCGCCCCGGTGAGCAGCAGCGGCCCCAGGGTGAAGGTCATCAGGTTGAAGGGCAGGACCAGAATCACGGCGTAAAACAAGGCCTCCGCCCCGAAGAGGGCCGTCACCACCGGGTAGCCGATGAAGGCCACATTGGGAAAGGCCAGCGTGTAACGCCACACGCCCTGCTGTCCCGGCGTGCCCCCCAGCAGGGGCGGGACCGCCAGGACGAAGGCAAATTCCAGGCAGTAAAACACCACCGCCACCCCCAGGGTTCCCAGCACGACGGAGGTCTCCGGCAGGGCGTCCCCCGTGCAGACAGAGCCCAGGAGCATGGCGGGCAGGGTCAGGCAGAGCAGCAGCTTGGAAATCTTCTGGTCCGTTTCTCCCCCCAGTATCCCCAGGCGGTTGGCCGTAAAGCCCATGGCAATGGTGAACAGCAGCACCAGCATTTCCGTGAGGGTATCAAAAAAGCTCATGACAAAACTTCTTTCCCAGGGACTCCGCGCCCCCGCAGGTATTGCTTATATGCGCTCCGCCAGGGCGGACAGGGCGTTGACCCCCGCGTGGAGGCCGAAGGAGGCCCAGAGGGTCCCGGAGTGCTCATAGGCCCAGGTCAGCACCAGCCCGGGAATCAGGTACTGGGCCATCCAGAGAAAATAGGCCGGGTCCCGGCCCGCCACGGCGAACTGCCACACGTGGACCAGGGCGAAGAGGGCGCAGCTGGCGGCGTAGGCCAGGAGGCGGCTGCGCTCCTTCAGCCCGCCGAAGACCAGCCCCCGGAACAGCGTCTCCTCCACAAAGGGGGCCAGGAACACCAGAATCAGCAGCGTCATGTGAGGGGCGCTTCCCGTCCGGGCGGAGATGGCGGAGTCGTTGAGGTTTCCGGAGCGGTCCACGAAGATGCGCCCCAGCCGGGCCGCCAGCTCGCAGAGGCCGTAATGAGCCACCAGGCCGACGGCCGCCGTTTTGAGGGTGAGGCCCGGGTCGTCCAGGAAGCGGCGGGTGGAGGTCCCCAGGAGATGGTGGAAGAGGATGGCCGTCACGGCGAAGAGACCGTAGTAATACACCGCGCCGTACAGCTCCCCGGAAATCCGCCGTCCCAGCAGCTCCCCCGCCAGATGCCGGGCAGGCTCCGCCGCCAGGGGCAGGAGGAGCAGGTAAAACACAAAGAAGATCGTGCCGCCGAACCGCTCCAGGTTCGTCAGTCCGGCGGAGGGTCGTTTCTTAGCCATAGCCGCCCCTTCATGTCAGTTTTTGTTTCAGCTCGTACAAAAGGCTCATGGCCTCAATGGGGGTCAGCGTGTCCGGCTGGCAGCGGCGCAGGGCCTCCAGTACCTCTCCCTCGCCCATGGAGCCCAGGGAGACCTGCTCCGCCTCCCGCCGGGGGGCGGCACAAGGGACCCCGCCCGCCGCCTCCAGCTCCTCCAGCTCCTCCAGCACCTGCCGGGCCCGCTGGAGCACCTTCTCCGGCAGGCCTGCCAGCTTCGCCACCTCGATGCCGTAGCTCCGGTCCGCCCCGCCGGGGAGAATCTTGCGCAGGAAGATGATCTCCTCCCCCCGGGTCCGCACGGCGATGTTGTAATTCGCGGCCCCCGGAAGGACGTTCTCCAGCTCCGTCAGCTCGTGGTAGTGTGTGGCGAAGAGGGTCTTGGCCCCCAGGGTTCTGGGGTTTGCGCAGTGCTCCAGCACCGCCCGGGCGATGCTCATGCCGTCAAAGGTGGAGGTGCCCCGGCCGATCTCGTCCAGAATCAGCAAAGAGCGCCTTGTGGCGCAGCGGAGGATGTCCGCCACCTCCGTCATCTCCACCATGAAGGTGGACTGCCCGGCGGAGAGGTCGTCGCTGGCCCCCACCCGGGTGAAGATCCGGTCCACCACGCCGATGCGGGCGCGGGAGGCGGGGACAAAGCTGCCCATCTGGGCCAGGAGGACCGTCAGGGCCACCTGGCGCATGTAGGTGGACTTGCCCGCCATGTTGGGGCCTGTGAGAATGGCCACCCGGTTTTCCTTCTCCCCCAGGAAGGTGTCGTTGGGGACGAAGAGGCTGTCCTTGAGGACCCGCTCCACCACCGGATGGCGGCCCTCCCGAATCTCAATGACCCCGGATTCGTCCACGTCCGGGCGGCAGTAGTGGTTCCGCACCGCCACGGCGGCCAGGGACGCCAGGGCATCCGCCTCCGCCACGGCCCCGGCGGTCTTCAAGACCCGGCCGGAAGCGGCGGAAATCTCCTGGCGGAGCCGGGTGAAGAGCTCGTACTCCAGGGCCACCACTCGGTCGGAGGCGGTGAGGATGGAGTTTTCCAGCTCCTTGAGCTCCTGGGTGATGTACCGCTCTGCTCCCGCCAGGGTCTGCTTGCGGATATAGGTCTCCGGCACCTCCCCCTTGTAGCTGTTGGAAATCTCGATGGTGTAGCCGAAGACCTTGTTGTACTTGATTTTCAGGGTCCGGATGCCGGTGCGCTCCCGCTCCCGGGCCTCCATCTCGGGGATGACCCCTTTGCCGCTTTTCAAAATGTGCCGGAGCCGGTCCACCTCCGGGTGGAAGCCGTCCCGGATCAGATCCCCCTCCCGGACGGAGAAGGGGGGCTCGTCGCAGATGGTCTCGGCGATGCGCCTGCCCAGGTCCTCCAGGGTGTCCAGCTCCTCCGAGAGCTCCGAGAGGCGCCGGTCCGAAAAGGCCGCCAGCCGGTTTCGAATCTCCGGCAGCTTCTCAATGGCGGACCGCAGGGCGGCCAGGTCCCGCCCCCCGGCGGAGCCGTAGACAATGCGGCCGATGAGCCGCTCCATGTCCCCCAGGCCGCTGAGGGCGGCGATGAGCTCCTCCCGGTCGATGGTCCGCTCCACCAGGGCCGCCACGGCCCCGTTTCGCCGGGTGATGGCGGCCACGTTCAAAAGGGGCCGCTCCAGCCAGCTGCGGAGACACCGGCCTCCCATGGAGGTCTGGGTCCGGTCCAGCACCCAGAGGAGACTCCCCTTTTTCTCCTTGCCCCGCATGGTGGCGGTCAGCTCCAGGTTCCGCCGCGCCGTCAGGTCCAGCTCCATGAACCGGCCCTGCTCGTAGTAGTCCAGGTCGTTGATGTAGGAGAGGTCCGTCTTCTGAGTCTCGTATAAGTAATGCAGCAGGCCCCCCAGGGCCATGGCGGCGGCGGGCACGGCGGCGGGGAGCCGGTTCCAGGCCTCCTCACCGAACTGCCGGCGGATGCTCCGCTCCGCCTCCGGCAGGAGGAAGGGCCGCTCCCCGGCGCGCTCCACCCGGCAGCGGAACTTCTCCCCCAGGGCGGACACCAGGGCCGCCTCGGAAGCGGCCCCGTCGTTCAGCACCGCCTCGGCGGGAGAGAAGCGGCCCAGCTCGTTGACGATATGCTCCACCCGGTCCTTCCCGGTGAAGGAGGTGAGGTGGGCCCGGCCGGTGGTGACGTCGCAGAAGGCGGCTCCGGCGGACCGGGAATCGGCGTAGACGGCGCAGAGGAAGTTGCTGGCCTTCTCGTCCAGGCAGGCCGTGTCGGTGACGGTCCCCGGCGTGACCACCCGGATGATGTCCCGCTTCACCAGCCCCTTGGCGGCGGCGGGGTCCTCCAGCTGTTCGCAGATGGCCACCTTGTAGCCCTTGGCAATGAGCCGGGCAATGTAGCTCTCGCTGGCGTGGTAGGGGATGCCGCACATGGGAATCTGCTCGTCCTCGGGCTTTGCCCGCTTCCCCTTGTCCCGGCTGGTGAGGGTCAAATCCAGCTCCCGGGAGGCAAGCCGGGCGTCCTCGGCGAACATCTCGTAAAAATCGCCCAGGCGGAAGAACAAAATGGAGTCCGGGTTCTGCTCCTTGATCTCCAGGTACTGCTTCATCATGGGGGTCAGCTCTGCCATGTGATACCTCGTTTCTCTCTATGGGGCATGGGGCCTACAGCTCCGCCGACGCGCCGCAGTCCATGGGCCGCAGGCGGTCCCCCAGGGTCTCCCGGAGCCGTTCATAGGCCCAGTCTCCGGTGCAGTGCCCGGTGTAATAAATCGTATTCCCCCGGTGCAGCTCCTCCGCCGTGGCGCGAAGCAGCGCCTCCGCCTCCGGCGCTCCCGGCTTCAGCTCAAAGAGGTGGAAGCCGCCGAACACCACGTCGGGCCTCCGCCCCAGCCGCCGCTCCGCCGCCCGGAGGGTGTTTACAATGCCCAGGTGCCCGCATCCGGCCAGGAGCACCGCCTTTCCGTCCTCCTCCGCCAGCAGGTGCTGCTCGTGGGCGAAGCCGTCGGGGCGGAAGCCCTCCCCGGTCCGCTCCTGGAGCTTGGGGGCCGCGGCCCGGAGGGCGGGGTCGTCCTCCACGCCGGAAAACAGCGTCAGCCCATCGCCCAGGGCCTCCCGGGCCCCGGTGAAGACAAACCGGCCCTTCAGGGCGTCCGGCTCCGGCGGCAGGCCGATGTAGCTGGGCTCCTGCCCCGGGAGGACGGCGTAATAGGCCCCCAGGGCCTCCCGGCGGAGGTAAATCTTCGCCCTGGCGTTGACGGCGCAGAAGGCCGCCAGCCCGCCGCCGTGGTCGGAGTGCCCGTGGGAGAGCACGGCGGTATCCACGGCGGAAAGGTCGACGCCCAGGGCCCGGGCGTTTTCCAGGAAGGAGGCGTCGGGCCCCATGTCGAAGAGGACCCTGCGCCCCGCCGCTTCCAGATAGAGGGAGAGCCCCCGGGCGGCGGCAAGGCCGGGGCGGCTGGAGGTGTTTTCCAGCAGGGTAATGATTTTCATGGGGAACCTCCTGGCTGTGGATTCAAGCCGCCCCTTGACAGCGGGGGCGGTGTTGGGTATAATAGGGGCAGGAGAGCGGTCAGCCGGTGGCAGCCGGTTGGCGGTCAATCGTCTAACAAGTTTATAGCTTGAGAAATTGCCGCTTCTTGCTGTTACTGGGGGGCGGTTATTTCTTCAGGTTGAACCCGAGTTGGATAGCCGTAAGCACGAGCGTAAGTAACGCAATGGTTTCCAGCACGCTCATGGGCCTCACCTCTTTCCGCTTGGAAGAGGATTGACCCCGCCTCTCTTACCATTTTTTATTGTATCACGTTTGTCAATAAGCCCCGGAGAGCCCCGCGCTGGTGCGCGGGGTTTTTTATGTTTCCGATTCCTTCGGCCACTCCCGGCAGACCAGCTCATCCAGGGAGAGGCCATAGAAATCGGCCAAGGCAACGAGGGTGGACATCTGCGGCTCCCGCTCCCCGCGTTCGTAGGTCTGATAGGTCCGCCAGCTGATGTTGATGAAAGGGGCAAGCTCCGTCTGCTTCAACCCCCGCTCTTTGCGCAATTTCAAAAGATGCTGCGGAAATGTCATGTTTCTTCTCCTGTATGCCTTGACAGACACAGTCGTGTTTGCTATCTTGGTCCAAGAAGAACATATTTATGTCTTTTTGGAAGCCACACCATGGACGCTTATCTTGACTGCCTGTACCAGCATATCGTAGAATCGCTGAGCCATGAACAGCTGAAACTGGTGGAAGAGTATTGGGCCGCCTGTGACGGCAAGCGGTATTTGGAGGAGAAGCTGCTGTTTCAAAAGGCCGTGGCCCTGGGGAAGTGGATGGCCCGTTAGACCGGCTCCCCGTACAGGGCCCAGGTGTTGCTTCCGGTGATCTTTACGTCCAGAAAGCGCCCGATGAGGGACGAATCCCCCTTCAGCCGCACCAGCCGGTTCCCCTCCGTCCGGGAGGAGAGGGGGTATTCCCCGTCGCCGCTCTCCCCGTCCACAAGGACCCGGACCGTCTTCCCGGCGTATCCGGCGTGAATCCGGGCGGAGTGCCCGTTCTGGACCTCCAGCAGCTTGTCAAACCACCGCTGCTTCTCCTCCCTGGGCACGGGGTCCGGCAGCTCCGCCGCCCGGGTGCCGGGGCGGGGGGAGTAGATAAATGTAAAGAGGGCGTCAAAGCCCACCTCCTCCACCAGGGACACGGTGTCCATGGCCTCCGCCTCCGTCTCCCCGGGAAAGCCGATGATCACGTCGCTGGTCAGCACCAGCCCTGGCATGACGGACCGGGCGTATCGGATGAGCTCCTGATACTTCTCCCGGGTGTAGCGCCGGTTCATCTCCCCCAGCACCCGGTCGTTTCCGGACTGGAAGGGCAGGTGGAGCTGCTTGGCCACGTGGGAGCATTTGGCCATCACGTCGAAGAGCCGGGGGGTTGCGTCCTTGGGATGGCTGGACATGAAGCGGATCCAGTAGTCCCCGGGAATCCGGTCGATGTCCTCCAGCAGGTCCGGGAAGTGATACCCGGCATCCAGGTCGTTGCCGTAGGAGTTCACGTTCTGGCCCAGGAGGGTGATGTCCTTGTACCCGGCCTCCACCAGCTCCCGGACCTCCGCCAGCACGGCGGCGGGCTCCCGGCTCCGCTCCCGGCCCCGGACGTAGGGCACGATGCAGTAGGAGCAGAAGTTGTTGCACCCGTACATGACGGATACCCA
>CAJTZL010000083.1 GCA_910583695.1 uncultured Oscillibacter sp.
TTCGTGTTCACCGCCGGTGAGCAGGAGTTCTATGCTGAGCGCGGCTTCCAGAACGAGCCCCAGCGCTGCAAGGCCTGCCGCGATGCCCGCAAGAACGCCGCCCGTGGCCCCCGTGAGTATTTCACTGCTGTCTGCGCCGCCTGTGGCGGCGAGGCCCGCGTGCCCTTCGAGCCCCGCTCTGACCGTCCGGTCTATTGCAGCGAGTGCTTCGCCAAGATGCGCGAGGAGCAGCGGTAATCGTTTTTCGGTTTCGTCTCTTGTGCCAAGTCACGGAAAGCGTCCCCATGCGAAAGCGTGGGGACGCTTTTTTGCACCCGGGTGGGAGACCTGTCTCAAGGACCAGTCTTTGTTTGAAAACGGGCGGAGCCTGCATTTTACGAACCGCTCCAAGTTCATCAAGCATTCCATCCGAAGCATTTATCCTGTAAGGGCGAACACGCAGGTCCGACCCTACGCTCTTTCTATAAAATGTGCAGTCGGGCGCTTTCTGCTCCATGGTTTGCCTTGAAAGAGCCGGGAACGTATGTTAAAATCAGGATAGGCCAAGAGCGTTTGGTGGAAATACGGTGGAGAGGCAGGATTTGAAATGGAACTGTTTGATAAGATTGCAGAAAAGATCAAGTCCTATCGTCCGGCGGGAGACCGGACCGGGGAGGCGTTCAAAAACATCCTGCCCGGAGGCGGGCTTGTCCTTGCATCCACGTCCCACACTGCTGAGGAGATTTTCTATGGGGACGGCGACAGCGAATACCGGACCTCTTTCCGGGTGAACGACGCCTTCAAGCCGGCAAAGTCTCACGCCGGGGAGGTGGATATGCTCCACACCTATGCGCCCAATGCCGCGTATGGGGAAGAGGGCACGTACCCCTGCCTTGCGATTTTGAGCGACGACGTGGTTTACACTGCCGTGGAGGAGTTCAAGGAGACAGGCGTCGTCAAGGGGGTGATGGAGTTTACGCCGCTTTCCGGGACCTTTTACTTCAAGGCGAGGATCAGATATTATGAAAATCTGATGTACTTTTATGGAATGGACTGCTGCGGGGGATATATGGAAAACCAGGGACTCTGCATAATCTATCCAAAGGCGCTGGTGGGGACGGAAATCGAGCGGAAGCTGACGGCGGTGCTGGACGAGGCGGCGGAGAGCTACCGGGAGGAAAGAAAAGCGTAGGGCGCTGGTTTTGGCTTTTGTGGGATTTTCTATTGAATTTGGGCAAATAATAGAGTATAATAGCTGGACGATAGCCGTCTGCGGAAATTTGTTCCAGGAGGACGAGGACCGGGCGGCCGAACGCTGACACCTATTTTCAACACGGAGGAATCCAGAAATGATCGAAATTACGAAAGACACCATCATCGGCGATATCCTGGACATCGCCCCTCAGACCGCACCCATCTTCCTGTCCATCGGCATGCACTGCCTGGGCTGTCCCTCTTCCCGGGGAGAGACCGTGGAGGAGGCCTGCATGGTCCACGGCATCGACGTGGAAAAGCTGCTGGCCCTGGTGAACGAAGAGGCCAACAAAAAGGCGGAGTGAGTCCGTCTTGGGAACGCTGGAACTGACGCCCCGCCTGCGTCTGCTGGCGGATTGGGTGCCCTCCGGCGCGCGGCTCGCCGATGTTGGCACGGACCACGCCTATCTTCCCGTGTGGCTCCGGCTTCACGGGCGTGTGGCCTCTGCCATTGCCTGCGATCTGCGGGAGGGGCCTTTGGTCCGGGCCCGGGAGACCGGGAGAATCTGGGGTGCGGACGGCGTGGATTACCGGCTGGGAAACGGCCTGACGGTGGTTTCGCCGGAGGAGGCGGATACCATCGTCATTGCCGGGATGGGAGGCGAAAATATCGCCGCCATCCTGGCCCGGGCCCCCTGGACCGCCGACGGGGACCACACCCTGCTCCTCCAGCCTCAGACTCGGGCGGAGGTCCTGCGGGCCTTTCTGGCGGAGAATGGCTATGCCATCCGCCGGGAGGCCCTGGTGGAGGACCGGGGCGTTCTTTACCCAGTGATGGAGGCCGGGGGAGGGGAGATGTCCCTGACCCTGGGCCAGCTTCACGGCGGGGCGGCCCTGCTCCGGGACCCGCTGGGGGACCGATACATCATTGGGAAGATCATCCGGCTGCAAACCGCCGTGGCGGGGCTCAACCGCTCCGGCGGAGGGCAGGAAAAAGCGGACAGACTGCGGGAGATCATCACCGCACTGCTGTCCATGAGAGAGGAGTGGCGGCGTGCCGACGGTCATTGAGATCGAACAGGCCCTTTATGATCTGGCGCCCAGGGAATGCGCCCAGGACTGGGACAATGTGGGACTTCTGGTGGGCAGGCCGCGGAATGAGGTTCGGAAAGCGCTGGTGTCTCTGGACATCACGGACGAGGTCATTGCGGAGGCGGTCCAGTGGAAGGCGGATCTGATTGTCTCCCATCACCCGGTGATTTTCCATGGCCAGAAAAGCGTGACGGACCGGGACCCGGTGGGGCGAAGGGTTTTGGAGCTGGCGGAGAAAGGCATTGCGGCTATCTGCATGCACACCAACCTGGACTGCGCCGAAGGGGGCGTCAACGACGTTCTGGCCCAGGCTCTTGGCATCCGGATTCCGGAGCACTTTACCGGAGAGGGCGTGGGCCGCTGCGGCTGGCTGGCGGCTCCTATGGCTCTGCCGGAGTTTGTCCGCTTCGTCTCCAAGACCCTGGATTGCAACGGCGTGCGCTACGCCGGTGCAGGAAAGCCCGTCCACCGGGTGGCTGTAGGCGGCGGGGCCTGCGGCGAATTTGAGGACGCCGCCATCCGTGCCGGATGCGATACCTTTGTCACCTCCGATTTGAGTTATCACCAGTTTGTGGATGCAAAGGCCAAAGGCATCAACCTCATTGACGCAGGGCACTTTCCTACGGAGGACTTGGTCTGCGAAACGGTGATTTCTTTTCTGGCCCGCCGGTTCCCGAACCTGCAAATTCAAAAATCCGCTTCCCACCAGGAAGCGATTCAGTATTATGTGGAAGGAGAATAAACGCCATGTCCGGACATTCCAAGTGGCATAATATCCAGAAAACCAAGGGTGCGGCGGATGCCAAACGCTCTGCCGCTTTCACCAAGATCGCCCGTGAAATCATTGTCGCCGTGAAAGAGGGCGGCTCCGGGGACCCCAATAACAACTCCCGGCTGGCCACGGTCATTGCCAAAGCAAAAGCGGTCAACATGCCCAACGACAACATCAAACGGACCATCGACAAAGCCCTGGGAGCGGGAAATACCGACAGCTACGAAGCCGTCACCTACGAGGGCTACGGTCCCGGAGGCGTGGCCGTTATCGTGGAGGCCCTGACCGACAACCGTCAGCGCACCGCGCCGGAGGTCCGCCATGCTTTCGACAAGTGCAACGGCAACCTGGGAGCCATCGGCTGTGTGTCCTGGTCCTTCGACAAAAAAGGCGTCATTGTCATTGACAACGAGGACGGGGAACTGGATGAGGAAACCGTCATGATGGACGCCCTGGACGCCGGAGCCGCCGACTTTGAGGCCGACGGTCCCGCCCTGGAGATCACCTGCGATCCCGACGCCTTCAACGATGTGGTGAAGGCCCTGGAGGAGAAGGGGTACAGCTTTGTCAACGCCGAGGTGGAAATGGTGCCCCAGAACTACATTACGCTCAGCGGCGAGGGCGATGTGAAAAATATGCAAAAGCTCATTGACATGCTGGAAGACAGCGACGACGTGCAAAACGTCTGGCACAACTGGGACAACGACTGACCGACCAAACAGCGGGGCAGGCTGAAAGCGGCCTGTCCCGTTTCTACCGCCCAATTATTAAACAAAAATTTTGTTTTGTTTAATAAAATGACTGAGAAAATACAGAAGAGGACCGCCTCCCACGTGGGGAAGCGGTCCTTTGTCACTGCTTTCTTCGTCGATAGAGGAGGGCGGCCAAAAGTCCCGCCAGCAGGACGGCCAGGGAGACCGACGTCAGGAGCAGGGAGCTTCCGCTGATGACGGCGCGCGCTTCTCCCGAAAACTCCCCGCCGGGGAAGCCGCCTTCTCCGGACCATTCTCTGGGACCTTCCCGCAGAATTTTTGCGGATTGCGCCTCCTGCGCCTCTAGGGGCTCACGTCCCGGCGGCTGTCCAGGAAAATCGGAATCCTCCGCCGGGAAAGGCGCGTCCGGCTGTTCACCACGGCCTCCGGGAGGGGAAGGCGGTTCGCTGCCGCCAAAACCGCCGCCCCGGTCCATGGTGCCCATGTCGGAGAGAACGATGCCGGAGGCGTCCACCAAAGCGGAGGCGTCTGCCGCCTGTCCCTCCTCCGTGGAGGGAATCGAGCCGTCCAGCTGTCCCCGGATGCTCTCCGAGCGGAGACGGCAGAACTCCTGAAGTGTTTCCACGCCGGTTTCAAACTCCTCGTTGGTATAGAATTTGGTGGAGTCTTTTTCCACGTAGGGGGCAATCCGTTCCTCTGCCTCGCGAATCAGAGCGGCGGGGTCCACGGTTTCCAGGAACTCCTGGAAATACTGATGGTACAGAGCCGTGTACTCCGGATGGTCAAACATCCAGTCCGCCATGGGGCGGCTGTCGCCTCCGGAAACCGGGGAGTCAATGGGGGCGTTGACCTGACTGGCCGCATCGCCGCCCTGGAAGGTGCCGTAGGCCAGGTTGTAGTCCCAGGGAATCATGGAGAGTCGGCCGTCTTTTTCGTAGAGGTAGTAGTTGTGCACCATGGAGCCGGTGTAGCTGTCGCCGTTGCAGACGAAATTATGCACCACAAAATAGCGGAGAACCTCGTCGATGTCCAGGACATTTTCCAGGTCTTCCCCCTGGCTGAGGGCTTTCAGTGCGGCGATCAGCCGGGTCTGGTCCGCCTTGGTGATATCCGTTTTGGCGTTTTGGAAGATGTTGGAGTAGCTTTCCGGGTCGTCATCGATATACCGGAGCTTTACATCGTCGCCGCCCATACCGCCGCCGGGGCCTCCGGCAAATCCGGCGGGACCGCTCTTGGCCCCGGATGTCTCTCCGGGTCTCCCTTGTCCGGCGCCGGATGGCTGACCCTCCGGCGGGGAGGGAAAGCCCCCGGCATTTTGTGAAAACGGGACTTGGGTTTCCGCGCCGTCTTCGCCGAGGAGGTCGAGGTCTTCCATGCGGAACTCCCGCCCGTTGCCCCGGCCGCCGCCGAAGCTCATGCTGTCCGGCTTGTAGAGCTCGCCGGAATCGCGGCCGTAGTTCCGCTGAAGGAATGCGTCCTCTACGCCCTCCACCGCCAGATACAGGCCCCAGTCCTGGCCGTTGACGGTGATATAGACATAACTGCAAAGGGGCGTGTCCACACCAAAGGCTCCCATCATCCGGTAGGTGAGGTAGTCTTTCATGTAGGTGGTGTCTTGAATGATGTTGTTCAGGCTCAGCTTATCCAGGCCATAGTAGGTCCTGACGCTGTCATAGTGGTCAAATTCCAGCTTGAAGCTGTAGCGGTCGCTGTCCATGGCGGAGACCATGGTCAACGAGGTGTTGCCCTTGGCCCGGATGGCGGTGTTTTGGTATGCCTCTCCGTCAATGATGACGGCGCACTGGGCGTATTCCTCGTTTTCGCAGGTCTCCAGGAAGCCCTCCCAGTCGTCCATCACAATGTCAAGGGTGTGGACCCGCTCCGTGTCAAACAGCCGGGTCTCATAGCCCATGACGGAGGCGGCGGGCCGGATGCCCAGGGACTCGCCGTTCATAAACCCGCATGTGAGCAGGAGGCAGAGGACCAGGGCGGCGGCGCAGAGTTTGTCGATGTATCTGTGGGTCGACATGGAGGACCTCCTTTAACCCATATAATCTCCGTTGTAACTCACCAGCACCGCACTGCGCACGCCGGGAAGTTCCGCCAGGGCATTGATGAAGCCGGTGTTTTCGTCCTTCAGCCGGATCTCCAGATTCAGCTCCACGGCGTCTTTCTGGACGGTTTTGCTCTTCACCACACAGCGGCGGGTGTTCTGCCGGAGAAAGTCCGCCGCCCGGGCTTCGCTTTCCTGACCGTCGCACTGGAGCACGGCCATGTAGGGGTCACAGCGGGATTTCCGGTTGACGAAAACCAACAGCATGAATCCGATCACCATACTGCCGAAGACCGCCAGCGGAATCAGCCCCGCCGCCAGGACGATGCCCACGGCGATGGACCAAAAGAGAAAAGCGATGTCCAGGGGTTCTTTGATGGCGGTGCGGAAGCGGACAATGGACAGTGCGCCCACCATGCCCAGGGACAGCACCACATTGCTGGTGACTGCCAGAATCACCATGGTGGTGATCATGGTCAGCGCCACCAGGGTCACGCCGAAGCCGGAGGAGTACATGACGCCGGTGAAGGTTTTCTTGTAGACCAGGAAGATGAACAGTCCCAGGCCGAAGGCCAGGATCAGGGCCAGACTCATGTCCAGGAGGCTGACGCTGGTGACGTTCTCCAGGAAGCTGGACTTGAAGATGTCTTGAAAAGTCATGATAAATCGTTCCTTTCTTGTTTATCCATAAATGCGGCAGGCCGCGTATTTTGAGAAGGCGGAGGTGTGCCGCCCGGGGAGCTGTACCGCGTCCCGGATGACGTCGGGAAGAAATTCGTCCCACTTCACCTCCAGGATGGCGGGGGCGTCCCCGGCGGGGACGGTAACGGAGCGGGGATTCAGGAAATCCGTGGACCCCAGGCCGGTGCGGATGTTGTAGTCCAGGGTGACGCGCACGTTCCCGGCGGGGAAGACATAGGCGTCCCGGGTATAGTCCACAATGGTTCTGGGGCGGAGACCGTTGGATTTCATCTTCCAGTAGAGCTCCTGAACCAGGGGACGGCCTCCGCCGGGCATCCAGTCCAGGTCTCCCTTCAGGAGGGCCTGAACCTCCTGGGCGCTGAGGAGAACGGAACGCTTGCCGCACAGGCCGTCCCGCTTGCTCTTCTTCTCCAGGCAGATGTACGCGGCGTCGCCGCCGTAATACCGTATTCGAAATTTCTCCCGTTTGGCAACGCCGTCGATTTTCTCCCGCAGGGCCGTGTCCCGGAGATCGTCGAAATACAGGCTCCGAATTTCATAGCGCCCGTTCTGTCCATGGCCGTCCCGCCGGGCTACGGCGGAGAGGCGGGAGGATAAGACCAGCCGGTCGGCGGTGGTAATTTCGTGCTTCCACTCGTGCCGAGGTTTCATGCTGGAGCTCCTTTCGTTCAAGAGGATGGGGGCATCATACAGCGGTTTTCTTAGTTTAACCTTAAAAAACGGAAATACGGGAAACTTTTTCCATGGAGCTTGAACCGCTTGAAACAGGCGGAATTTGCCGTACTCTACCGTTGGTCGTTTGCTTTTTTCCCGGGAAAACATGAGGTCGGAGCGGCGGAAGCACGTCTGGCAGACGGTCCTGGCCCTGGCGCTGATGCTGGCGGTAACTCTGGGGACCGTTTGGTATTGCGGTACTTATGTCAGCGGGCAGTTGGACTGCCCCATCGTCCTGAAGGAGACTGTGGGAACGGAAAACTACCTCTACGTGGAGGACCAGGGCCACCTGCTCCGTCTGAGGTGTGGATCGGGTGTAGATTTTGACCGCATCGCGCTGGAAAACGAGCATGGCAACGAGCTGGCCTATCGCATGGACTGCCGGTGGAACCGGCGGACCTATGAGGGAACCGTTTCCTCCTGTGAGGCAACCGGAAGCATTATCCTGGGCGGAATGATGGATACGTAGTTTGAAGTGGAAAGCAGTCCGCTGTTTTGGTATGACGAGGTCCACTACACCAGCGAGAAATACTACCCGGACCCCTACGGCGAGCCCAGGGGACAGGTCTTCCTCTGTGATTACCGATTCTGGACCGGAAAATGGGATATGGAGACCGGGGAGCGGATAGACCAAAAGACCATCCTGCTGGTGGAGGACTGCCTGACCGCCGCGGTGGCGGACGTTGACGGAGACTGGCACAATGAGGTGGTGGTCCGCACCCGCTGGCCGGAAAGGCCCTACATGGTCTACGACTGGTGCGACGATTACCAGGTCAAGGAGGTCGACCAGTACTGGTTGGAGACCGTCTCCCCGGAATTGGAGGAGCGGCTCATGACCATCGCGGAATGGCAGGAGAAGGCGAACCGGGAACTGCGCGAAGCCATCGAGCGCGGAGAGATGTGAGCCGGTAAATGACAACAGAAGACCCCGGCAGCGTATCACGCCGCCGGGGTCACATTTTTGCGAGCAAAACTGTAAGCCGGGTTCTGTATTTGACAGCCATCTATCTAGGCGCGCTGTTGCCAGTGCGCTCCAGCCACCCCGGGAGCGGCCGGGCCAGCCTGTGCGCTCCCATACCGGTGTTGCTCCGGATAGAGTTTACAGCATCGGACACTCTCGAGCCGATGGGTGCGCTCTTACCGCACCTTTCCACCCTTACCTCGTCGGCACAAGTTCCATATCCTGCCCCACGCTGCAAAGCGGCATGGGACATTCATTTCACTGTGCCTCCTCTCCCTACCAAAACTGCGTTTTGGCGGGGGCCCCATTTTGTAACGGGGGAGGCGGTATATCTCTGTTGCACTTTTCCTGAAGTCGCCTTCGGCGGGCGTTACCCG
>CAJTZL010000084.1 GCA_910583695.1 uncultured Oscillibacter sp.
AAAGAGAAAACGGGCCGTGCACGGTCCAAAAGAGAAAAAGAAGTATACGGGGGAAGCGACGGGGGACCGCGGCTGAATGATCGGCGGAGCCGGAATGACTTCCCTCGCGCAATCAAATTCGGCGGGGGTTTGTCCCTCAATGAATGGACCAGCTCCTCTTTTCGCTGCCGCTAACTTGGCGTTTGCGCAAGGCTCCTGTCGGTCATTGCGTTAGCAGTTCCGCCATTAGTTGCGCACCGAAGCGGACGCCATTATAAAAGGACTCCTCTGATTGGCGGTTTGCAAGAATGCGGATGCCTGCCTTTAGCTTTTTCGCTGTCTCTTCATCCACCGCGCGGAGCTGAGCGGCAACATGCCGCTCCTCCGGTGTTTGAGGGGAATCAATGCTACAGAGTGTCCGATAAGAAAGCGGATCATCGTGGTAAATGGCGTTTAAAAAATTCGACATGAGTTTCACCCTTTTTCAAAAAACTATTCGCGTGTTATGCTGATGGTAACACGCATATAGTGTGTTGTCAAGAGGTTTTATGGAAGTTAAAGCTATTTTTGGAGAAAGGCTCCGGGAGCTGCGGCAGAAAGCTGGGCTCCAGCAAAATGAATTGGGAGAAAAGCTCGGACTGTCAAGCAACGGAATCGGTATGATGGAGCGAGGCCACCGGGGGACCACGATTGAAAAGGTGGTCCTGCTGGCGAAGTATTTTCACGTATCCGCGGACTATCTGCTAGGCATCACCGACGACCCCGCGTGGCGAGGTGCGGAGGAGTAAGCTGACAGGGAGTCAAGCCCGCAGTTCAGCACCGGCCCAGCGGCAGCGGAAAGAGGATCTGCTCCATTCGACAAGGGACAAACCCCCGCTCAATTTCATTGCGCGAGGGAAGTCATTCCGGCTCCGCCGATCATTCAGCCGCGGTCCCCCGTCGTTTCCCCCGTATCCTTCTTTTTCTCTTTTGGACCGTGCACGGCCCGTTTTCTCTTTTTCTTCTGGCAAGAAAAAGAGAAAATGGGGGGTGCAATGAACCAGCCATCGCTGGTATCCAATCCGCCCCGCCCGCAAGGGCGGGAATAAGCCCCCCCATTCGGGGGGAGAAGGAGGCCCCGCCATGCCCCAGGCATCGGATTTCACCACCCTCTTTGACGACGACATCAACCTCCGGGGCCTCTTTGACATCCTCAGCCCCGAGAACAATCTGGTCCTGGCCGACGACATGATGCTCTCCGACGCCAAGGGCGTCATCCTCCGGGTCAGCGAGAGCTACGAGAAGAATTTCGGCTTTGTCCACAACTCCATCGTGGGCCGCTCCGCCTTCGACCTGGAGGCCGACGGCACCTTCTCCCCCTGCGTCACCGCCGAGGTCATCCGCCAGCGGCGGAAAATCACCGCCACCCAGACCATCAACCACGCCCACAAAAACGTCATGACCGTGGGCATCCCCCTCTTCGACCGGGCCGGGGAGCTGAAGTTCGCCGTCTGCTTCAACACCGTCTCCATGGAGCAGATCAACGCCATCCAGCGGAACTACCGCCATCTCCAGGACTCCCTCCAGCAGTACTCCCAGGAGATCGCCGAGCTCCGCACGCGGGCCACCTCCACCAGCCTGATCTTCAAAAGCGCCTCCATGCAGCGCCTCTGGACCCTGATGCAGAACACGGCCAACACAAAAGCCAACATCCTCATCACCGGGGAAACCGGCGTGGGAAAAAGCGCCGTGGCCAAGGCCATCCACGCCATGAGCAGCCGGGCCGACGGGCCCTTCATCGAGGTCAACTGTGCCGTGCTCCACGAAAACCTCATTGAGTCGGAGCTCTTCGGCTACGAGAAGGGGGCCTTCACCGGGGCCGCCAGCGGCGGAAAGATCGGCAAAATCGAGCTGGCCAACAACGGCACCCTCTTTCTCGACGAGATCGGGGAGCTGCCCCCCCACATCCAGTCCAAGCTCCTCCAGCTCATCCAGGAGAAGACCATCGAGCGCCTCTCCGGCAACAAGCGCATTGAGCTGGACTTCCGCCTTTTGGTTGCCACCAACCGGAATCTGGAGGAGGCGGTCCAAAGGGGACTCTTCCGCTCCGATCTCTTCTACCGGCTCAACGTCATCCGCATCCACATCCCCCCCCTCCGCCAGCGGCGGGAGGACGTGCTCCCCCTGGCCCACCAGTTCCTGGCCCGGTTCTGCGGGGAGTACGGCAAGGCCCTCACCTTCAGTCCCCGGCTTTTGACTTTCCTGGAGCGCTGCGACTGGCCGGGAAACGTCCGCCAGCTGGAAAATCTGGTGGAGCGGCTGGTGATCACCGTCCAGGACCCCATCATCGACCTGGGGCATCTGCCGCCGGAGTACGCCGCCGGGTCCGCCGCCCCCGCCCCCGCTCAGGAGGGCACCCTGGCGGAGCGGATGGACGCCTACGAGGGGCGGATCATCCGGGAGTCCTACCGCCGGTGGGGCACCACCGTGGCCGTGGCCCGGGAGCTGGGCATCTCCCAGGCCACGGCGGCCCGAAAGATTGCCACGTCCGTGCAGTAGGAGCCGGACGGTTCCGGAGGAATGGCCTGACCTGGGGGTCAGGCCCCACAGGAGGAGCCCCATGAGTCTCGTCCAATTAAAAACCGAATTACGCCAGGAGCTGAAGCTGACTCCCCAGCTGATGCAGTCCATGGAGGTCCTGCAAATGACCTCCCAGGAGCTCTTGGAATACCTCTCCCGTCAGACGGAGGAAAACCCCCTCCTGGACCAGTCCGACCCGCCGGAGCGGGCCTATGAGGAGCTGCGCCGTCAGGCCGGGTGGATTGACGGCGGCCTCCGGGACCGGGCCACCTTCGCCCACGAGGAGGCCGCCATGGAGACCGGCCGGGAGGACCGGGACCTGGAGAGCCTCGCCGCCTTCCTCCGGGACCAGATCCACCGCCTCCGGCTCCCCAAGCCCCTGGCGGCCCTCTGCCGGTATCTGGCGGAGCTGGTGGACGAGGACGGGTATCTGGCCCAGGAGGACCTGGACGGCCTGACCTCCATGAAAATCCCCCAGGCCCTGACGGAGCAGGCCCTGGACACCCTCCAGAGCCTGGAGCCCCCCGGCGTGGGGGCCCGGTCCCTCTCCGAATGCCTGCTGCTCCAGCTCAGCCGCCGGGACGGCGGGGACCCTGTGGCCATGGAGATCGCCGCCCGGTTCCTCCCGGAGCTGGGGCGGAAGCACTACGCCGCCATTGCCCAGAAGCTGGGGACCACGGTGGAGGCCGTCCGGAAGGCGGAGACCCTCATCGCCTCCCTGGAGCCCCACCCGGGCCGGGCCTTTCAGCCGGCGGAGCCTGCGGTCTATGTCCGGCCCGACGTCTTTGTGGCGGAGCTGGAGGGGGAGCTGAAGGTGGTGCTGAATGAGTACTACCTGCCACGGGTCTCCGTCAACGACTACTACCTCCGCCTTCTGAAAAGCTCCGACGAGAAGGAGACGAAGGACTACCTCCGCCAGAAGCTCCGGCAGGCCAAATGGCTGCTGGACAGCCTGGAGCGCCGGGGGAGCACCCTGCGCCGCTGCGCCGAGGCGGCGCTGGAGGCCCAGCGGCCCTTCTTCTCCGGCCGGACGGGGACCCTGGCCCCCATGACCCTCTCCTCCCTGGCGGAGGAGCTGGGGCTCCACCCCTCCACGGTCTCCCGGGCCGTCCGGGGAAAGTACCTCCAGTGCCGCCAGGGTACATACCCCCTCCGGTATTTTTTCAGCCTCCCTGTCAGCGGCGGGGTCTCCCGCCAGGCGGCCAAGCAGTCCCTCCTGGCCCTGGTCCGGGAGGAGGACCGGCGGCGGCCCTACAGCGACCAGGACCTCTGCCGCCTTCTGGAGGCCCGGGGCATCTTCCTGGCCCGGCGGACGGTGACGAAATACCGCCTGGAGCTGGGCCTGGGGTCCTCGGCGGCCCGGCGGAAGTGACCCCTCCGGTGAACAAACGAAGCCCCGCCGTCTGAGACGGCGGGGCTTCGGCGGTTTGCAGGCGCTTACTTGGAGGCTTCCAGGGGGGCGGGGGCGTAGGCGGTCCGGTACAGGAAGGTCACGATCTGGCCCCGGGTGCAGGTCTTGCCGGGCTCGAAGGTGGTGCCGTCTCCGGTGCCGGAGGTGATGCCCTTCTCCACGGCCCAGGCCACGGCGGCGGCGTAATCCGCGTCCTTCTCCACGTCGGTGAAGCTGATCTCGGCCTCGGTCTCCGGGCTTCCGGCGGCCTGCCAGATGTAGAGCATGGCCATGGCCCGGGTGCAGGCGGCGTCGGGGTCTCCGTGCCGGTCGATGATCTCGCTCTCAAACCACGCCAGGGCGGCGTCCCGGTCCTTCACGCCCTCCTTGGCGCCGGGCTTTCCGTTGGCCCGCCAGAGGAAGGTCAGGATGTGGGACACGGTGCAGGTGTCGGAGGGGCCGAAGGCGGTTTCGGTCTTGCCGGTGGTGATGCCCTCGGCCACGGCCCAGCCGATGGCTTTGGCGAAGGGGGAATCAGCGGCCACGTCGGTGAACCTGGGGGCGGCGGGGGCCTCGTCCTTCTTGTCTTCGCCGGGCTCTTCCGTCCGGGCGCCGGGCTTCACGTTCTGGACCTGGTCTACGTTTTTCTTGGCGTCATAGGTTTCGGAGGCGTCGTAGTTGAACTCCAGCTCCGTGGTGATCTTGTCGCTCTTGGGGATGAACCAGATGGCCCCGTCCAGGCTCATGACGCACTCCGCCAGCTCCGTGGCGCCCTGGGGGACCTCCGCGGCCACGTCCAGCTTGCCGCCCTGGTCAAAGAAGAACATGGTTCCGCAGTTGTTGGCGTCGGGTTTGATGTCCTCGCCCTTCATTTTTTTGTTGGATCCGTTGTAGACCACTTTGCAGTCGATGTTGGGGCCCACGCCTCCGTCGCCTTCCTTGGTGGCCAGCTTGTAGTCCCAGCGGGAGGCGAAGTAGATGCCGTTCTCATCGGGCTTCAGCACGGTGCGGATTTCCTTGGTCTCGTCGGTGACGCCCTTGCACTCCTTGAAGTCCTGAATCAGCTGAACGGAGCCTGCGGGGGCCTCGGCCTGGGCCTGGGCGGCCTTGTCCAGGGGGAAGGCGTCCACGCTCTTGGCGTCTTCCGGCTTGGCGTCCTTGTACTGGAACTTCACGGCCATTTCCAGGCCCTCGGTCTTGGGCATGGCGATGACGGTCCAGTTCTCCAGGTCCACCTTGAACTTGGCGATCTTTTTCGCGTCGTCCGGGGCGCTCTCGGTGCTGGTCTCCACCTTGCCGTCTTTTTCAAAGACGCTGACCTTCACATCCTTCAGGCCGTCCAGGTCCAAATCCTTGGTTTTGACCTTGTAGTCCTCGCCCTCATAGGTGACGGTGAGGCTGATGGTTTCCACGTCGTACTTCCAGGGGGAAATGTAGTAGCCGCCCTCCACGTCCACGTAGGTGGCGGTTCCCTTGCCGTCCTCCACGCCTTCGGTCTGGAAGTCGTGCTTGACCTTCATTTCCTTGGCGGTGTAGATGGTGCTGGCATAGGCCGCAGGGAGCATGGCGCAGAGCATGGCCAGCGTGAGCAACAGGGACAAAAACTTTTTCATGGGTATGCCTCCATTCGATTTGGGAGGGCCTTCCGCCGGTATCCCAATGTAAAGTAACACCAGTATAGCACCAAAAAATGTCATTTTCAATTCATCTGCCGCCGAAATACAAACGTTTGCCTTGTGTATATTTACGACATTTCCGGATTCCTTTGCGGGAGGACGCCGGTGAAAAGCCCCCTGCGCCGGCGGCGCAGGGGGCTTTTGCGGGTTGGCCTGGTTTGGCGGGACTTCCGGCGGGGCGCGCCCGCCGGAGAGGGAGGAAAGGGATGGCGGCGGGAGCCGCCGTGTGTGTGGGACCTCCCCCTCCGGTTGGGCGTCCGCCGGAAACATAAAAGCGGAGCCGAGTCCCAAGAACTCAGCGCCGCTTAAGAGCATGCGAACGCACGGCCCACCGTTCCCGTTCCCGCAACCTTGCTATCCACCCTTGCAAAAGCGTGGGGGAATGGGTATAATAAGCCCGTGGCGCAGTTCAAACTGCTGTGCTGAGTGGTACGGACACTCGTACAGGGCTGTCGGGTGCTGTCTACACCCGGCGGCCTGCCGCATTCATGTTTCCGATTCTTATTGTAACCCGGATTTCCCCAAATTGCAAGGGGTTTCGGCAAAATCCCCCCAAATGCCCCGCCCGTCCCGAGGGACAGGCGGGGCTTTTGTTTTGCCGGTTCCGGTTTTACCCCCGCCGGGAATACAGCCGGGCAAGGCCCCCTTCGGAGGTCTCCCGGTAGCTCCGGTTTAAGTGGATGCCGGTTTCGTACATGGTCTTGAGGACCATGTCGTAGCTGATGCGCCGGGTCTCCGCCAGGAAGTAGGCCAGGTTCGCGGAGTTGATGGCCCGCATGGCCGCCACGGCGTTGCGCTCAATGCAGGGAATCTGCACTAAGCCGCAGATGGGGTCGCAGGTGAGGCCCAGGTGGTGCTCCAGGGCCACCTCGGCGGCGTACTCGATGCGCTTGACGGAGTAGCCGAAAAGCTGCCCCAGGGCGGCGGCGGCCATGGCGCAGGCCACGCCGATCTCCGCCTGACAGCCGCACTCCGCCCCGGAGACGGAGGCGTTCCGCTTGGCCAGCCCCCCGAAGAGGCCTGCCACGCCCAGGGCGTGGGCAACGTCCAGATCGCTGAGACCCCGTTTGTCCTTGAAGTAGTACAGCACCGCCGGCAGCACACCGCAGGACCCGCAGGTGGGGGCCGTGGCAATGAGGCCGTTGTCCGCGTTCTGCTCCGACACGGCATAGGCGTAGGAGCAGACCCGCTGGCACTCCACAATCTCCGGGTGCTTGTTCACCAGAATGTGGTCGTGGATGGACTTGGCCTTCCGCTGGATGTGGAGCCCCCCGGGCAGCTCCCCGGAGGCGGCCAGCCCCTCCTGAATGGAGGACTGCATGACGGACCAGACCTCCAGCAGATCGTCCCAGATGCCCGCGCCCTCGTTCAGCTCCACGTAGTCCGTGAGGCTGATGTAGCGGAACTCGCAGAACTCCTTGATTTCGGCAAAGGAGTTTTCAAAGTAGGTCTCCTGCTCCTGCCCCGGGGCGGGGCGGCCCTCCCACTCCAGATCCCCGCCGCCCACACTGTAGACCCGCTGGGTGCGGAGCGCCTGCCCGTCCCGCAGGGCCGTCAGGTCCAGGGTGTTGGGGTGCTTCTCCACCGTCTCCCGAGAGAAGACGATCTCCGCCGGGAGGGGGGCGAAGGTCTCCTCCAGGATGCGGTCCGTTCCATGGCCCTTCCCGGTTTTGGAGAGGGACCCGTAGAGCACCGCCCGGTAGGCGTCCGCCTCCGGCGTCTCCTCCCGGAAGAGGGCGGCGGCCCGGGCGGGGCCCATGGTGTGGGAGCTGGAGGGCCCCCGGCCGATTTTGTATACCTCGTGAATGGATCTCATAGCTTCCAAATACTCCTCTTTATGAGGTCAGGGGGCGAAGCCCTCCACAATGTCCACCAGCTCCCGGCCGATGCGGGCCTGGGCCTCCCGGGTTCCCGCGCCGATGTGAGGCGTGCAGGAGACCGCCGGGTGCCGGGCCAGGGCCCAGTTGGGGTCCTTCTCGCTCATCCACACGTCCAGCCCCGCCGCCCGGACCTTCCCGGACTCCAGGGCCTCCAGCAGGGCCCCCTCGTCCACGTTGCTGCCCCGGGAGACGTTGATAATCACCACGCCGTCCTTCATCTTCCCCAGGCTCTCCCGGTCCACCAGGGGCCGGTCCCCGCCGGGGGCGCAGAGGATGAGGACGTCGGCCTGTGTCAGCAAGTCGTCCATGGAGACGAATCTCATGGTCTCGCACTCGCAGCCCTCCGGGCGGTGAAGGTGGACGGTGGAGAGGACCTGCATCCCCAGGGCCTGGCACTTGTCACCCACCATCCGGCCGATGCGGCCGTAGCCGATGACCCCGGCGGTCTTCCCCGCCAGCTCGAAGCCCTTGGAATACGCCTTCTTTTCCCACCGGTTCTCCCGCATGGTGTGCCCGGCGACAGAGAGGCTCCGGGCGCAGGAGAAGAGGAGGGCCAGGGCCAGCTCCGCCACGGCGTTGGAGGAGGCCCGGGGGGTGTTCCGCACGGCGATGCCCGCCGCCTCGGCATAGGGGATGGCGATGTTGTCCATCCCCACCCCCGCCCGGACAATGAGCCGGAGCCGCCCGCCCCGGGCGGCGTCGATCTGGGGCTCCCGGATTTTGGTGGCGGAGCGGATGATGACGGCGTCAAAGTCCCGCAGGGCGGGACCCAGGGCGTCGGGCTCGTAGAACTGCTCCACCACCTCGCAGCCGTCCGCCCGGAGCGCCGCAACGGCGGAGGCGTCCATGCCGTCAGTGACCAATACGCGCTTTAACATGATAAATTCCCCTTTCATTCGTTCTCGATGCACCCCAGGGGCACCGACAGCGCAAGGGTTCACGCCCATTGGGGGATGGGCGTGTCCGGCAGCCCGGAAG
>CAJTZL010000085.1 GCA_910583695.1 uncultured Oscillibacter sp.
CCCGCCCTGGACGACGAGTTCGCCAAGGACGTCAGCGAGTTCGACACCCTGGACGAGCTGAAGGCGGACCTGGAGAAGCAGATCACTGAGGAGCGGGAGAAGGAGGCCCAGCGGGGCTTTGAGGACGCGCTGATGGAGCAGGTGGCCCAGGGCATTACTGCGGAGATTCCCGACGCCATGGTGGAAGGACAGGCCCGGCAGTTTGTGGAGAACTTCCGCACCCAGATCGCCCAGCAGGGCATCCCCTACGACCAGTATCTCCAGATGACCGGCCTTCAGGAGTCCAAGCTGCTGGAGGACGCCAAGGAGCCCGCCCTGCGGCAGGTGAAGATGGATCTGGCGGTCATGGCCATC
Organism: uncultured Oscillibacter sp.; assembly: GCA_910583695.1. Taxonomy (GTDB): domain Bacteria; phylum Bacillota; class Clostridia; order Oscillospirales; family Oscillospiraceae; genus Oscillibacter. Next base: position 355 of record CAJTZL010000085.1, read on the forward strand.
ATCAAGGCCGAAAGCATTGAGGCCGGCGACGAGGCTGTGGAGGAAGAGTACAAGAAGCTGGCGGAGCAGTTCGGCATGGATGTGGAGATGGTAAAGAAGTACATCCAGGCGGATCAGGTGAAGGACCAGATTTGCAGCCGCCGGGCCATTGATGTGGTGGCGGAGAGCGCTATCGCCGTCAAGCCGGAGGAGAAGCCCGCCGAAGAGAAGGGCTCCGAGTCCGCCGCTGAGGAGAAGAAGCCCGCCCGGAAGCCTCGGAAGAAGAAGACCGAGGAGGCCGCCGAAGGCGAAGAGCCTTCCGCCGAGGAGAAGAAGCCCGCCCGGAAGCCCCGGAAGAAGAAGACCGAGGACGCGGAGGAGCCGAAGGACGCGGAGTAATTATAAATAAGCCGAATCTTTACTTGCGGGTTCACAGATTCGACACCTTTTCACATGATGCCTGTGGTATCATGTGAAAATGGTTATATGGGTTTCCGCCGGAGCGCACTTCACCCGGCGGAAGCGGCGTCCACTAAAGACTGGAGGTTTTCAAATTGAGTTTAGTTCCCTATGTAGTTGAGCAGACCAACCGGGGCGAGCGGTCCTATGACATTTTCTCCCGGCTGCTGAACGACCGGATCGTGTTTCTGGGCGAGGAGGTCAACGCCACAACGGCCAGCCTGATCGTGGCCCAGCTTCTCTATCTGGAGGCCCAGGACCCCGACAAGGACATCCAGCTGTATATCAACAGCCCGGGAGGTTCCGTTACCGACGGCATGGCCATCTATGATACCATGCAGTACGTCAAGTGCGATGTCTCCACCATCTGCGTGGGCATGGCGGCCAGCATGGGCGCTTTCCTGCTCTCCGCCGGAGCCAAGGGCAAGCGCATTGCCCTGCCCAACGCGGAGATCATGATTCACCAGCCCTCCGCCGGGACCCAGGGCCAGATCACCGATATGGCCATCCACCTGAAACGCCTGGAGACGATCAAGAAGCGGATGAACCGCATTCTGGCGGAAAACACGGGCCGTTCCATTGAGGAGGTCACGGCTGCCTGTGAGCGGGATAACTTCATGAGCGCCGAGGAGGCCAAGGAGTTCGGCCTGATCGACAAGATTCTGGTCAATAAGGAAGAGAAAAAGGACGAGGCCTAAACGCGAAGCCCCATCCCCGATAGAGAGGTAGAAACCATGAACGACGACGGCAAGAAAACCCTGCGATGTTCCTTCTGCGGCAAGCATGAGCAGCAGATTCACCGCATGATACAGGGGCCCGGCGTGCGCATCTGCGATGAGTGCGTCCATCTGTGCATGAGCATTTTGAACGACGGCTTTGAGCCCGATGCTCCGGCGCTGGAGGACCTGCCGGACCAGCTGCCCACCCCCCGGGAGATTCGAGACGTGCTGGATCAGTATGTCATCGGCCAGGAGGAGGCAAAGGTCGCCCTGTCCGTGGCGGTGTACAACCACTATAAGCGCATTTTCTTCGGCGGCGACGAGGATGTGGAGCTCCAGAAGAGCAACATTCTGATGCTGGGCCCCACCGGCTCCGGCAAGACCCTCTTTGCCCAGACCCTGGCCAAAATTTTGAAGGTGCCCTTTGCCATTGCCGACGCCACCACCCTCACGGAGGCGGGCTATGTGGGCGACGACGTGGAAAACATTCTTCTCCGCCTCCTCCAGGCGGCGGACTTCGACGTGGAACGGGCGGAGCACGGCATCATCTATGTGGATGAAATCGACAAAATTGCCCGGAAGAGCGAAAACACCTCCATCACCCGGGACGTCTCCGGCGAGGGCGTGCAGCAGGCTCTGCTGAAAATTGTGGAGGGAACCGTGGCCAACGTCCCGCCCCAGGGCGGCCGGAAGCACCCCCACCAGGAGTTCATCCAGATGAACACGAAAAACATCCTGTTTATCTGCGGCGGCGCCTTTGACGGGCTGGAGAAGATCATCGAAAAGCGCCTGGATCAGAAGAGCATCGGCTTCGGAGCCAATGTCCAGGGCAAAAAGGACAAGGACCTGAGCAAAATCCTTCATGAGGTCCAGCCCCACGACATCCTGAAGTACGGCATTATTCCGGAGCTGGTGGGCCGCCTGCCGGTGATTGCGCCCCTGAACGGCCTGAGGCGGGAGGACTTGGTCCGCATTCTCCAGGAGCCCAAGAACGCCCTGGTGAAGCAGTACAGGAAGCTGCTGGAATACGATGACGTGGAGCTGGAGTTCGAGCTGGAGGCGCTGGACGCCATCGCCGACAAGGCCATTGAGCGGAACATCGGCGCCCGGGGGCTGCGGGCCGTCATGGAGAGTATGCTGACCCAGATCATGTATGACATCCCCTCGGACCCCACCATTGTCAAGGCCGTCATCACCAAGGAGTGCGTAGACGGTACGGGCCAGCCCATTTTGACAAAGGACCCGGAGAAGGTGAGCTACTCCGTAAAGCTGAATCCCGGCAAGGGCGGGAAGTCCCGCCCTCCCAAGTCCGCATCCTGACACAAAAGCAGGCCCGGCTCTCTGCCGGGCTGAGAGAGAGGAAGGGAGTAATATCCCTTCCTCTCGGGTTGTAAGGACCAATTCCATTCCTTACCACTATTTCCCAGCCCCTGGAAAGGAGCGTGAACCCTATGACGCCTATGGAACCCACCACAATGAATATGCCCGTCCTGGCCCTCCGGGGTCTGACGGTCTTTCCCCATATGAACCTGACCTTTGATGTGGAGCGTCCGATTTCCATTGCGGCCCTGGAGCGGGCCATGGAAGGGGAGCAGGACATTTTCCTGGTTACGCAGCGGGAGATCAGCGTGGAGCGCCCGGAGGAAAGGGACCTGTACGAGATCGGCACCGTGTCCCATATCCGGCAGATTCTCCGCCTGTCTTCCGGCTCCGCCCGGGTCATGGTAGAGGGCCGGAGGCGGGCCCGGCTGCGGCGGCTGTGGCAGTCCTCCCCGTATCTCCAGGCCAATGTTGAGGAGTTGCCGGAGGAGGTCCCCTCCGAAGCCCGGAGCCCCCGGGCGGAAGCCCTGCTCCGTCAGGCCTGGAGCCTGTTCAGCGAATACGCCCAGCTCTCCGGCGCGGTGCCGGAGGAGATTGTCACCACCGTGATGGACAGCCGGGACGTGGGGCGGCTGGCGGACTTCATCGCCCAGAACATCCCCCTGCGGCACACGGATAAGCAGGAGATTCTGGAGGAGCTGGCCCCCTTCGTCCGGCTGCGGAAGCTCAACGGCCTTCTGGCCCGGGAGTGCAGCATCCTGGGCTTCGAGCACGAGATGGAGGGCAAGATTCGGGATCAGCTGATTCGCACCCAGAGAGACCAGATTCTCCGCACGCAGATTCGGGTCCTCCAGAACGAGCTGGGGGAGGACGACGATGAGGATGAGGTGGAGGATTACTGCCGCAGGATTCTGGAGCTGAGTCTGGAGGAAGAGGCGGAAAAGCACCTGCTGAAGGAGGCGGGAAAGCTCTCCCGCCAGCCCTATGGCAGCGCCGAGGCATCGGTGATCCGGAACTATCTGGACGTGTGCCTGGAGATGCCCTGGAACAAGACGACCCGGGAACGGGTCAGCGTGGAGGCTGCCCGGAAGGTGCTGGAGAAGGACCACTTCGGCCTGGAAAAGGTGAAGGAGCGCATTCTGGAAACCATCGCTGTCCGGCAGATGAACCCAAAGGGCAAGGGACAGATTCTCTGCCTCGTGGGCCCGCCGGGGGTGGGCAAGACCTCCATCGCCATCAGCGTCGCCAAGGCGCTGAACCGGAAACTGGCCCGGCTCTCCCTGGGCGGCGTCCGGGACGAGGCGGATATTCGGGGACACCGCCGGACCTACATCGGCTCCATGCCCGGCCGGGTGATCGACGCCATCATCCGGGGCGGGTCCATGAATCCTCTGCTGTTGCTGGATGAGATCGACAAGCTGGGCAATGATTACCGGGGAGATCCGGCCTCCGCCCTGCTGGAGGTGCTGGACAGCGAGCAGAACCACGCTTTCCGGGACCACTATATGGAGATTCCCGTGGACCTGAGCCAGATCATGTTTGTCACCACCGCCAACACCACCGATACCATCCCCCAGCCTCTGCTGGACCGGATGGAGGTGATCCGCCTTACCAGCTACACCGACGAGGAGAAGGTGGAAATCGCCCGCCGCCATCTGTTGCCCAAGCAGCTGGCGGAGCACGGCCTGAAAAAGTCCACCCTCCGGGTGGACGACAAGGTGCTCCGGGCCATCATCCGGGACTACACCCGGGAGTCCGGCGTCCGTCTGTTGGAGCGGCGTGTGGCGGCCCTGTGCCGGAAGACGGACATGAAGCTGGTTTCCGGCGAAACGAAGCGGGTTACGGTGACGGAAGAGGATCTGCCCAAGTTCCTGGACTGTCAGCCCTATCCCCCCGCCCTTCACACGGAGCGGGAGGAGGTCGGCGTGGTCAACGGCTTGGCCTGGACGGAGACCGGCGGTGAGATTCTGGAGGTGGAAGTCGTCGTCTGCGAGGGCACCGGCAAGCTGGAGCTCACCGGAAACCTGGGCGACGTGATGAAGGAATCCGCCCAGGCGGCTTTGAGCTGCATCCGCAGCCGGGCGGCGGTGCTGGGAGTGGAGGCGGAGTTCTATAAAAACAAGGATATTCACGTCCACTTCCCGGAGGGCGCAGTGCCCAAGGACGGCCCCTCGGCGGGCATTGCCGTTACCACTGCCATGCTCTCTGCCCTGACAGACCGGAAGATCAAGGCGGGCCTTGCCATGACAGGGGAGGTGACGCTCCGGGGCCGGGTACTGGCCATCGGCGGCTTGAAGGAGAAGACCATGGCCGCCCTGCGCAGCGGCATCGGCACGGTGCTGATTCCCAAGGACAACGTCCGGGACTTGGAGGAGATCGATCAGACGGTCCGGGCGGCGCTGAAGTTCATCCCGGTGGAGACCATTGATCAGGTCTTTGCCGCGGCCTTGACGGCCCAGCCGGAGGCGGCCCGGGAGGAGACGGCGGTTTTCGTCCCCGTGCCCCGGGAGAAGGCGGAAGCCGTCCTGCGGCAGTAAAGGAGGCGCTATGCCTATCAATTTTGGAAAAGCGGAATTTGTCCGCTCCGCCGGAACCCGGGAGCAGTTCTTCTGGGACGGCCTGCCCCAGTTCGCCTTTGCGGGCCGGTCCAACGTGGGGAAGTCCTCGGTAATCAACCGCCTCCTGGGCCGGAAGAATCTGGCCTATGTGGGCTCTTCCCCTGGGAAGACCACCCAGGTAAACTATTTCCTGGTGGATAACCGGGCCTATCTGGTGGATCTGCCGGGCTATGGCTACGCCAAGGTTTCCAAGGCGGAGAAGGAGCGCTGGGGCCGCCTGATGGAGAGCTATTTCCAGGAGGCCCATATCACCACGGGAGTCTTGATTGTGGACGCCCGGCACAAGCCCACCGCCAACGACCTGACCATGCACGGCTGGTTCCGGGAGACGGGCTGCCCGGAAATCGTGGTGGCCAACAAGCTGGATAAGCTGAAAAAGAGCCAGATCGACCCCGCCCTGGCCCTGATCCGGGAGACCCTGGAGCTGAGAGAGGAGGATGTTCTTCTGCCCTTCTCCGCGGAAAAGGGAACCGGGAAGGAGGAGCTGATCCGCCTTTTGAATGCCGCAGTGGAATTAGCGTAGGCCATTGAAAAGAGCCGCCCGGGAGGGCGGCTCTTCTTTTGTGACAGGTGGTGATGCATTGCGGGGAAAGGGCGCGGAAGCCGCTTTTGGATCCGGCTTGTGCTATCTGAAGGTTACGGTTCCAATGTAAGTCATGCTCTTGCAGGCGGCCGGATTTTCACCGGGAAAATCCTTTACGGAAATTCCCCAGATCACGTTGCCGCCCTCTATGCCCGCTTCACGGCAGGCGGTTTCAAAAGCGTCCAAATCCAGGGGCATGTAATATTCCGCCAATTCCCGGCCGGTGTGCATGGAAGCGGAAATGTAGAACCAAAAATCGGTCTCTTCCAGTTCCTCAAGCCCCGTTTCTCGGCAGAATCCGCACTTCAAATCTTCACCCGGCTTTGAACCGCTTCCGTCTTTCCAGCGCTTCACCGCGTCTTCATAGGGCTCGTTGTCCCAATACTGCTCAAAGTCTTGTTCAGAAAAGGTTCCAATCCATACATGATATTCTTCCATACAGGCTCCCTATCCGGCAAAGCCGTCTGATGGCGCTCGGAGGCGCTCCGGCGCGGAAACGCCCGCTGAAAGAACGTTCAGCGGGCGTTGAGAGTTGTTCACTCTGGAGAGCGCTTACTGCACAATCAGGGTTTTTCCGTCCATCTCCGGCGGGCAGGCCAAGCCCATCACGTCCAGCATGGTGGGTGCGATGTCGGCCAGTTTCCCGTCGCGCCGCAGTTCGGACCCCGCGCCGCAGAGGATGAAGGGCACGGGATTGGTGGTGTGGGCGGTCATGGGGCTGCCGTCGGGCTCCACCATCTGTTCCGCGTTTCCGTGGTCGGCGGTGATCATGGCGATGCCTCCCATTTTCAGGGTGGCGTCCACCACTTTTCCGACGCAGGCATCCACGGTTTCCACGGCCTTCACCGCGGCGTCAAAGATACCGGTGTGGCCCACCATGTCGCAGTTGGCAAAGTTTAAAATGATCACGTCATAGGCCCCGGATTCAATGCGCTCTACGCACTTTTCGCAGACCTCCGGTGCACTCATCTCCGGCTGGAGATCGTAAGTCGCCACCTTGGGGGAGGGGACCAGCACCCGGTCTTCGCCGGGAAAGACGGTCTCACTGCCGCCGTTGAAGAAGAAGGTGACGTGAGCGTACTTCTCCGTCTCGGCGATGCGGAGCTGGGTCATGCCCATTTTGCTGAGGTACTCGCCCAGGCCGTTGTTCACCAGCACCCGGGGAAAGGCAACCTCCACGTTGGGCATGGAGGCGTCATACTCCGTGTTGCAGACGAAGGTCAGCGGGAAGAACTGCCGGGTGAAGCCGTCAAACTCCGGGTCCACCAGAGTCCGGGTGATTTCCCGGGCCCGGTCAGGGCGGAAGTTGAAGAAAATGACGCTGTCGTTATCGGAAATGGACCCGTCGGCGTCGCAGACCACAGGCTCCACGAACTCGTCGGTGACGCCCTGTTCATAGGACTTTTTCACCGCGTCCACAGGGTCCGGATTGTTGATGGGGCTTTCGCCATAGACCATGGCGTCATAGGCCTGCTCCACGCGGTCCCAGCGTTTGTCCCGGTCCATGGCGTAATATCGGCCCATGACCGTGGCGATCTTGCCCACGCCGATTTCCTCGCATTTGGCGGCAGTCTGCGCCACAAAGCCCGCGCCGGAGGTGGGGGACACGTCCCGCCCGTCCAGGAAGGCGTGGATATAGACCCGGGTGAGTCCCTTGTCCTTGGCCATTTTCAGCAGGGCAAAGAGGTGGGTCAGATGGGAGTGAACGCCGCCGTCGGACAAGAGTCCGAACAGGTGCAGGGCGGAGCCCTTCTCCAGGCATGCGTCCATGGCGTGGAGGTAGGCGGGATTCTGGAAGAAGCTGCCGTCCTCAATGGCGCGGGTGATTCGGGGCAGGTCCTGGAAGACCACCCGGCCGCCGCCAATGTTGGTGTGGCCCACTTCGCTGTTGCCCATCTGTCCTTCGGGCAGGCCCACGTCCAGCCCGGAGGCGGAGAGGGTGGTGTGGGCAAACTCCTGGAAAAAACCGTCCAGCCGGGGGGTCTTGGCGGTTTGGACGGCGTTTCCCGTCTCTCCGCCGCCGGTGCCGAAGCCGTCCATGATGATCAGAGTAGTTGGTGTTTTGTTCATAAAAAGACTCCTTTAGGAGAATCCAAAAGGGGGACGAAGTCCCCCTTTTGAGACAAGATCACTCTTGATTGGCCGCGTTGATAATCTCCACGAACTGGTCGGGCTTCAGGGCGGCACCGCCGATGAGTCCGCCGTCGATGTCGGGCTGGGCCAGCAGCTCAGCGGCGTTCTTGGCGTTCATGGACCCGCCGTACTGGATGGTGACGCTCCGGGCCACACGGGCGCCGTACAGGGAGCGGATGGTGGCGCGGATGTTGGAGCAGACCTCACCGGCCTGCTCGGCCGTGGCGGTTTTGCCGGTGCCGATGGCCCAGATGGGCTCATAGGCGATGATGCAGCGGCGCAGCT
>CAJTZL010000086.1 GCA_910583695.1 uncultured Oscillibacter sp.
CCCCTCCGGTCTCCCGGAGGTCCCAAGGCCGTATTGTACCCGACGGAAAAAAAGCTTGCAATAGTTTTCACAAACTTTCCCCCAAATTTTGTCCCCCGTCCCTCGTCTCCCGTCTCCCGTCCTCCGTCCCTCATCCCTCGTCCCCCCGCAGGGAAGGGGGATTCTCAAGGGGGAGCCCGCTCCCCCTTGAAGAACGGCCGGAATCAACGGAGCGGAATGGATGTCCGGCGGAGCCGGACGGAATGGAGCGGAGTTTATTCCGGCCGGGGGCCGCATGCCCCCCCGGCCATATACTCCCCGGAGTCCGGGGAGAGGCCCTTTTTCCGCAGACGGGCCTCCACGAAGAAGTTCACCAGACTGTTGAGGCAGGCGCACACCGGCACGCCGAAGAACATCCCCACGATGCCGAAGAAGCCGCCCCCCACCAGGATGGCGATGATGACCCACAGGCTGGAAAGACCCGTGGTGTTCCCCAGAATCTTAGGCCCGATGACGTTGCCGTCCAGCTGCTGGAGGGCCAGGACAAAGATGACGAAGTACAGCGCCTGCCGGGGGGAGACCAGAAGAATCAGGAAGGTGCTGGGGATGGCCCCCAGGAAGGGGCCGAAGAAGGGGATGATGTTGGTCACGCCCACGAAGACGGACACCAGGGGCGTGTAGGGGAATTTCAGAACGGAGCAGCCGATGAAGCACAAAATGCCGATGATGATGGAGTCCAGCAGCTTCCCCCGGACAAAGCCGGAGAAGATGATATCCGCCCGCCGGGCCCCCCGGAGGACCAGCCCCACCTGCTCCCGGGGGAAGAGGCTGTAGATCAGCTTCCGCCCGTAGGCGGCGCAGCGCTCCTTGGTGGCCAGGAGGTAGACGGAGGCGATGACCCCCACCAGCAGGTCCTTGACGAAGTTCACAAGGCTCAGCACCCCGCCGGACACCGTGACCATGACCGCCTGGAGCTGGGGCAGGACGCCGCTGGTGAGCCACTTGTCCAGGTCCTGGAAATAGGCCGCCATCTGTTGGCTGACCCAGTCCGCCACCGCGGGGTTCGCCTCCAGCAGCTGAATCACCCAGCCGCTGATGGTCCGGTAGTAGTTGTCCGCGTTGTCGATGAGCTGGAGGACGCTTTTGTACAGCTCCGGCATCAGCACGGAGGCCAGCAGGTAGCAAAAAAACGCAATGACCGTCCAGGCCAGCAGGATGCCCACCGTCCGGACCAGCAGGACCTGCGGCCGGTTCCGCACCCGGCCGGGCCGGAGGGGGAAGAGGTTCCGCTCAAAAAAATTCACCATGGGGGTCAGCAGATAGGCAATGAAGGCCCCGTAGAGAATGGGCTGCACCGTTTTCAGCAGGGCCAGCACGGCCTTTCCGCCGAAGAGGGTGTCGTAAAACAGCAAAATGGCGGCGGCGGACAAAAACGCCGTCACCCCCATGCTGACATAGCTGTTCCTTCGTTCCATGGCCCGCGCCTCCCTTTCTTTTTCCCCATTCTACACGGGACCGCCGGGAAAAGCAATCCTCTTTTTCCGCCCCGCCGCCGCCCCTGCCATTTTTAACAGTATTTTCACAATCGCCGTGCTATACTGTAGGTGAATCCCTCGAATCTCTCTCAGGAGGTGTCCCCTATGAAGCCCCGCAGGCTCCTGCTGATTCTCAATCCCCGGGCCGGGAAGAACAAGTCCCGGGGCCCCCTGTTCGACGCCGCCGCCGCCCTCTCCCAGGCGGGGTATCTCCTCTCCATCCATATCACCTCCGGCCCCGGCGACGCCGCCGAAACCGCCCGGCGGGAGGGCGGGCGGTACGATCTCGTCGTGGCCGCGGGCGGCGACGGGACCTTGAACGAGGTGGTCTCCGGTCTGGTCCGGCTCCACCGCCCCCCGCTGCTGGGTTATCTGCCCCAGGGGAGCACCAACGACTTTGCCGCCAGCCTTCATATTTCCGGCGACCCGGCGGAGGCCGCTGCCGCCATCGCCCGGAACGTCCCCCGGCTTCTGGACGTGGGCTTCTGGAACGGGCGGAGCTTTCTCTACGTGGCCTCCTTCGGGGCTTTCACCCGGAGCAGCTACGCCGCCCCCCAGGCCGCCAAGAACGCCCTGGGGCACTTCGCCTATATTCTGGAGGGCATGAAGGACCTGAGCACCCTCCGGCCCTACCACGTCCGCCTCACCGCCGACGGGGAGACGCTGGACGGGGAATACCTCTTCGGCGCGGTATGCAACTCCACCTCCATCGGGGGGCTGATGAAGCTGAACCCGGAGCGGGTGGTGCTGGACGACGGCCTCTTTGAGATGCTGCTGGTCCCCAGCCCCAGGACGGCGGCGGACCTCCAGAGCCTGGTCCACGCCCTTTTGAACCAGCAGTACGACAGCCAGGGTCTGGTCTTCCGCCACGTCTCCTCCATTCACCTGGAAACAGAGGAGGACCTCCCCTGGTCCCTGGACGGGGAGTACGCCCCCAGCGCCCGGCAGGTGGACATTGAAAACCGCCGTCAGGCGCTGACCATGCTGCTGTGACGGGGGAGCTGGAGCGGCTGGCCCGCCGCTTTCGGGGCCATGAGCCGGGCCTTCTGGGGGCCTCCCGGAGCTGCGCCGTCCTCTGCCCCCTGGTGGAGGGGGAGGGGGGCCTCCGCCTGCTCTTCGAGGTCCGGTCCTCCCGGGTCTCCCAGGGAGGGGAGGTCTGCTTTCCCGGCGGGAACATGGAGCCCGGGGAGACCCCCCAGGACTGCGCCCTCCGGGAGACGGAGGAGGAGCTGTCCATCCCCCGGGAGGAAGTGACCCTCCTGGGCACGCCGGACTTCATCTGCAGCCAGCGGGGCTTTCTCCTCCGGCCGGTGCTGGGGCTGGTGTCCCCCGCCGGCTTCGCCGCCCTGCGCCCCTCCCCGGCGGAGGTGGCGGAGGCCTTCACCGTTCCCCTGGCCTTCTTCCGGGAGACGGAGCCGGATCTCCGGCACTATGTGCTGGCCCCCCAGGTGCCGGAGGATTTCCCCTACGGCCCCGTGGGCATCCCCCGAAACTATCCCTGGAGCCGCGGGCAGGTGGAAATCCCCATCTGGCAGTACGAGGGCCGCGCCATCTGGGGAATGACCGCACGTCTGGTCCGGGAAATCACCCGCTGACCACCCCCAACGGGCCCCCGCAAAATCCGCAGATTCTGCGGGGAGAGGAGGAAGGAATGAAGCGGGTACAGTCCTCGCCGCAGGCGGGGGCGGAACAGAGCGGAATTTCTTCCGACGAACAGCGGGAGACGGGTCCTCCCCGTCTCCCGTTTTCACGCGCCGGCCTCCGCGGATTCCGCCGCTCCCTCCAGCCGGGCGGCGATGTAATCCTCCACCTCGTCGTAGGGAATCTCCAGCGCCGTGGCCAGCTCCCCGTAGAGCAGACGCTCCGCCTGCTTCATATACCGCTCGTCCACCATGCCCAGGCGGCGGTTCTTGGACTCCGCCAGCCCCTGCTTGCGGCGGATGGCCTTCATGATCTTGATCAGTGCCTCGTGTCCCCCGTCCCGGACGGCGGACTGGTACTGCTGGGCCTGGGCCTGGGCCGTGCCGCCCCGGCTGGCCGCCGCCGGGATGTCCGGCATCCGGTCGATCAGCGCCTCCGCCTCCGTCCGGCTGATGACGGGGCGCATGGGCACCTTTTCGCTGTCCATCGGGGCGTAGATCACCCCGTCCTGCCACAAGGGCTTGAGGAGGTAATACCGCTTTCCCCGGTCTTCCCCCGGCCCGTCCAGCCCGGCGAAATCCTCCACCCGGCAGACGCCGGTGGACCCATAGACGACCAGCTCTCCCAACTGAAACATCGCGTTCTCCTTCCCGCCGGGCTTCCTCCCCGGCAATTTTTGCGTTCCTTCCTTGTTAGTTTACCACAATTCAGGGGAAACATGTAAGAGAAATTTTTAAATTTTCACATTTTCTCCATATTTGCCCAAAATGCATTGACAAATATCCCCTGATTTTTTATGATGAACCTGCCGCCGGGCGTTCCGGCGTATCGAACATGAAAAGGAGCCGACCGATGAGCATTGACATCAAAGCCAAAATCGAGGAGCTGGTCTCCAAGTTCCAGAAGGACCCCTCCCTGCTGAAGCGCTTCCAGCAGGACCCCGTGAAGACCCTGGAGGAGCTGACCGGCGTAAACCTGCCGGAGGAGCAGCTCCAGCCCCTGGTGGCCGGGGTCAAGGCCAAGCTGGCCGCCACCGACCTGGGCGACGCCTTGGACGGGCTGAAAAAACTGTTCTGAGCAGAGGGAAACGCTCCGGGAAACTTCCCGGAGCGTTTTTCCGTCCCTTCTCTCAGGCGATGGCCTCGTACACCGCCCGGCTGATCTCGCCGCAGACGGCGTAGATGCCGTAGGCGTCCTTCCGGCCGTCGGCGCCCATGGTCAGCACCACCACGCCGTCCCCGGTGTCCGGGTCGTAGCTGAGCAGGTTGTAGGCCCCGTAGGCGCTGCCGGTGTGGTAGTACAGCCGCTCCCGGCCATAGGCCCCGAACCGCAGCCGCATGGGCAGGGCCTGCCGGGTTCCGCCGGGGAGGGCATCGCCACACTCCATCTTCGCAACGGTCCCGGCATCCATCAGCCGCACGCCCTCAAAGCAGCCGTCCCCCGCCAGCAGGGCCGTCAGCTTTCCCAGATCCAGGGCGCTGGAGGTGAAGCCCCCGGCGAACTGCCGCCCCGTGGCCCCCGGCGAACTCCACCGGCGGACGCTCCGCAGGGAGGCGGCGGACCGGCCCAGGGAGCTTGTCCGGTACAGCGGAGTCACCAGCTCCGGCGCCTCCAGCTCCCCGGCGGCAAAGGAGCAGTCCGCCCCCAGGGGCCCCAGGACCCGCTCCTCCAGCACGTCGTCCAGGTACTTCCCCGCCGCCAGCTCCAGGGTCTGACCCAGAATGCCGAAGGCGTGGTTGTTATAGCTCCAATACCGCAGGTCTCCCGGCGTGCCCCTGCCGTAGCCGGAGGCGTTTGCCAGCTGGCCCCGGACGCTTCGCGTGTCCCAAGCGATATTCTCGCTGTTCAGCAGGGTGGAGGTGTGGTTCAGCATGGAGCGGATGGTAACGGGCCTCCAGGTCTTCACGCCCCAGTATTCCCCGATGTCCGCGTCATAGTCCACAACCCCCTCCTCTTCCAGCAGGGCGGCGCAGAGGCCTACCACCACCTTGGAGAGGGAGGCGGTCCGCAGCTTGTGGGCACCGGTCATGGGGACACTCCCCCGCACCGCCCAACCGTAGTGATAGGCGTCGGTGAGCACCCCGCCCTCGACGACGGCTACCTGGACCCCCACCGCCCCGTGGCGGCGGGCGGCCTCGGCCACCGCCTGATTCAGGGCCTCATGGCGCTCCAGGGAGCGTCCCGCGTCCCCGCTCCCCGGCAGGGACAGCTCCCCCGTCAGGGGGTCCCGAGGGGCTTGCAGCCGCGCCAGCACGCAGGCCAACTGCAGCCGGGACACCGGCAGGTCCGGGTAGAGCCCATGGTCCGTCATGCCCGCATAGAGCCCCCGGTCCGTCACCCAGTTCAGCGCCTCCTCCGCGTAGGCGGGGACCGCCTCCCCGTCCCAGGAGACGGCGGTCCGGCTCTCCACGTCCTCTCCCCGCCACGCGGCGAAGCGGCGGAGCATCACCGCCAGCTGGCTCCGGGTCACCGGGGCGTCGGGGGCAAACCGCCCCTCCGCCACGCCGCCGCTGACCCCCACGCTGTCCGCCCAGGCCACGGCGTCCTGCGCCGCCTCCGGCACGTCGGCATAGGGGCAGGGGTCCACCCGGACCAGGATGCCGCTGAGGCGGTAAAGGGCCTGGACGGCCTCCGCCCGGCTCACCGGTTCCTCGCCGTCGAAGCTCCCGTCCTCTTTCCGCGCCAGCAGCTCCCGGTAAAGGGCCCAGCGGGCGGCGTCCCGCCCCGGCTCCGGGACGTCCGCCGCCTCCACGGCCCGCAGCTCCGTCAGGCTTCCGGTGTCCTCCGCGATTTCCTCCAGGAGCAGCCCCCCCTGCGCTTCCGCCCGGGCCTCCGCCGGACTCTCCGGCAGGGAGACCGGCTCCTCCGCTTCGCCTCCGGCCGCCCGGCCCCTGGCGTCCGCCAGCGGGGCGGCGGAAACCACCCATATCACCGAGAGCGCCAGGAGCGCTCCCACTGCCCACCGTTTTCCCATAGGCCCCCGTTCTCCCGTCTCCGGGCCCGCCGCCCGGTTCTTTTTCCCTGATTCGACATTATACCGTTTGTTCCGACAGCTGTCAATCTCCCCCAAAATCCGGCGGTTTTGTCCGGAGAATCCGGCGGTTTCCTCCTATCCCCGCCGCTCTTCTTCTGCTATAATCAAGGCGCTTTCAACATTCAGGAGGTTCTCCCCATGGTCCACTTGCTTCTCGCCGTGATCTATCTCTCCTTTGTCAGCCTGGGCCTGCCCGACGCCCTGCTGGGCTCCGCCTGGCCCTCCATGTACGGTGCCTTCGGCGTGCCGGTGTCCTTTGCCGGCGGAATCTCCACGATCATCGCCCTGGGCACCGTGGTCTCCAGCCTCCAGTCCAACCGCCTCACCCGCCGCTTCGGGGCGGGGCGGGTCACTGCCGCCAGCGTGGGGCTGACGGCCCTGGCCCTGCTGGGCTTCTCCCTCAGCGGCTCCTTCCGGCAGCTGTGCCTCTGGGCGGTGCCCTACGGCCTGGGGGCCGGGGCGGTGGACGCGGCCTTGAACAACTACGTGGCCCTGCACTACGCCAGCCGCCACATGAGCTGGCTCCACTGCATGTGGGGCCTGGGGGCCTCCCTGGGGCCCCATTTCATGGGCCGCGCCCTCACCGGCGGCTGGGGCTGGCCCATGGGGTACCGCTGGATTTCCTTGCTGCAGATGGGCCTCACCGCCCTCCTGGTCCTGAGCCTTCCCCTCTGGACCCGCTGCGGCAACCGGGAAGAGGAGGCTCCCGCCCCGGTTCTGACCCTGGCCCAGGTCCTCCGCATTCCCGGGGTGAAGTCCATGGCAGCCGCCTTCTTCTGCTACTGCGGCCTGGAGCAGACCGCCGGCCTCTGGGCCAGCAGCTACCTGACGCTGGAGCAGGACCTTCCGGCGGAAACGGCGGCGGGCTTTGCCGCCCTGTTTTTCCTGGGGGTCACGGCGGGGCGGGGCCTCAGCGGCTTTCTGACCCTGGCCCTGAACGACCGGCAGATGGTCCGCCTGGGCCAGGGGATTACCGCCCTGGGGATTCTGGCCCTGCTGCTGCCGGCGGGCGGGGAGGCCGCCGCCCTGGCGGGGCTGGTTCTGGTGGGCCTGGGCTGCGCTCCGGTCTATCCCTGCTTCATCCACGCCACTCCGGAGCACTTCGGGGCCGAGAACTCCCAGGCCGTCATCGGCGTGCAGATGGCCGGGGCCTACGTGGGCACCTGCCTGATGCCGCCGCTTTTCGGGCTCATCGCCTCCCGGGTGAGCCCGGCGCTGTTCCCGGCTTACCTGCTGGCGGTGCTGCTGGCGATGGTCTATGCCCATGAGCGGCTCATCCGGGCCCGGCGGGCAGGGCGCTGAGAAAGGAGCCGGAGAGGATGCCGGAGCAGGGTTCTCTGCGGAGGCGTCGTGGAGGCTGGATGGAAACCCGCCGGGAAACCGGGGAGGAGTGCCGCCCCGGCTTTTCTGAAAAGCGAATCTGCGCGCCGCATAGTCCGCTTGCCGGATGCCGGAATTATAGCAAACCGTCAGGGCTTCCGGGAACCGAACAGGATTTAAAAGTGCCTCTGCAAGGCGGTCTGAACGCCATCCGGGCTGATCTGGAAACGGCATACATCAACGCTCCTCCCCTGTCGGGGCGGGCGGCATATCGCATGGAACGATAAAAGCAAGCCGGCAGGCCATCCATGCGAGACAATCTCCCGGAACCGGCTTATCCCCTTCCGTAGCCTCTCATCGGCGGCTTGTACTGAACGAATCCATGCCCCCTCTTATATCCAGATGCTGACTTTGTCCATCTGCTGTCCGTGGGGGCTCCTGGCGCCGATATCGTGGTACGACACTCTTAAAGGTAAAAATAACCCCCACCGTTTCACTGGAAAACGGTGGGGGTATTTGATGCTTTATTTCTCGAAGGCCCGATGCAAAAAGGCCGCCACTCGGCCCGTCCCGCTTTTCAGGCCACCTCAAATATTTTTCTACCGAACAAAAACCGCCTAAATCCAAGATTTAAGCGGCTTTACTGGAGCTGCTGGGCGGATTTGAACCGCCGACCTCATCCTTACCAAGGATGCGCTCTACCGACTGAGCTACAGCAGCAAATATGGCGACCCGGAACGGGCTCGAACCGTCGACCTCTAGCGTGACAGGCTAGCGTTCTAACCAACTGAACTACCGGGCCATAT
>CAJTZL010000087.1 GCA_910583695.1 uncultured Oscillibacter sp.
GTTGGGCTTCTTGGGGGTCGCGGTTCTCACGGCGGTGCAGACGCCTCTCTTCTGAGGGGAGGGCTGATTGGTGGTCTTGGTCTTCAGGGTGTTCAGACCGAACTGCAGGGCGGGAGAAGTGGACTTGTAGGAAGCCTGTTCTCTTCCTTTCCGGACCAGCTGGTTAAAAGTAGGCATTGACATTCTCCTTTCTTTCATATTTTAAATTTATTTTTTACAGAAAGCCGGCAGGCTATTCCGAAAAAACCAAAAAGTTCTCAATCGATCAGCAAAGCAGCTCCGCCACAACGGCGGCTCCCACGGAAATGCCGCAGGCTTGGCCCAGCTGAGTCATGGTACGCCCCGTTTCCACCGGGATGCTGGCGGCGGCGCATTCTGCAGCAATGGGCTCCGTCAAGGCCGGGTCCGCATCGCTGGCCAGGCATACCCGGCAGGCCCGTCCCTCCCGGATGGCCTTGCGGGACTGCTTCACGCCGACGACCCGCTTCTGGGGTTCCATAGGGACAACCTCCTCCGGCAACGCCTCCGCTGAGGAGCGCACAACAAAATCCACGGACTCAGGTCCGCGCAAGTAGGCATTATAACATGACCTTCCGCCGCCGTCAAGCGTTTTTGGCAAAAAGATTTTCATTTTCCTGTTTTTCCAGGGATTTCCCCTGCCGGGTCAAAGCAGGGGCGGCCGGAGGAAGCCGATCAGGGCCAGCACTGCGAAATGGGCGGGGTAAAAGGCGTACATGAAGTACTGAAAGCCCTTTCCGGCATTCCCCTTCTCCCCGTTGTCCGAAAGTGTGACCAGCATTCCAAAATAATTGCCCAGCACATTCAAGAGGCAGTTCGACAAAACCATGGAGAACTCCGGGGTTCCCAGGCTCTCCATGACCCAGGCAATCAGTCCCCAGCGGGACAGCACGACGGCAGGGAGATAGAGCAGGGCCTTTTGCCGGCGGGGACGGTTCCGGGCAGCGTAATAAACCCAGGCCAGGATGATATAGCCCCTTCCGCCCTCCATGCTGAGCCGCATGGCAAGCCAGGTGGCCGCCGCCACGGCCGCGGGGCTCAGAAAAACCAGCCTCCGGCGCTTCAGCTCTTCATGCGCCCAGAGAACGCACAGGGCCAGGGCCAGTGTAAACAGGATATTCAGCCCTGTTTCCCGCCAATCCCCCTCCAGACCCACTACCCGCATCTCCGCCAGATCAAAGAGTGTATAGGGAATCTGGGCGATTACCGCCGTCAGGAGGACCCGCCCGATGTAACGGCGGACATTGGACGTATGGGCAAACCCTTGGGCAATGCAGTAAACAAATATGGGGGCCGCCAGACGGCCGATATACATTAGATATAGGCTGAAATCATCCAGGAGCCAATCTGCCAAGCCGCCGTATCCCGCGCTCCATAAGACGTCCACCAGGGGCGCAAACATCTGGTGCAGGGGAAAGATGCGTACGGCGTGGTCGAAGACCATGCAGCACACGGCAAAGATTTTCAGCTGTCTGTAATTCATAATATCCTCCTTCATATACGGCCTGGGCCGGTTTCAGGAAGAGTATACAGGCCGTTTCTTACAAACAACTCGACAAAAATCTTACGAATTTCTTACAGTTCCGGATTCCTTCCCCAACTGGAACGTTTATCTCGTAGAGGCGGACCCATGCCTCCTGATAAAATGCGCAGTCGGACACTCCCCACCCGGCAATGCGCCTTGACAAATTTCGACAAAACGGGTACTATAGAGCAGGTTGTCACGATGAGAACGAACGGAGGGGATGCGCACACATGGAGGACGATCTGTTCAAGCCCATACCCGGCGAGGGCGTCATGCCCCACAAACCGGAGACAGAGAAGCCAAAAGAACCGGCGGTCCCGAAGGACGGGCCCATTCTGGCCCGGGTTCAGGACACCCGGCCCCGGCACCTGGACGGCGGCAGGACCGTTCTGCGGCCCAGCCTCCCCTATGATGAAAAAAGCCACATGATGAGCTGCTTTCTGGACCTGTACATCGGCGCGAAATACGCCCCCTCCCCCTCCCTTCCCGGCTGTGTCTGCCACGCTACGGTGCTCTACGGCACCGTCAGCCTGACGGCGGAGGGACAGGACTTCCAGCTTCTGGAGCGGGACGCCATCCGGTTCAAGGCGGACCAGCCCTATCACTTCGGCAACATGTCCAGCGGCACCGGGCGGCTGCTGCTGGAATATCAATATCTCCAAAGCCCCTTCTGACCGGCGGAAACGAAAAGGACCGGCGCTGTTGCAAGCGCCGGTCCTTTTCCCTTGGGAAAGAGAGGGATTGGAAATCACTGGACATATTTTTCGATCCGCCGGGCCAGCAGCAGCGCCAGCGCCAGCTTGAGCAGATCCGGGATAATGAAGGGAAACACGCAGTAGCTCAGGGCGGTCATCAGCCCCATGGGGCTGCCGGTTCGGGCATAGAGAACCAGATACCAGGCCGTGCCGAAGGCATAGCACAAAACCAGCCCCAGCACACTGGCGGCAAGTTTCATCTTCATGCCCTCCCCCAGTTTGGCGGTCATCAGCCAATAGAGGAGCGCCTGGAAAAAGAATCCCAAAATGTAGCCGCCGGTGGTCCCCAGGAGCACGCCCAGGCCGCCCCGGAAATTGCTGAACACCGGAGCACCAACAGCCCCCAGGAGCAGGTACGCGGTAACGGCGTAGGTTCCCCGTCTTCCGCCCAATGCCAGCAGAGCCGCGAAAATGGCAAAGGTCTGCATGGTGAACTGGACAAAGGGCGCAGGAACCGGCACGGAAATCCAGGCGCACACCGCCGTCAGGGCGGTGAAGAGGGCCACAAGGGTCAGGTCGAGGGTCCCCAGCCGGGACGCGGTCTTTTCAGGCATAAATACGTTCCTCCTTTTGTTTCTGCCTTTGAGCATACCGCAAACTTCCTTAATTGTCAACCATTTTTTTATAAAGGTTTACAATCAAAAGAAATGCTGAGGAGAGGCTGGGCCTCTCCCCTTTTTACGCTCAAAGCTCCGTATGCCCGCACAGCTCCCGGGCCTTGGCCTGGATGGCTTTTAAGTCCTCGAAGGTGTCCGGGCGCTTGCGGACATCCCGAAGCAGTGCCGCCGGGTGATACAGGGCGGTCATCCATATGCCGTTTCGCTCAAACCACTGGCCATGCTCCTGGGTGATGCGGAAGTCGTCCTTGATGATGACCTTGGCGGCAATGCGGCCCAGGCAAACAATGATCTTGGGCCGCAGCAGCGCCGTTTGACGGCGGAGCCAGTCAATGCAGGCGTCCTGCTCCACTGCCAGAGGGTCCCGATTCTGAGGCGGGCGGCACTTGACGATGTTGGCAATGTAAACCTTGCTCCGGTCCAGGTTCACCATCTCCAGCATTTCGTCCAGCAGCTTTCCCGCCCGGCCCACAAAGGGCTTGCCCTGCTCATCTTCGTGCTGGCCGGGGCCCTCGCCGATGAACAGAATCTCCGCATCCTCTGCACCGTCCCCGAAAACCACGTTATGGCGGGTCTCTGCAAGGGAACATCCTTTACAGGATAAGCACTCGCTCCGCAAGCTCTCCCAAGTATCCATGCCATGTTCCTCCTGTCTTTTTCTTGTCTTTCAGCTGCATTTGACAATTTATTATAGCATGAAAAAACTACCGGTGCAAGAGGCGGATACTGCGCCGCGCCGGGGAGAGACTGAGTTCCGAGGTGATTCGATGGCCCCCCTGCTCTGGTATTTTTGGATCTACAGCTTTCTGGGCTGGCTGGTGGAACTGGCCTTTGCCTCCGTCTCCCATTCGGAGGACCGGCGGAGGCGCTGTCTGCTGTTTCTGCCTCTGTGCCCGGTGTACGGCTTCGGAATGCTGGCGGCGCTGGCCCTGCCGCCTATGGGCTGGCTGGGGCTGAGCGTCTTCGGCGGACTGGCTGCCACGGCGGTGGAATACGCTTATCACTGGGCTGGAGAGCGATTTCTGAGGGTTCGCTTCTGGGACTATGCCCTGGTCCCAGGAAATCTCCGGGGGCGGGTCTGCCTGCCCTTCACCCTGGCCTGGGGTCTGCTGGTATGGATGGCCGTGAGATTTCTTCAGCCGGGAGCAGCACTGCTGGCAGAAGCAGCCCCCCCGGCAGTGACCTACGTCTGTCTGCTGTTTTTCACCGCAGACGCGGTCTGCTCGTTTTGGTTCCTTCGGGTTACGGGAGACCTCCGCGGCATGCGGGCGGCGGGGATCCTCTGAGCTCAGGCCCAGGCTTCCAGCAATCCCACCGTAACCTCAGCCGCAATTTCAGCGGCCTTCGCGCAGTTCCGCTCAAAGGCCGCCGCCCCGCTCTCTTCACCGGTATCGGTGATGCTCCTCACCGCCAGAAAGGGAACGCCGTTCACATAACATGCATGGGCTACGCCCGCCGTCTCCATATCCACCGCCAGGGGGCTGCACCTTCGGAGGATGCGCTCCCGGTCCCTATTCCCGACAAATATCTCCCCGGTGGCAATTGTCCCAAATAAAATCGGGCGGGCAGTTGTCTCCGCGTAGTTCCGGGCGGCGGAAAGCAGCTCCCCATCGGAGGGAAAGTAAACGGACGGCATCCATGGATGAAATTCCGTCAAAATATCCCCCGCCACATCATGGTAAAAGGACCGCTCCGCGATGACCGTATCATAGAGCCGGACCTTCGGGTCCATGCCTCCGGCCGTTCCGGCGTTCACCACCGCATCCACGCCAAAAATTTCGATCAGCAATTCCGCCGCCAGGGCGGCGTTTACCTTGCACACGCCGCTGTACACCGCCACGGCGGGCAGCCCTTTTACATTCCCCTCATGGAAGCGAAGCATTGCCTTTTCCGTAACCCGGCCAATTTCCATGCAGGGTAAAAAAGGGGCCAGCTCCGTGTCGGCGGCACATAGAATCCCCACTTTTTTCATATCAAGCTCTTCTCCTTTACACAACTTGGAACAAATAGAATTTCAGATAGTTTGTCTCCTCCACTCCCCATAAAATCGGGTGGTCGCAGCTCTGCTGGCGGGCCTCAATCTGCCGCAGGCGGACTCCGGCATCCCAGGCGGCGGACCGGAGCATGGCAAGGAATCGCTCCTCCTCCGCGAAATGGGAACAGGAGCAGGTGGCCAGATATCCGCCCCGGGGCAGCAGCTTCATGGCCCGGTAGTTGATTTCCTTATATCCCGTCATGGCGCTGGCCGCCGTCTTTCGGGACTTGGTGAAGGCCGGCGGGTCCAGGATGATGAAGTCATACGTCGCCGGCTCCTTCTCCAGCGCCGGAAGCAGCTCGAAGACATTGGCGGCCACACAGTCCACCACGCCGCCCAGGCCGTTCCGCTCCGCATTGGCCCGGGCCATCTCCACGGCGGAGGCCGACACATCCACAGCTGTGACATGCTTTGCCCCGCCCAGGGCGGCGTTCAGGGCAAAGGAGCCGGTGTGGGTGAAGCAGTCCAGCACCGTCTTCCCCTCCGCCAGCTGCCCCACCGCCCGGCGGTTGTATTTCTGGTCCAGGAAAAAGCCGGTCTTCTGGCCGTTTTCGACATCTACCAAATATCTGACCCCGTTTTCCACAATCTCCGTCACCGGGGACACCGGCAGAGTCTCCCCCGGCAGCGAAAACCAGCCCTTGTACTGGGCCAGGCCCTCCTTCTCCCGGAGGGCCGCATCGTTCCGCTCGAAGACGCCCCGGAGCTCCTGCCCATCCTCCCGGAGGATGCGGACCAGCAGGGGCAGCAGCAGGCCCTTGACGGTTTCCATGCCCATGGACAGCACCTGAACGCTGAGGAGGTCGTGGAACTTGTCCACCGTCAGGCCGGGAAACATGTCCGCCTCTCCGAAAATAATCCGGCAGGCGTCCAGGTCCTCCGGAGCCATGACGGTTTTTCGATACTCCCAGGCCCAGCGGAGCTTCCGCTCCCAGAAGGCGGCGTCAAAGCGGTCGTTGGCGTTCCGGGAGAGCAGGCGAACCCGAATCTTTGATTGCTCCGACAGGAAGCCTGTGCCGAGGTACGCGCCCTTCCGGCTCCGCACGTCCACCAGGCCGCCGTTTTCCGGCGTTCCCTCCTGGGACAGAATTTCCGCGTCGTAGACCCAGGGATGCCCCCGGAGAATGGCCGCCTCGGCCTTTGGCGTAATGGTAACGCTGGGATAAGCGCGCTCTGCTTTCATAGGACAAATCCTCCCGCCGGTATTTTTCTTTCCCAAATATAGCACACTTCCCAATGGATTTCCATAGGATTCAGTAAGAAGGAGGAATTGCCATGCCCACGATTTATTTAAGCCCCTCGACGCAAGAGTGGAACAGCTACGTCACCGGCAGCGGCTCGGAGGAATACAACATGAACCTGCTGGCGGATGCCCTGGTTCCCTATCTTCTCTCCAACGGGATTCAATACAAGCGCAACAAGCCTGAGATGACCGCCGGGTCCTCCATCCGGGAGGCCAACCGGGGGACCTATGATCTCTACCTGGCCCTGCACTCCAACGGCGCGCCGGAGGGACGCTACGGCGAGGAGCGGGGCATCATCGCCTTTTACTATCCCGGCAGCCGCCAGGGCCAGCGGGCGGCAGAGCTCATCGCCCAGGAGCTGCGGAAAATCTACCCCCTCCCCGGCAAAGTCACCACCCGCTCCACCACCACCCTGGGGGAGGTGGCCCAGTCCAATGCCCCGGCGGTGCTGGTAGAGATCGGCTACCACGACAACTGGTCCGACGCTCAGTGGATTGAGGGGCACATGGACGCCATCGCTCAGCAGCTGGCCCGGGCCCTGACGGAGTTTTTCGGCCTGCCCTTCATCTATCCCATGGACACCGTCCAGGGCAGGGTGGCTTTGAGCTGGGGAACGCTGAACCTGCGGAGCTACCCCTCCCCCACCGGGACCGTCATCGCCCATCTCCCGGACGGCGCGGAGGTGACGGTCTACGGCGAGTGGCAGGGCTGGTACGTTGTCCACCACGAGGGCCATGTGGGATACGCCGCCGCCGCATACATCGACACCTGACCGCTTTTCGTCCCCGTCCCGCTGTTGCTTTTACGCCGGGTTTACGGGCAGACTTCCATACCTGCCAAAATTTTCTTGCGATTTCGCCGCCGGTTTCAGGATTTCGCTTGACAGCGGTCCAGTAAAAGTTTAAACTAAAGGCAGATTGCCGTCGGAGGGCAAAGGGGTGTCCTCCGGTCGTTTTCTAAAACGCTCCTGTCCGCGGGTCCTGTTTTGGAAACCGGCAATGCGCCCAACAGCGAAAGACATTCCGCCCCCGGAAGACAGGCGCCCCCCATTCGGGGCCCGGGCGGAACACAAGGAACAACCCATGTCCGAAAACCGCCGGCGGCCATACCGCCCCGGGGACATCCATGCCCTTGGAAGGAAATGAACTCCCTCCGCCGTACGGGCGTGTTGACGGTTTTTGAAGCGGTCTTCCCGCGGCAATACCAAAACTGAATGGAGGAATCAGCAACCGTGATTCAAGCTATCATCACCTTCCTGATCGGGTTGGTGGTCGGCGGCGTGATTTGCTTCCCGCTTGGTATTCGCTATCGGAAGAACGTCTCTGAAAAAGAAATCTCCAGCGCTGAAGAAGAGGGAACGCGCATTGTCAACGAGGCCATCAAAAGCGCCGAATCCAAGAAGCGTGAGGCCCTGCTGGAAGCCAAGGAGGAGATCTTAAAAAACCGCAGCGAGTACGAAAAGGAAGTCAAGGAACGCCGCGCCGACCTTCAGCGGCAGGAGAACCGCCTGCAGCAGAAGGAGGAAAACCTCGATCGGAAGATCGAGGCCGTGGAAAAGAAAGAGGAGTCCCTGACTCAAAAGCACGCCGCCATCGACAAGGAAACCGAAGAGATCAAACTTGTCAAGCGCGGCCAGACCGAAATGCTGGAGCGCATCTCCGGCTTCACCACCGAGGAGGCGAAGCAGTACCTCATTGATCAGGTGGAAGCGGAAGTCACCCATGAGACCGCCCTCAAGATCAAAGAGGTGGAGTCCCGGATGAAAGAGGAGTGCGACGCCCGGGCCCGGGAGATTGTAGCCCAGGCCATCCAGCGCTGCGCCGCCGATCAGGTGGCCGATATGACCGTCAGTGTGGTTCCCCTGCCCAATGACGAGATGAAGGGCCGGATCATCGGCCGGGAAGGCCGGAATATCCGTACCATTGAGACCCTGACGGGCGTGGACCTCATCATTGACGACACGCCGGAAGCCATCACCGTCTCCTGCTTTGAGCCGGTCCGCCGGGAGATTGCCCGGCTGGCCC
>CAJTZL010000088.1 GCA_910583695.1 uncultured Oscillibacter sp.
CGGCTCTCCATGTTGGCCACGGCGCTGGAAATGGAGGCAAAGACCATGGGGACCACCACGCAGAACATCAGGTTGATGAACACGGTGCCCAGGGGCTTGAGGACGGTGGCTCCGGTGCCGGAGAGGATGTTCCCGTCCCCGTCCACCTCGGCGGGCCAGACCCAGCCCAGGATGGCGCCCAGAATCATGGCGCCCAGCATGACGGCCAAAAAGGCGTAGTTCTTCGCGATGGATTTCTTTTCCATAATGTCCCTCCTGATTGAAACATCCCGTTTGCCGCCGTCCCGGACGAACTCCGGGCCATTCCGGCGGGCCAAGGTTCTTTGAGGTCCCGCTTCCTCCTTGGAGCCGCTCCTCCGGGCGCTGCTACCGCCCCTCGGGGAACAGGGTCTCGTCGGTGACTTCGCCCTTGCAGACCACGTTGGTGGGCCCGGTGAGGCACAGCTCCGTAATCTGACTGTGGACCCGCTCCAGGTCAATGAACAGGGTCCCCCCGGTCATGTCCCCCCGGACCTGCCGGCCGCTGACCTTCCCCTGGAGGGCCAGCACCGCCGCCACGGACCCCGTGCCCGTGCCGCAGGCGTAGGTGAAATCCTCCACCCCCCGTTCAAAGGTCCGCTCGTAGAAGCGGTCCTCCCCGGTGAGCTCATAGAAGTTCACGTTGGCCCCCTTGGGGAACACCGGGCTCCAGCGGATCTTCCGCCCCAGCTCCCGGAGCTCGTTCTCGTCGGCGTTTTGCAGGCCGTGATAGGGCACCACCGCATGGGGCAGCCCCGGGTCTCCCAGCTCCACGTAGGAGCAGGCGTACCGCACGCCGTCCACCTCCACCGGGCAGTCCAGCTTTATGGTGGTGGGGTCATTGAGGCGGACCCGGTAGCGCTGCCGGTCGATTCTCCGGCCGAACACCATCCCAGCGGTGGTCTCCACGGCCTGGGCCTCCCGGGCGAGGCCGCTTTCAAAGCCGTAGCGGCAGATGCACCGGGACCCGTTGCCGCACATCTCCCCCACGCTGCCGTCGGAGTTGAAAAACAGCATTTTGAAGTCGCCGCCCTGATCCGCCGCCTCCACCACCATCAGCCCGTCGGCTCCGATGGACAGCCGCCGCTCACACAGCGTCCGGGCAATCCGGGGCAGCTCCTCCGGGGGCAGGTGCTCTTCCAGGTTGTTGAGGATGATAAAGTCGTTTCCGGCCCCGTTCATCTTCCAGAATTTCATGGGTCCTTCCTCCTTGTCTGCTCTCATTATAATCGCACTCTCCGCAAATGAACACCGGAGAATGTGCTGGAAACCTTGCAAAAGGTGCGGAGCCTCTCCAGGTCCCTCCGTTGACAGGGTTGGGGAAGTATGGTATATCAGTATCAGGCGAGAGGGGAACGGTTTGACCTCCGTACATAGGAGGCGGCGGCGTGACGGCTCTGGAAACCCTGGCGTTACTGAACCTGCTAGCCGTTGTGATCTTTGGCGTTCTCAACGTAACGAAAAAGAAATAACCGCCCCCAGCTATAGGAAGCGGCCGAATCTCCAAGCTCGAAATTTGACGAGGCTGAGCCGCGGCCGCAGCCCCGGCCGCGCTCCTCTTGCCTCAATTATACCAGCCCGGCCCCGGGCTGTCAACCTGGAAATCCGCCGGAAGGAGGCCCCGCCATGCCCCGAAAGAACGCCCGGAACACCAAGGGCCGCATCATCTCCGCCGCCTGGAAGCTCTTCTACGAGCAGGGCTACGAGGACACCACCATCGAGGACATCGTCTTCGAGTCCGAGACCTCCAAGGGCTCCTTTTACCACTACTTCGACGGCAAGGACGCTTTGCTTGGCACCCTCTCCAACGTCTTCGACGAGAAGTACGAGGAGCTGCTCCCCGCCCTCTCCCCGGAGCAGGACGCCGTCGAGAAGCTGGCTTTTTTGAACCATGAGCTCTTCGCTATGATCGACGGGGGCATCTCCCTGGACCTGCTGGCCCGGCTTCTCTCCACCCAGCTTCTCACCCGGGGGGAGAAGCACCTGCTGGACCGGAACCGGACCTATTTCAAGCTGCTGCGGAAGATCATCGCCGAAGGCCAGCAGGCGGGCCAGCTCCGGACGGACCGGACGGTAAACGAAATCGTGAAGGCCTACGCCCTGTGGGAGCGGGCCCTGCTGTACGACTGGTGCCTCTGCGGCGGGGAGTATTCCCTGGTGGCCTACACGGACGCCATGACCCCCACATTTCTGGAGAGCTGGCGGAACGCGAATCAAAAGGAGGCGGTGGAATGAGAAATCGGCGAGTGCTTGTCTGGCTGCTGTGCGCCGCGCTGCTGGCCGGGTGCCAAGGGCAGACAGGGGAAACGGAGGCGGCCCGCCCCCTGGAGCCCATTTCTCAGGATGCCCTCTCCCAGGACCTGCGGGACGCCCTGGAGGAGGAGTGGGATGCCTGGAACGCTTTAAGCGAGGAGGCAAAGGCGGTCTCCAGCCATATGCCCGGCTGGTGCCGGCGGGGCTTTGAGGACTGGGCGGCCTGCGAGGACTTCCTGGGCTTCTCCGTCCCCAATCCCCTGGAGGCCTGTGACTGGCTGGAAAAGGGGACCAGTGCGGCCATGCCCCTGGGCTTCCGGGACGCGCCCCGGGTGGATATCCAGTGGAACGGCACGGAGGAGGGCTATGTGGACTGGGTCAGCGCCAACGCCGGATACCGCAGCGGCCCCATCCGGGTGATGCTCGGGGCCCTTTTGTACGGGGACCCGGCCAAAGCCAAGTTCTCGGACAGGGACTGGACCCTGGACCTGGGGAAGCAGGACATCCCGGCAGACGGCGTGCTGTACTGTGTCCACGTCGTGGGGGAACCGGATGGAACGGCGGAAGTGGAGGAGACCCTGGAGCGGGCCCTGGGGGTCTTTGAGGAGGCGTCGGAGTGACCGCTGTCCCTCCCCGGCAGGACCGGGCCGAGGGGCGTAACGAAGCGATTTTGTTTTTTGCCGAAAACTTTCCCCAAAAATTGTACGGCTGAAAGACCTTGTGATTTCAGCATTTTAGTAAAACACTACAGAACGAGGTATAGACCGCATTCTATACCTCGTTCTGTCTTTCATTCTGGTGAAAAGTATGGTATAGTATCACCCATTGAACCGAAAAGGAGAGAGATTTCATGTCTACCGCACAAATCTGCATCATGGGTACGATTATCCTGTACCTCTGCTTCGTCATCTTCACCGGGGTGATGATCGGCCGCCGTTCCAAGAAGAGCGCCGAGGGCTTCTATCTGGGCGGCCGGGGCATCGGCCCCCTGGTCACGGCCATGAGCGCCGAGGCCTCCGACATGAGCAGCTACCTGCTCATGGGCATCCCGGGCCTTGCGTACCTCAGCGGCGTGGCGGACGCCAGCTGGACCGCCATCGGCTTGGCCGCCGGCACCTATTTGAACTTCCTGCTGGTGGCCAAGAAGCTCCGCCGCTACAGCGTGAAGCTGGACGCCATCACCATCCCCAGCTTTATCTCCAAGCGCTATGGGGAGAAAAAGCCCGTCATCATGTGCATCTCCGCCCTGATTATCCTGATTTTCTTCGTGCCCTATGTGGCCTCCGGCCTCGCCGCCATCGGCAAGCTCTTCAACAGCCTCTTTGGCTGGAACTACATGGCCGCCGTGGTCATCGGGGCCATCGTCATCATCAGCTACACCTCCATCGGGGGCTTCAACGCCGTGGCCACCATGGACCTGATCCAGTCCGTCATCATGACGGCGGCCCTGGCCGTCATCGTGGTCTTCGGCGTGGTCCAGGCGGGCGGCATGGACGCCGTGATCGCCCACGCCCAGACCCTTCCCGGCTTCTTCAGCTTCACGGAGACCTACAACGTCTCTACCGGGTCGGCGGACCCCTACGGCATCATCCGCATCGTCTCCATGATGGCCTGGGGCCTGGGGTACTTCGGCATGCCCCACATCCTGGTCCGCTTCATGGCCATCCGGGATGAGAACGAGCTGACCCTCTCCCGGCGCATCGCCGGGACCTGGGTGGTGATTTCCATGGGCGTGGCGGTGTTCATCGGCATCGTGGGCCATGCGGTCTCCGCCGCGGGCCGGGTGCCTTTCCTGGAGGGAAGCGCCACGGAGACCATCATCGTCAAGCTCTCCGACCTGCTGTCCAGCTACGGCGTGTTCCCCGCCATCGTGGCGGGCTGCATCCTGGCGGGCATTCTGGCCGCCACCATGTCCACGGCGGACAGCCAGCTGCTGGCGGCCTCCTCCGCCTTCTCGGAAAACATCGTCCAGGAGGTCTTCGGCGTGAAGCTGACGGAGAAGCAGACCATGCTCATCGCCCGGCTGACGGTGGTGGTCATCGCGGTCATCGCCCTCTTCCTGGCCTCGGACCCCAACAGCAACGTGTTCCAGATCGTGTCCTTCGCCTGGGCGGGCTTCGGCGCGGCTTTCGGCCCCGCCATCCTCTGCGCCCTCTACTGGAAGCGGAGCAACCGCCAGGGCATCATGGCGGGTCTGGTTGCCGGCGGCGTGATGATCTTCGTGTGGAAGTTCCTGGTGCGCCCCATGGGCGGCGCGCTGGACATCTACGAGCTGCTGCCCGCCTTCGTGGTGGGTCTGGCGGCCATCGTGATCGTCAGCCTGCTGACCCCGGCCCCGGACGCGGGCATCGAGAAGCTCTTCGACGAGGTGAAGGAGAAGTAATTCCGGCGTAAAAACCGCCCGGTGACACGCCCCGGGCGGTTTTTTAGGCATTTCCCCCTTGACAAACCGGCCCCTTCCCCGTACAATAGGGCCTATTGAAAGACGATGAAGGGAAAAAGACGGGGAATGGTCCCGCCCTCAGAGAGCCGGCGGATGGTGCGAGCCGGAGGGGGAGCCCCTGTGCATGACTGGTCCCGGAGTCTCCCGCCCGACAGGTAGGGCGGGGCGGCTTGCCCCCGTTACCGGGCCTCAAGGGCCGCGCATGAGCGGCTGAACAGGGTGGTACCGCGTGAACCCACGCCCCTGGCCGGTTTGGCTGGGGGCGTTTTCGTCGTTTGAGAAAGGAGAGAGGCCATGGGCATGGGGTTTGGAATGGGTGGATTTGACCTGATGTTTTCGATTTTCCCATTTCTGTTCATCACGATATTTGTCATTGTCATCGGCACATTTATTGTCACAGCAGTCCGGGGCGTCGGCACCTGGAGCAAAAACAACGCCTCCCCCCGGCTGACGGTCTCCGCCCAAGTTGTGACCAAGCGGACGCAGGTTTCCCACCATCACCACCAGGACAGCATGCACCATACCAGCACCTCCTATTATGCCACCTTTCAGGTAGAGAGCGGAGACCGGATGGAGTTCAGCGTCAGCGGTTCGGAGTATGGCATGCTGGCAGAGGGGGACCAGGGGAACCTCACCTTCCAGGGGACCCGGTATTTGGGATTTGAGCGGAGTTGAGGTTCTGCTGGGAAAAGGGAAGTCCCTGGGGGAATGGCCTGACCAGGGGGTCAGGCCCCACAAGGAGAGGTTTCCCTTCTACCGGAATGTTCCCACTATGGAAATGGTCTGCCGATAGAAGGGCAGTCCCGGAAAAAGGCGGACATCCACCCCCTATCGCCAGGTGAGCGGCAGCGAAAAAAGGAGGAAGTCCATTCGATGACCTCCAAACCCCCGCCCGCACCACGCCGCGGGCAGGAGACATGCGCAAAAACAGAGGCACGCCTTGCGCGTCCCCCCGTCCCCCGCAGGGCGCATACTTCTTTTTCTCTTTTGGACCGTGCACGGCCCGTTTTCTCTTTTTCTTCTGGCAAGAAAAAGAGAAAATGGGGGGTGCATTGCACCAGCCATCGCTGGTATCCATTCCGCCCCGCCCGAAGGGCGAGAACAAATCCCCGCTTTGCAAAAGCGTCATAATAGCCATATTATCAATAGAAGGAGATCACACATGAAGTACGATTTCACCGCCATAGAAAAGAAGTGGCAGGCCAAATGGCTGGAAGAAAAACCCTTCACCGCCGTCAACGGCGACAAGAGCCGCGAAAAATTCTTCGGCCTCATTGAGTTCCCCTACCCCTCCGGCCAGGGGCTCCACGTGGGCCACGCCCGGCCCTTCACCGCCATGGACATCATCTGCCGGAAGAAGCGGATGCAGGGCTTCAACGTCCTCTTCCCCATCGGCTACGACGCCTTCGGCCTGCCTACGGAAAATTACGCCGTCCAGAACCACATCCACCCCGCCAAAGTCACCCACGACAACGTCTCCAACTTCCGCAAGCAGCTGCGGATGCTGGGCTACTCCTTCGACTGGGACCGGGAGGTCAACACCACGGACCCGGATTACTACAAGTGGACCCAGTGGATCTTCCTCCAGATGTTCAAGAAGGGCCTGGCCTATAAGGCCTCCATGCCCGTGAACTGGTGCACCAGCTGCAAGATCGTCCTGGCCAACGAGGAAGTGGTGGAGGGCGTCTGCGAACGCTGCGGCGGCGAGGTCATCCGCAAGGAGAAGTCCCAGTGGATGCTGGCCATCACCAAGTACGCCGACCGTCTTATCGACGATTTGGAGGACGTGGACTTCATCAACCGGGTCAAAATCCAGCAGCGGAACTGGATCGGCCGGTCTGAGGGTACGGAGGTGGACTTCACCGCCACCAACGGCGACAAGCTGACGGTCTACACCACCCGGTGCGACACCCTCTTCGGTGTGACCTACATGGTCATCTCCCCGGAGCACCCCTACCTGGAGCAGTGGAAGGACCAGATTCAAAACTGGGACGAGGTGGCCGCCTACCAGGCAGAGGCCGCGAGAAAATCCGACTTCGAGCGGGGCGAGCTGAACAAGGAGAAAACCGGCGTTCGCCTCCAGGGCATCGAGGCCGTGAACCCCGCCAACGGAAAGCACGTGCCCCTCTTCGTCTCCGACTACGTCCTCATGGGCTACGGCACCGGCATCGTCATGGGCGTGCCGGGCCACGACCAGCGGGACTGGGACTTCGCCACGGCCTTCGGCCTGCCCATCGTGGAGGTGGTCCAGGGCGGCGACATCACGAAGGAGGCCTTTGTCCTCAAGGACGACACGGGCATCATGGTAAACTCCGGCTTCCTCAACGGGATGACGGTGAAAGAGGCCATCCCCGCCATGAAGGAACACGTGACGAAAGAGGGCTACGGGCGGCCCAAGACGAACTTCAAGCTCCGGGACTGGGTCTTCAGCCGCCAGCGGTACTGGGGCGAGCCCATCCCCCTGGTGAACTGCGAGAAGTGCGGCTGGGTCCCCCTGCCGGAGGACCAGCTGCCCCTGCTCCTGCCGGAGGTGGAGAGCTATGAGGTCACGGACACCGGTGAAAGCCCCCTGGCCAAGATGACGGACTGGGTGAACACCACCTGCCCGAAGTGCGGCGGCCCCGCCCAGCGGGAGACGGACACCATGCCCCAGTGGGCGGGCTCCAGCTGGTACTTCCTGCGGTATATGGACCCCCACAACGACAAGGC
>CAJTZL010000089.1 GCA_910583695.1 uncultured Oscillibacter sp.
GGGGGCTGGAGCCGAAGAACTCCTTGATGGCGGCGGTGACGGGCCGGATGTTGATGAGGCTCTGAGGTGTGACGATGTCCATGTCCTGGATGGTCATGCGCTCCCGGATGACCCGCTCCATACGGGAAAAACCGATGCGGAACTGGTTCTGGAGCAGCTCGCCCACGCAGCGGAGGCGGCGGTTGCCCAGGTGGTCGATGTCGTCCTTCACGGAGACGCCCCGGGCCAGTCCGTTCATATAGTTGATGGACGTGAGAATGTCGTCTACAATGATGTGCTTGGGAACCAGCTGGTCCTTGTGGAGGATGATCTGGTCAATGAGCTCCTCGCCGCTGTACTGGCCCAGCAGCTCCTGAAGGACGCTGAACCGCACCCGCTCCTTGATCTTGCAGGTCTCGAAGGGGTCGAAGTCCACATAGCGGCTCATGTCGCACATGCCGTTGGAGATCACCCGGAGGGGCGTGCCGTCCATGTCGATGGTCACGTCGCTGACGCCTGCGGCGTCCAGAATCCGGGCATCCTCCTTGCTCAGGAGGGAGCCCTCGTCAAAGAGAATCTCGCCGGTGGCGGGGTCCGCCACGGGATAGACCAGCTTCCGCCCCGTGACCCGCTGCCAGAGGGAGAGCTTCTTGTTGAACTTATACCGGCCCACCACGGAGAGGTCGTACCGCCGGGGGTCAAAGAAGAGCCCGTTCACCAGAGTCTCGGAGGCCTCCACCGTGGGGGGCTCGCCGGGGCGGAGGCGGCGGTAGATTTCCAGCATGGCGTCCTCGTAGCTCTTGCAGGGGTCCTTCTCCAGGGTGGCCACGATGCGGGGATCGTCGCCGAAGCGGTCCAGAATCTCCTGGTCCGTCTTCAGGCCGATGGCCCGGAGGAGGCAGGTGACGGGAATCTTCCGGTTCTTGTCGATGCGGACCCAGAAGAGCTCGTTGGCGTCGGTCTCATACTCCAGCCACGCGCCCCGCTGGGGGATGACCTGGGAGGTGAGAATGGGCAGGTCCGTCTTGATGTCCACCTCGTGGCCGTAGTACACGCCGGGGGAGCGGACAATCTGAGAGACCACCACCCGTTCCGCGCCGTTGACGATGAAGGTGCCGGAATGGGTCATCAGGGGGAAATCCCCCATGAAGATCTCCTGCTCCTTGATCTCCTCCGTCTCCTTGTTCCGCAGGCGGACCTTGACCTTGAGGGGGGCGGCGTAGTTGGCGTCCCGGGCTTTGCACTCCTCCACGTCGTACTTGGGCTTTTCGTCCATTTTGTAGTCGATGAAGGTCAGCTCCAGGTTGCCCTGGTAGTCGCTGATCGCGCCCACGTCGGCGAAGACTTCCCGGAGGCCGGTGTCCAGGAACTCCTGATAGGAGGTCTTCTGAATCTCCAGGAGATTCGGCATGGAGACAACTTCCTCATACCGGGCGAAGTTCTTGCGAAGGGTCTTCCCGTAATACTTGTCTTTGGCCATCTTCACATTCACCTTTCTGCCGCCACAGGCGGCGGGGATCGAGACACGCCGGGCGCTGTTGTTAAAAACCCTTCGCCCTGCTCTTGCATTCTTCTGGGAAATGTGCTATACTCCAATTAAGGTATGGAGCGGGAGGTTTTCCACCCGCTGTCGATAAGTGCTTTATTTTACCACGCCCTTTTCCTTCTGTCAAGAGGAAAAGGGCGTTTTTCGCAAGGTTTTTGGGCAGATGGAGTCTGATAACAGCCGGATGATCCTTTTGTCCATGCTCATGTATCCTCTGAAAAGAGACTTCTGTATTCTTGTTTGAATGCGTTTAACTCATGGAAATATTTTCGATAAACCTCTCCCAGCGGCCCATCCTGCCCGCGGAATACGGGACTTTCGCGGCTTCCTCCTGTCCTCGCTTCGCAAGTTCCATACATTCTCCTATATATTCCTGGTACATCGGATGTGATTTATCAATTGCCATCTATCCGCCTCCGATCATAAGGAAGCTCCGTTGCTGCTCAGGCGTTGTTTGAAAATTGGCGGAATGTCCAACGGCGAAAGATTTTTCCGCCAATCAAGGCAAATTTTCGCAGGCGGGCTGTCGCCCGGCAAGGAAATTTAACGCAAAGTGGCGGGAAAAGATCCGCCGTTTG
The DNA here is from genome assembly GCA_910583695.1 of uncultured Oscillibacter sp. GTDB lineage: Bacteria > Bacillota > Clostridia > Oscillospirales > Oscillospiraceae > Oscillibacter. The sequence continues at coordinate 2,104 of CAJTZL010000089.1, forward strand.
GGCGTTTTGCCATTTTTCAAACAAGGCCTGACCGAAGCATTTGTCTCAAGAGAGTATTTGCCAAAGGGGGATTTCACCCAAAAGATGAAATCCCCCTGCAAATTATATATTTATAACTTTCTAATTGGAAAAAGCAGATAACCTTTCCCTGTCTGCAGACAAGTAAAATCGTGGACTGCCCCCACCAATGGAATGGACTGATCTTCCAGGTATTTTATTGCTTTTGAAAAGGTATCACCGTCTTCACATTCTACATAAATATACTCATAGCCAGGAATAACCCATTTTGTCCAACCGTCGGGAGCCTCTGCGTCATTTCGGCATTCTACTCCGGCAAGGTAAAGGCCTTTTCTGAAATCTTCCCATGGATAAAATGAATGCGAGAAATCAGACATCGCTCCCCATATGCCACCGATATTTCCATTCTCATCTTTTTTAGCCAAATGCCGAACTTCTCCAAAATGAGAATTTGCATCCATCCATAGTCTTTGGATAAAACCTTCTCCGTCTAAAGTTGAACCTTCCTTCCCTATCACAGCAAAGGATTCTTTTATGCACTTTCCAACTTTCATATTCTCCCCCATAAACCGGGATTTGTCGAATTGGCACAACCAAAGCATACCACCATTCCGAGCGATGTTCACTCCTTTATATCCCCGGTGCCGTTTGTTGAAGCGCGACGGCCCCAACCCTCCATGAAACCGGAAGCCGCTGCTCTCGTTTTTCAGCCGCCTTCGGCGTCTGCCGTGCTGCTTTGACCAGCGGGAAAATGGAAACTGTCCCGCAGCTGGTCAACAGTCCGCCAGCCGGATGGAGCGGTTTATATAATCGGTTTCCGAGGCCAAACAGCGGCCAGGGAAAACGTACGGCAAGAGCCCTGTAACCGCAATGGTTACAGGGCTCTTGCTGGCGCGGAAGGAGGGATTTGAACCCTCGCGCCGGTTTTATCCAGCCTACTCCCTTAGCAGGGGAGCCCCTTCGGCCACTTGGGTACTTCCGCGTATCCGGATGCAGTTTTATAAATTTGGCGGAGAGAGTGGGATTCGAACCCACGGGCACTTGCGCGCCGCCGGTTTTCAAGACCGGTTCCTTCAACCACTCGGACATCTCTCCATAGGAAGGCGCCGTCTCTTGAACACGCATAATATCATAGCATACCTCACGCCCCTTTGTCAACAAATTTTTGCCAAGCTCCGGAAAATTCCCTTACCCCCGTCCCGTCCGGTACATCCGTCCTGCCTCCGGCTTTACACCGTTCAGCCAGAGCAGCTCCTCCACCGTCACAAACCAATATCCCTCCTCCTGGAGCCGGTCTACCACCTGCAGGGCCGCCTCCACTGACGTGGGGTAAATATCATGGAGCAAAATGATGCTGCCCGGCTCCGCGCACTCCAGAACGGCCTGGGCCACCTTCCCTGCGTCCCGGCTCTCCCAGTCCCGGGGGTCCACGCACCACTTCACCAGGGGCACGCCGAAGTCCGCCCCCTCCGCCACCTGGCCGTAAGGGGGCCGCAGCCAATATTCCCCGCCGCCCAGCAAAGCCTCCAGGGCCGCCTCTGTCCGGGCCACCTCCTGGGCTGCCTCATCCGGGAGGATGCCGTCCAGCCGCTGATGGCTCCAGGTGTGGTTGCCGATCTGGTGCCCCTCCTCCGCCATCCGGGCCACAAGGGCGGCGTTGTCTTCGATCTGCTGGCCGATGAGGAAAAAGGTTGCCTTGGCCCCCCGTTCCTTCAAGCCGTCCAGCAGGCGCTCCGTGGTGCCCCGCCGGGGACCGTCGTCAAAGGTCAGGGCCACATACTTCTCCCCCGCCGGGATCTCCGCCCCGCCGTCTGCAGGCGCCGCCTCCCCGCCTGTCAGGCACTGAGCCGTCAGGACCGCCAGGGCCGTCAGCATGAAAATCGAAACGTTTTTTTTCGCCATCGCGCAACTCCCCCTTGTTTGTTCGGAGTTAGTATGCGCAGGAGGACCCTCTTTTCTTTTGGAAAAGAAAAGAAGCAAATGAAAACTTTAGCGCACGCCCAGGCCCGGCATCTGTATCAGCCTTCGGGACGGCGGCGGAGCCCAAGCCCACCGTCCCGAAGGCCCGCGCAAATGCAGGGCTCCGTCGCGTAACGGGAGTCTTTCGGGTTCCTGGAAGAACAAGTAAAAGCCCTTTGTCATGAGCCTAGGTCCTCATGACAAAGGGCTTTTATCCTCAGGTCCGGTTTACACCAGCTCAATCACCGCAGTCTCTGCGGCGTCGCCCCGGCGGATGCCGGTGCGGATGATGCGGGTGTAGCCGCCGTTACGCTCCGCGTAGGTGGGCGCAATCTCCTTGAAGAGCTTCTTGCAGACATCCTCCCGGGTGATGAAGCTCATGGCCTGCCGGTAGGCGGCCAGATCGCTCTTCTTGCCCAGGGTAATCATCTTTTCAGCCAGGGGCTTGATCTCCTTGGCCCGGGTGACGGTGGTCTCCATCTTCCCGTGATCCAGGAAATCCGTGACCTGCTGACGCAGCATGGCTCTGCGCTGGTCAGAGGTCTTGCCGAGCTTACGAGGCATTTCGGTTTCCTCCTTACTTGTTTATCGTTCAGCGTTTCCCCCTCCGCTCAGGCGGCGAAGGCGGTCAATTGTTCTCCTCGTCGGCCAGGTGCAGGCCCATCATGGCCAGCTTGTTGATGACCTCCTCCAGGGACTTGCGCCCCAGGTTGCGGACCTTCATCATCTCGTCTTCGGTCTTGGAAATCAAGTCCTCCACCGTGTTGATGTTGGCCCGCTTCAGGCAGTTGAAGCTCCGGACGCTGAGGTCCAGCTCTTCAATGGTCATCTCCAGCACCTTGTCCCGCTGGGCTTCCGCCTTCTCCACCACGGTGGGGCGGCTGCCGACGTTCTCACTCAGGTCGGTGAACAGCGTGAAATGGTCGCAGAGGATTTTCGCTCCCAGAGAGACGGCGTCCCGTGCGGAGATGGTGCCGTCCGTCCAGACCTCCAGCGTCAGCTTGTCGAAGTCGCTGGAAGCGCCCACCCGGGTGGGCTCCACGGTATAATTCACCTTATACACCGGCGTGTAGATGGAATCTACCCCAATGGTTCCGATCACATTTTGCTGGGGCTTGTTGCGGTCGGCGGGGACATAGCCCCGGCCATGGGACAGGGTGATCTCCATATTGAGAGACGCCCCGTTGTCCAGTGTGGCAATGTGCAGGTCCGGATTCAGGACCTCCACCTCGCCGTCGGCCTTGATATCGCCGGCAGTGACCACACAGGGACCTACCGCCTCAATATAGACCGTCTTCACCGAGTCGCTGTGGAGCTTGGTCAAAAGACCCTTGATGTTCAGGACAATTTCCGTCACATCCTCCTTCACGCCGGGAATGGTGGAAAACTCGTGCTGGACGCCGGCGATCTTGATGGTAGTCGGCGCGGTGCCGGGCAGCGAGGAGAGCATGATCCGCCGCAGGGCGTTGCCCAGGGTCGTTCCATATCCCCGCTCCAGGGGTTCCACCACGTATTTGCCATAGGTCACATCACCAGGCGCTTCGATGCATTCGATCTGGGGCTTTTCGATTTCAATCACGCAGTACCCTCCTTCATCTTCTCAACGGGCGGCGGGTCGCGCCGCCTCTGGTTCGGCTCGCTATCGAGGGTATCCTCCGCTTACTTGGAGTAGAGCTCGACGATCAGGTGCTCCTCCACGGGGATGTCGATATCCTCACGGGCGGGAAGGCGGGTCACAGTGCCCTTCAGGCCGTTCTTCTCCCGCTCCAGCCACGCGGGCAGGAGGAAAACAGGGGCGTCCTGGCCGGTGAGGCGCTTGAACACCTCGGAGGAGCGGCTGCCCTCAGCCACTTCGATGACATCGCCGGCCTTCACCTGATAGGAGGGGATGTCGACCTTCCGGCCGTTGACGGTGAAGTGGGCGTGGTTCACCAGCTGACGGGCCTGACGGCGGGTCATGGCGAAGCCCATGCGGTACACCACGTTGTCCAGGCGGCGCTCCACGTTGATGAGCAGGTTGTCGCCGGTTTTGCCGGGGGCGGCGGCGGCGGCCTCATAGTAGCTGTGGAACTGCTTTTCCAGGATGCCGTAGATGAACTTGACCTTCTGCTTTTCGTTCAGCTGAATGCCATACTCGCTCTTTTTCTTCCGCATCTGGCCGCCGGGGTTCCGGTTGGTCTCCTTCTTGGCGTAGCCCATGACGGCGGGAGAGATGCCCAAAGCTTTGCAGCGCTTGGCGATGGGCTGCATATTCCTTGCCATATTGCTTCTTACCTCCTCTTTCGATCAGACGCGGCGGCGCTTCGGGGGGCGGCAGCCGTTGTGGGGGATGGGGGTGAC
>CAJTZL010000090.1 GCA_910583695.1 uncultured Oscillibacter sp.
CCAGAGGGAATCCCTCCGCTATAAGGAGGCTGTCCAGCTTGCCGATGCGCTGGGCTACTACATTCAGTGGGTCAGGCGCAAGGTTGACTGACCCAACAGACTACGAATTATGGAGGTACTTTATTGAACAATTTTGAAAACTATGTGTACGAACCCATTGACCTGTGGCTTGTCATTATGAAATCGCTATTTTCGGGGAACCGTTGCACCGCAACGGTTCCCCGATGCCAGATACCCACCACTGCGTGCAGCTCCAAACCATGATCATCGGAGGCGCGACGGCGTGATATGGTGCACCGTCCGTACGGGGACTGTTATGCCAGACTGAGCCGGAATTCCCTGCCCCCTATCGTATAAGTGACGCAGAGACCCCGGTTTGTGTCTACGTGGATATTCTCCGCCCGGCTGAGCTCCCGCAGGGCGCGATACTGTTCCCGGGCGGTGGGGCTGTAGCCCGCCGGATCGTCCGAAGTGAGCAGTACCCCGCCCAGTAGTGCATTTACCTGGGCCAACTTCCGTTTCTGCTCCGCAGTGAGTCTCAGGTTTTCTTCCCGGAGGAAAAAGACGTCCGGGTCGCTGAGCCAGGCCCTGCCGTTAAGCTGGCGGCGGAAGATCGTGTTGCCGATGGCTTGTTTGGTGGACACCCGTTCCCGGTGGAACAGGCGCATATACCACACATCGTCCCAGTCCAGCCCCACGTCGCAGCTCACCCGGCAGTAATCCACCAGGCCGAAGGCCGGCATCACCGGCACGCCGCAGCCCAATATCAGCTTGTCCCCGCACCACTCCCGCAGCAGTTCCATGGCCCGGATCATCCGCCCGGCGCGGCTCTCGGTTTTCTTGCCGAAGGGGGCCGCGCCATAGAGGAAATCCAGTTTCACCAGGTCGAACCCCCACTGATCCAGCACCCGGTCAAAGACGCCGCGTAGATAGTCCCGCACTGCTGGCAGGTCGATATCCAGAGCGTAAAAGCCGCTCCAGTTTCCGCCGCATTTCCAGGGCTGGCCGTTTACCTTCAGCAGCCAGTCCGGGTGTTCCCGATACAGGTTGGAATCCGTCTCACACACAAAGGGGGCCAGCCACAACCCCGCCAGAAAGCCTGCGTCATGGATTTCCTCCGCCACTGACTTCATGCCGCGGGGGAATTTCGCACTGTCCGGCTCCAGCCAGTCGCCGACCTGGGGCTCCCAGCCGTCATCTACCTGGAACAGGTCACCGGGGGATAAAAGGGTCTTGCACCCTGCCAGGTCGGAGGAAATGGCCTCCTGGGTGATGTCCTGATACCGGTTATACCAGCTGGAATAGCCTGCCAGTTTTTTGCCCGTCCGGGGTTTGACCCCCATAGCGGCAAACCAGCCGTCAAACACCTCCGTCTCTGTCCCCTCAGCAACGTACAGGTCAAAGGCGTGGAGCGTCCCACCGGGATGCTCCACCCCGGCGCAGTCCCGCTCAATGGCGAGCAGGCCCCGGTTTGCGTCGTATCGGAAGATGGTGTATCCGGGCCGCTCATCCAGGGAGGCGATAAGACAGAACCGCTCCCCCCGTCGGAAATAGCACCAGGAAAAGCCGTGAAATAGGCCCCGCTTGTTGGGGTAGTCTACGAAGTGATAATCTCCATAACGGTCAAAGGCGTATTTGTCCAACAGGGGCTTGGGCACATGGGCCAGCCCCCGGATCTTGTCCCGCTTGCCGCATTCCGGGCAATAGGTCCAGGTCTGATAGCCGTTCAAGAAGGCCCGCCCGTCCTTGCCCATCTCCCAAGGGAGGATGGCGGTGATTGCCTGGATGGTTCCGGCAGGGGCGTCGCAGCGGATGCGGACGGCGCCGTCCGGCCCGTCCACCACCCCGGTGAGGGCACGTCCGCCCACCAGGGCGCGCCAGCGCAGCAGCTTATCCATTGCCGCCACCCCCGGCCCGGAGCTGGTGGCCGATCTCCTCCACCCGCTGGTCGGTGAGAATGAACTTTTTCCGGAACAGCACAAACGCCGCGGCCAGCACGATCATGGGCAGCACTGTCATCATCAGACGCAGACCCAGCAGGGTCCCGGCGCTCTGGACGGCCACCGGTCCGATTTCGTCGGTGTTGCCCGCCAGGCCGATGAGGTCCAGCCCGATCCCGGTGAGGAATACCGCCACGCCGGAGGCGGCTTTGACCACAAAGGTCTGCATGGAGAAGATGACGCTCTCCTCCCGCCGGCCGGTTTTCAGCTGGCCGTAGTCCACGCTGTTGGACAGGAACAGGGTGGTGAGCACGGACAGCATCCCGTTGCAGATGAAGACCACCACCCCAGGGATCAGCAGGAGGGGAAGATATCCCGACAACCCTGCCAAGAGGAAAGCGAGCATGACCACATAGGCGCAAAACGCGGAGATCAGGCTGACGGCAAAGATCCGGGTATTGGACAGTTTTCTGCGCAGCAGTGGGTAGACCACCATCATACCAAGGATCTGGGCCGCCCCGCCCACGGTGGAGAACAGGGTGTAGCTGCCTTTCCAGCCCGCCCCGCCGAAGTCGTATTTGAAGAAGTAAATAATGAAGTTGGAGGTGAGGTACAGTGCGGAATTGATGAGCACAATGCTGGCCACCACCACCATGGCCTGATCGTTGCGCAGCAGGGCGGCGAACATCTCCTTTACCCCGGCTGTCTCCATCTCGGTCTGGGAGTTCTCCTTAAAAAAGGCACAGCACAAAATCTCCGCCGCCACGAACAGCACCGACACGATGAGGGCAACCCGGCCAAAGCCTACCCGCTCGCTGTCGCCCCCCAGTACCCCCACCAGCGCGACAGTGAACATGGCGATAAGGGCGCTGCCCACCCCCGCGCAGGTGCGGCCCACCACGGACAGGTTTTCCCGGTCCGCCGGGGTCTTGGTGACAGCGGGGATCATGGACCAGTAGGGAATGTCCATCATGGTATAGGTGACGCCCCAGAGGATATATGCCACGGCGAAATAGGCCATCAGTCCCGCGCCTTCGGCGTGGGGGGCGTTGAACAGCGCGTAGAGTACCACCGCGTTAAGTATGGTCCCGCTGAGCAGCCAGGGGCGGAACCGGCCCCAGCGGCTTTTCGTTTTTGCCACCAGTACCCCCATAAAGGGGTCGTTGAGGGCGTCGAACACCCGTGCTGCCATCAAAATCAGCCCCACGAAGGTGGCGCTGAGGCCCAGCACGTCCTGATAGAAGTACATCACATAGGATGCGGACAAGGCATACACCATGTCCTTGCCCACGGCGCCGATGCCGAAGGCGGCCTTTTGCTTCAAGGTCAGATCCATCTTTCTTCCTCCTTGGTCTCAATGGTGAAGTTGACCGTCACGTCCCCGGTCTGTTCCGTGTGGACGGTAAGGGAGGCGGTTCCCGCTGTGCCCAGGGTGCGCACATAGGCGCCGCACATACCGCCCTCGGCCGTGACGGTGGCGGGGCCTGCCAGCTCTGCGTTCCCGGACAGGGCGAAGGACACGGGAAGCTGGGCATAGGGGGCCGGGTTCCCGTTCCCATCCAGAATACGGACCCGGATCGCGGCCATGTCGTAGCTGGCCCCCTCGGTGAGGGAGGTATGGCTGACCTTTACCTCCAAATGGAGCTTCGCCGAGGGGCGGCAGGTGACGCTGGCCACGGTTTTGCCATCCTTGATCCCGTCGAAGCGCCAGACGGTGGCTTCGCCGCCCCAATTGGCTACATACTTGCCGTACAGATCCACGCCGTCCTGGAATTTCATGCCGTACCGGGCCATGCACCAGGCCATTTTCGCTTTATAGGACACTGGCAGACCGGCCAGCCCATACTTCCCAGCCGCCAGCAGGCACTCCCGCAGGAGCTTGGCCTTCTCCGGCGGAAAACCCTCCTGAGTCTCCAGCAGCTCACCGATGGTGTCATCCACCACGAAGGGCGGGTGGGGCAGAGAAGATGTTCGGTTTTGGCACAGACGGGTGACAAAGACCCCGTTTTTATACAGCGCCACCTCGTCCGCGTTGGAAAACACGTACACACGCCCCATCCGCCCCGCCGGGTAATCGCCAATGTCCATGGAGGAGCCTACCGTCAGCACAGGGGCCCCCTCTCCCTGGCTGGCATAGGCCGCCGCGGCCAGCTTTGGGTTCCGAAAGGCGTCCATCACCCCGTGATAGCAGATCCGGTCGCCGGAGCCAAAGTCCTTGTGGGTAGGATAGTCGAACATACACCAGCCAAAGCACCCTGCGTGTTCCTTCCACGCCGCATCCTGCACCCGGAGGTGGCGCAGGGCCTGCTCCTGCCGCCGTGCCCAGGTGTCGAAGGGCTTGGTGGGGAACATATGGCCGTTGCACTCCGAGATGAGGAGGGCCTTGCCCATATCCGATGTAACCTCTTTTTTGGGCTTGGCCCCGGGGGTCCTGCCGTTATGCGAGAAATCGTTGTAGGCGTATACATCTTCCAGCAGACTGCTTTTTTCCAGGTAGCGCACGCCTGAGGTTTGACGGCTGGAATCCAGCTCATGGGTGATGGCGTTGGTGCGGGCGTAGAATTCGTCATCGTCCAGGCTCTCGTTGATACGCACACCCCACAGTATGATGGACGGGTGGTTCCTGTATTGTAAAACCATTTCCCGGACGTTCTGGCAGGCCTGATCTTTCCATGCCCCGTTTCCGATGTGCTGCCAGCCGGGGATCTCGGTGAACACCAGAAGCCCCAGCCGGTCACATTCGTCGATAAAATACTGGCTCTGGGGATAGTGGCTGGTGCGCACGGCATTGCAGCCAAGCTCCTCCTTCAAAATGCGGGCATCCTCCCGCTGAAGGGCTTCCGGGGCGGCATAGCCGATGTAGGGGTAGCTCTGATGGCGGTTCAGGCCGCGGAGGAAGGTTTTTTTGCCGTTGAAGTAGAAGCCGTCCGCTTTGAACTGCGCGGTGCGGAAGCCGAAAGCGGCCTCCTGCCGATCCAGCTCCATTCCGTCCGGGGCCAGGAGGCGGGCCTCACAGCGGTAAAGATCGGGCCGCGCCGTGTCCCAGGGCTTGGCGTCCGGAACATTGGCCTTTCCCGCCGCGCCAGCCCACACGGTTTTCCCCGCGCTGTCCAAAATGGAAACCTCCAGCTTTGCCCCATCGGGCGCGCCGTCGGTGGCCACCTTGACGTTTGCCGTGGTCAACGTGGGTGTGGTAACATAAATGTCGGTGATGTATCCGTTTTCCCGCACATCCAGCCATGCCTCCCGGTACAGCCCGCCATAGGTGAGGTAGTCTACCACAAAACCAAAAGGCGGGATGGATGGGTTTTCGCTGGTATCCAGCTTCACAGCCAGCAAGTTGGACCGGCCCGGCTCCACCAGCTTTGTCACTTCTACCCGGAAGGCGGTGTAGCCACAGCGGTGAGTGGCCGCTTCCACGCCGTTGACGTACACCGTAGCAATGTGGGCCGCGCCGTCCAGTTGAAGGAACAGCCGCTTGCCCGCCAGTCCGGCGGGGACGTCCAGCGTCCGGCGGTAACCGCACAACATCTGATAGTCCTCCGAATCGATGCAGTGCAGGGGCAGCTCCTTACAGGTGTGGGGCAGGCGGACAGCTCGGGCTTCGCCGCCCCCGGTCGGAAATTCGTCGCTCCACTGGGGCGTAAACTCCCAGCCGTCGCACAAACTATACCTCATCGTTTCTCCTCCTGATCCCGTTCATAATGATGTCCATCATAGCGGCCAGGGTGTCCGCGTAGCTGGCTCCGTTTTCGCCGTTTACAAGAAAGCCTTCGATGGACGCGGTGACCATCTGCCGCAGTACCGGGATAGACACTTGGCGGATGCAGCCCTTCCCCACCCCTTCCTCCAGCAGGGCGATGGTTGGCTCCCAGTTGGTTTCCAGGTGCTCCCGCACCCGGCGGGCCACGGCGGGGTATTTTTCGTCCAGCTCCCCCAAAAGCCGAAGGTCCAAGGCTTGGTACTGCTCCGGCAGAGCGATCATCACCGACCTGATCCGCTCCTCAATGGGGCCGGAGGTCGCGATCAGCGACCGCTTTTCCTGATGGATGCGGTCGAACAGATCGTCTACCATGTCCAGCAGAAGCGCCTCTTTGGATGGGTAAAGCGTGTAAATGGTTTTTTTGCTGATGTGCAAAGCATCGGCCACCTCCTGCAAGGTAAACCACAGGCCCTTCGCCTGAAACAGTGCGGTGGCCGCGCCGATCATGCGCTCGCGCAGTTCCATAGCGAATCCCTCCTCCCTTCGGAAACCAGACTGTTTATATCGGTTTCCATTGTAGCACAGGAAACCAAAATGATTCAAGCGGTTTCGTAATGTTCTATGTTTTGACCATTTGAAGCGCACTTTTTTGTGGATTTCGCACATTCTCCTTGCCGCCGGATCGGAAACCGTAAAATAAATCGACAGGCTTCTTGTC
>CAJTZL010000091.1 GCA_910583695.1 uncultured Oscillibacter sp.
TAGGTCTCCGCCCCCAGCATGTCGAAGAGGGCGTCGTACAGGGGCCGGAGATAGGGGTCCACCTTGCTCTGGAGATCTCCGGGCAGGAAGCCCAGCCGCTCCCCGGCCTCCACAGCGGGGCGGGTGAGGATGATCCGGTTCACCTGCTTGTCCCGGAAGGCCATGACCGCGGCGGCCACGGCCAGATAGGTCTTTCCCGTGCCCGCCGGGCCCACGCCGATGGTGACGGTGTTTTTCAGGACGGAGGCAATGTAGTCCTTCTGCCCGATGGTCTTGGGCTTGATGGGCCGGCCCTTGGCGGAGATGCAGAGAACGTCGCCGGTGAGCTCGGCGATTTTTTCCTCCTTCCCCGCCCGGACCATGCTGATGACATACCGGACGTTCTGCTCGGCGATAGGCTCCCCCCGGCTGGAGAGGGTCAGGAGGGCCTGGATAGCCTTGCAGGCCAGGGCCGTGTCCTCCGCCTCCCCCTCCACCCGGAGCTCCCCGTCCCGGTTGACCACGGAGACGGAGAACTCCTGCTCCAGCAGCCGGATGTTCTCGTCGAAGGACCCGAAGAGGTTGACGGCCTGTTCCAGCCGCTCAATGCTGATTCTCTGTTCCAAATGTGTTCACTCCCGTATTTTCGCGGGCCTCAGCCCGTTTCTTCTTCCGTATAAATGGGCGCCGTCTTCCCGATCTCCTCCAGGCACTCCGCCGACAGCGTGACCTCCAGGGCCTCTCCCTTCCGGCGGGAGGAGCAGAGGGTGGACTTCACCTCGCCGTAAGGGGCCACCATCTCCCGGAGCTGCGCCTCCAGAAGGGCCCCGGCGGCCTTCTCCGCCTCGGCGGCGGTGCGGGCCGCAGGGATGGCCTCGTAAAAGCGCCAGGTTTCCACCGCCACCGTCACCGGCAGGGGGATGCCCAGGAAGCTCAGAGGATGCCTGCTGGTTATTTTATCATATTCCGCCCCGTCAATGCTACTGTTTGAGAAGAATTTTATCCGCCGGGTTCCAAAAATCAGGGAGACCCCGGTTTTTTCGCCTCCCGTATACTGTTTTTCCAGCACCGTCAGGGGCATGACCGCCGTGAGGCTGTACCACGTCCGGGCCTCCACCTTCCCCATGCCTGCCAGAACCCGGGCCCCTACGGTATCCGTGTCCTCCACACCGGAAATCAGAATCTGCCCCTCCGTCACGGCGCTGCCGGGAACGACGCAGGCCACGCCGCCAATGGTCTGAACCTTTTTCACCAGCCCCGCCCGCCGGGCCACCAGATTGCAGGGCTCCCGCCGGTCGATCATCACCGGGGGCGGCGTCCGCTCCCGGACCTGGACCTCCGCCCGGCAGCCGGAGACGTTGACGGCAACCCAGATCAGCTCCGGCACGTCCAGCAGCATGTGGTTCCGGATGTCCTCCCCGTCCAGGGAGAGGCCGAAGCTCCCCAGGGTCACGCCGTTCTTCTCCAGGGCCCGGAGGATGCGCTCCGTGGGCACGGTCTTGTTGCCCTCCACCTGAAAGTCCCAGATGAAGAAGGACCCCAGAAACAGCGTCAGGGCGCAGCCCAGCAGCCCGATCAGCAGGGCCTGCCGGTGCCGGAAGCGGAGGAGGAAGTAGGGCGCCCCCTCCCGTCCCACCAGCTCGAAGGTGCAGTCCAGCTTTTTCCCCGCCTCCCGGAGCTTCCTCCAGTCCCGCCGGGACAGGCGACAGGTGAAGGCCGTGGGGGACTCCCACTTCAAATCCCAGAAGGCCAGGTCTTGGGCCCCGCAGAGGTTCAGCACCCGCTCCGGGAATGCGCACTCCGCCCGAATCCGGACCTGACCCCGGAGTCGGTTCACCAGCCCCGTCAGCATGACCCCACCCACTCCACGGCGTCAATCCTCCCGCCGATGCGCAGCTCCCCCGCCGTCATGGCCAGCAGGGTCAGCCGCGCCCCCCGGACCCGGAGGACCCCGGCAGTGGTGTTGGCGTCGATCTGCTCCTCCGTGTAGGCCAGGAGGCCGGTGTGGTGCTCCAGGTACAGCTGGCGGCTCCCCACCATCTCCAGTCGGGGCAGTCCCGCCACAATGTCCGCCGGAAGGTCGAAGAGCTCCGCCGCCGCCGCCAGGACGCCGGACTCCCGGTCCCGTCGATTGCGTTCCATATATCTCACCTCGCCAAAGCCTATGCGGGGAAGCGGGAAAAACTGCTTGTCCCGCATGATTGTCTCCGCCGCCGCATAGGATTTTCCGAGGTGAGGCTTATGAAACCCCGGTGGCGCTCCGGCGCGTGTCTTCTGCTCTGCGGCCTTCTGGTCTGGCTTCTGGCGGACGCGGGAAGGGTCCGGGCCGCGGCGGCGGAGGGACTGGCCCTCTGCGGCCGGGCGGTGATTCCCGCCCTGTTCCCCTTTATGGCGGCATCCACCATGCTGGTATCCATGGGCTTCGGGGAGTGGGCCTCCCCCCGTCTGGCGGGCCTGATGAATCTCTACCACCTCCCCGGCCCCGCCGGGTCCGCCCTGCTGCTGGGGCTGGTGGGGGGCTATCCCATCGGGGCCCGGACGGCGGCGGAGCTCCACAGACGGGGCCTTCTCACCGCCGGGGAGGCGGAGCGGCTCCTGGGCTTTTGCAACAACTCCAACCCGGTGTTTCTTATCAGCGTCCTGGGGGGCGGAGTCTTCGGCAGTCCCCGGGCGGGGGTGTATCTGTGGCTCATCCATGTGCTCTCCGCCCTGCTGACGGGCTTTTTCTTCCGGGGAAGCGGGAGAGCCCCTGGGCGGCAGGTACTGCCAAGGGATGTCCCTTGTCAGGCTTCCTCCCTTCCCTCCGCCCTGGTGGAGGGCGTCAAAAGCGCCTGCGGAAGCATGGTTTCCGTCTGCGGCTTCGTGATTTTCTTCTACGTGCTGGCCAGCCCCCTGGCGGGGCTGGGCGGCGCTCCGGGCGCCGGGCTGGTGGGGGCGCTGGAGCTCTTTTCCCTGACGCCTCTGCTGGAGGCGGACCGGGTGAGCTTCGTCCTGGCCTCCGCCTGCGCGGGCTGGGGCGGGGCCTCCATCCTCTGCCAGACGGCGGCGGCCCTGGAGGGCAGCGGTCTGCGGCTCCGGAACTGTGTGCTGGGAAAGGCGGTCCAGGGCCTCCTGGCGGCAGGGCTGGCGGCGGCGGTGAGCTTTTATGCGCTTTGATTTCCGTTCTTTTTGAGGCCATGGGAAGGCCGGACGGCGTCATGTTCATTTGCGTTGCTTGCCGCAACGGGGGTTCCGTCCTATAATAGCCTTGAAAGGAGGTCCTCCCGAATGCTGAGTGAAAACATAAAAACCATTCGAAAATCCAAAGGGCTTTCCCAGGAGGAGCTTGCCGTCAAGCTGAATGTGGTGAGGCAGACCGTCTCCAAATGGGAGCAGGGTCTCTCGGTTCCGGACGCCGATCTGCTGATTTCCATATCCCAGGCATTGGAAACGCCTGTAAGCACCCTGCTTGGCGAAACCATTGCCGAACCGACGGCGGATGACCTGCGGGCAATTTCCGAGAGACTTGAGGTCCTGAACCTTCGGCTTGCCCGCAGAAAGGCGGCAAGGCAAACGGCGGCTCATTGGTTTTTCATCTTGCTGTGCGTGGTCCTGGCGGCTGTCTCGGCCCTTCTGGCCAAGTGCGGCAGTCCCTACCTGGGCTGGGACTACAGCCATCCTGAAACCGCAGTCATCGGCGTGGCGCTTCACGCGTTTGAGTGGCTGTTCATCCGAATCGCACCGCTTGCCCTGGCGGGGGCAATCGCCGGAGCTTGCCTGACGCGGAGGAAAGCGTGACGCTGCCCGGCTTCTCCCGGAATCTGCGCACGCCCTTCCGGGCGCTTCTCCCGGGCGGATCATCGCGGGTCATCCGCATAAAAAGACAAGACAGGCCGCAGCCTGTCTTGTCCTTTTTTATGCGGGCTTCTCCTTGGCAAAGGGCCCTTTTTCAATACTCTTAGTATTTCTTCGACAAAGTTCTACAAACCGCAGTTATCTCTGCCCCTTGTCGTAGGGGATGCCCTCCGCCTTGGGGGCCCGGGACTTCTTGGACGTGAAGGCCAGCACCACCAGGGAGATGATATAGGGGAGCATGTTGTACATGGCCGCGGGGAGGTTCAGGGCCTTGAGGAACTCGAAGCCGGAGTACACGTTGCCCAGGGCCCGGAAGAAGCCGAAGAGCAGGGCCGCCAGGGCGATGCGGGTGGGCTTCCACTGGCCGAAGATCATGACGGCCAGGGCCAGGAAGCCGAAGCCCGCCACGCCGTTTTCAAACTTCCACTCGCTGACGCCGGCGGTGATGTACACGATACCGCCCAGGCCCCCCAGCATGCCGGAGATCAGCACGCCGGCATAGCGCATCCTGTAGACGTTGATGCCCACGCTGTCCGCCGCCTGGGGATGCTCGCCGCAGGCCATGAGCCGGAGGCCAAATCGGGTCTTGTACAGGGAGACGTAGGCCCCAATCAGGGCCAGAGCCGCCAGGAGCATGAACCAGTTGAACTCAAAGCCCCCGATATTCACCAGGAAGGCCTTTTTCGCGTTGATGTACTGAATGGTGGAGGACACGTTGTCTACGCTTTCAGCGGTGTTCATGGCCTTGACAAAAACCGTGGCCGCCGCGGTGCCCAGGAGGTTCATGGCCGTGCCCACCAGGGTCTGGTCCGCCTTGAAGTTGACGGCGGCCACCGCCAGCAGCAGGGAGTAGATCACGCCCAGGGCGATGGCGGCCAGAACCACCAGCAGAATCATGCCGAAGGCGGGGGTGCTCTCGGGGAGGAACTTCATCATCAGCGCGCCGCCCAGGGCGCCCATGACCATGATGCCCTCCAGGCCGATGTTGATGACGCCGGAGTGTTCGGAGAAGCAGCCGCCCAGGGCCACCAGAAGCAGCACCGACGCGAAAATCAGCGTGTATTGCAAAAGCAGGATCATTTCCCGTCGCCTCCTTTCCCGGCAGCCGCGTTCTTCTTCTCATCCCGGCGGTTCAGCCAGGCGTTCAGCGCCGTCTTGAAGAAGAGGACGAAGCCGCAGAGGTAGATGATCAAGGCAGAGATGAAGTCGGAAATCTGGGAGGAGTACATGGTCTTGTCCACGTAGGCGCCTCCGTTGGTGATGTGCTGGATGAAGTAGGAGGAGAAGATGGCCCCGATGGGGTTCAGCCCGCCCAGGAAGGCGGCGGCAATGCCGTTGAAGCCCATGGCGGGGACGGCGGACTGGGTGCACTGCCACTGCTCGAAGCCGGAGAGAAACAGCATGGCCGCGCCCATGCCCGCAAGGCCGCCGGCGATGGCCATGGTGAGGATCAGGTTCTTCCGCTCCTGCATGCCGCAGTACTTGGCGGCAAATTTGTTGCAGCCCGTGGCCTTCAGCTCATAGCCCAGCTTGGTCTTCTCCAGCAGGACCCAGACCAGAACCGCCGTCACCACCGCCAGGGGAATCGCAAGGCCCACGTACTGGTTCTTGCTGAACAAGGCCCCCAGGCCCAGGGAGGGCAGGAGCGCCCCCTCGTTGGTGCTGGCCAGGGTGAAGGTGTAGGGGCTGGTCTCCTCCTTCACCAAGGTCAGCAGCATGTTGACCGCGTAGAGGCTGATCCAGTTCAGCATGATGCAGGAGATGACCTCGTTGACGTTGCAGTAGGCTTTCAGCAGGCCGGAGACGGCCCCCAGGGCGGCCCCCGCCAGAATGGCGGCAATCAGGCACAAGAACCAGGGCAGCTTCAGCCCCAGGGCGCAGTACAGCGCCGCTCCGGTGCCCACCACGTACTGGCCCGCCGCGCCGATGTTGAAGAGGCCCACCTTATAGGCAAAGAGCACCGACAAACTGCACATCAGCAGGGGGGCGGTCTTCACCAGGGTGCTGCCGAAGTAACGGAGCTGGGCCGTGGACTTGGAGTAGGTCATGAAGTTTTCCACGATGGCCAGGATGGCCCCGTTGGCCCCGGCGGGGTTGATGAGAAGCAGGGCGACGTAGCCCACCAGCAGACCCAGCAGAATGCACAGCAGGGACGCCAGCAGAGACTGGACCGCGCCGCTGCGCAGCAGGGAGGTTTTTTCTTTCTTCATGCCTTACGCCCCCTTCTTCTTTGCGCCGGCCATGTAGAGGCCCAGCTCTTCCACCGTGACTTCCTTGGGATTGAACTCGCCCACAATCTCTCCCTCGTACATGACCAGGATGCGGTCGGAGACGTTCATGACCTCGTCCAGCTCCAGGCTCACCAGCAGCACGCCCTTCCCGGCGTCCCGCTGGGCCAC
>CAJTZL010000092.1 GCA_910583695.1 uncultured Oscillibacter sp.
TGGGTCTTGAAGCGCCAGTCGGAGGAGCCGTCCATGCCGGCGGAGGTGAAGGCGGAGAAGCCCAGCTCATCCTTCCGGGCGGTGATGTCCTCGGCCACCTTCTTCAGGTCGGCAAAGGACTTGATGTCGTCGGCGGTGTAGCCCGCCTGCTCCAGCAGGGCCTTGTTGTAGATCAGGCCGTAGGTTTCGATGACGTAGGCAATGCCGGACATGGAGCTGCCGTCCATCAGGGCGAAGTCGTCGCTGGACAGCTCACCGGCGATCTGGGAGCCGGAGAGGTCGTAGCAGTAGTCCTTCCAGTTGGCAAGGCCTACAGGGCCGTTGACCTGGAAGAGGGTGGGGGCGTCGGTCTTGGCGATCTCGCTCATCAGGGTGGTCTCGTACTGGCCGGAGGCGGCGGTCTGGACCTTCACCTCCACGCCGGTCTCCTGGGTGTAGGCCTCGGCCAGGGACTGCCAGGTGCCGTCCTGCTCGGGCTTGAAGTTCAGGTAGTACACGGCGCCGGAAGCGCCGGAGCTGCCGGAATCTCCGGCGGGCTGGGAGTCCCCGGCGGGCTGGCTGTCTCCGCCGGAGGGCTGAGAGTCACCGCCGCCATTTCCGCCGCAGGCGGCCAGGGACAGGGCCATGACGAGGGCCAGGGCCAGAGTCAAGAGTCTCTTCTTCATTTCATGTTCCTCCTGTTTGTTTTGGTGGTTGCCGAATGGTTTGGAAACGTTACTGGTAACGTTTCCAGCTCTTGCCTCTATCATAGCCCCGTTTCCCTTCGGATGCAAGGGAAATTTGATGGTTCCGCCAAACTTTGGAGGACTGGGTAAAAGCGGATGGGCCAATTTGTATAATGTGTCCAGTTTCGAGGGCACATTCTCAGGGCATGCGTTCCCTGGGACTCATAAAAACCGCGCAGAGTGGCAGACTGGAGAGAGGGCGCTATGCGCCGGACCGGAAATTTGTTGCAATAGGAGCGGATACAATGGAACAAGCGGAGAGATTGGTCATCGCCCTGGGGGGCAACGCCCTCCAGTCCAAGGACAGCGGGTCCACCGCCGAGGCCCAGCTCAGCGTGGTGCGGGAGACCTGCGAGCACATTGCGGAGCTCAGCGTGAACGGCTATGAGGTGGCGGTGGTCCACGGCAACGGGCCCCAGGTGGGCCGCATCCTCCTGGCCAGCGAGACGGCAAAGGAGGTGGTGCCCGCCATGCCCTTCGACGTCTGCGGAGCCATGAGCCAGGGCTATATCGGCTATCACATTCAGCAGGCCCTGCGCTATGCCCTGGCGAAGCGGAACCGGAACATTCCCGTGGTAAGCCTGGTGACGCAGGTGGTGGTGGAGGCGGAGGACCCCGCCTTCCAAAACCCCACCAAGCCCATCGGCCCCTTTTACAGCCAGGAGGAGGCGGAGGCCCTCCGGAGGGAGAAGGGCTACGCGGTGAAAGAGGACGCCGGGCGGGGCTGGCGCCGGGTGGTGCCCTCTCCCATGCCCCGGCGGATTGTGGAGATTGGGCAGGTCCGGGATTTGTGGGACAAGACCATCGTCATCACCTGCGGCGGCGGCGGTGTCCCGGTGGTGGAGACCGCCCAGGGCCGCCTGGAGGGCGTGGCGGCGGTCATCGACAAGGACTTTGCCGCGGAGCTGCTGGCGGAGCAGGTGGACGCCGACGTGCTCATGATCCTGACGGAGGTGGAGAAGGTGGCCGTCAACTGGGGGAAGCCGGACCAGAAGGACCTGAGCCGCATGTCCCTGGCGGAGGCCTCCCGGTATGTGGAGGAGGGGCACTTCGCCCCCGGCAGCATGCTGCCCAAGGTCCAGGCGGCCATGAAATTCGTCCGCAGCAACCCCAGCAAAAAGGCCGTCATCACCTCCCTGGACAAGGCCATCGACGCCCTGGCGGGAAAGACGGGAACCGTGGTCACGTTTGCCTGAGGTGCGAAAAAAACATCCCGTCCCCCATGGGGGGACGGGATGGAGGTCAGGGCTTGTCCGGTTCCGCCTTGGGGCCCGGAGAGCAGGAGAAGCCCCAGGAGACGGCTCCGGTGGGGCAGACGGCTTTGCACCTCCCGCAGCGGATGCACTCCGGGGAACTGATGTCCCGGGTGACGTCCACCTGCATGGGACAGGCGGCCTCACACGTTCCGCAGCCCACGCACTTGCCCTGGTCCAGGCGCATCTGGAAAAAGCTGAAGCGGTTGAAGAGGGCATAGAAGGCCCCCAGGGGGCACAGGTACTTGCAGAAGGGCCGGTGGACGAAGGCGGAGGCAGTCAGGATTGCCGCCAGAACCAGCGCCTTCCAGCCGAAGAGGGCCCCGGCCACCTTCCGGAGGTTCGGGTCGGACACCAGCAGGGGAACGCCGCCTCCCAGAGTCCCGGCGGGACAGAGATACTTACAGAACAGGGGCGGAACGATTCCGGTGTCCGTCACCAGAAAGGCCGGGAGCAGAATCACCAGCACCGCCAGCACCCCGTATTTCAGATACCGGGCGGCCCGGTCCAGCCGCCGGGGAACCGTGCCCTTGGGGACCGGGATTTTGTGGAGCAGGTCCTGCACCAGCCCGAAGGGGCACAGAAGGCCGCAGACGGCCCTGCCCAGGATCACGCCGAAGAGCATCAGGGTTCCCAGTACATAGAAGGGGAAGTGATGCTTCGCCCCCAGAGCGGTTTGCAGAGCCCCGATGGGACAGGCCCCCAGAGCCCCGGGGCAGGAGTAGCAGTTCAGCACAGGGACGCAGACGGCCTTGCTGCCGCCGGTGAAGATTTTCCCCTTTTGAAAGCCCGCAGCGTAGCCGTTGAACAGGGCAGCGGCGGCCAGCTGGAAGAGCCGCTGGGGGGAAACCCTCATCCGATGCCGATGCACTCGAGACATATCCGCACCGCCTTTTGCAAGACCTCCAGCTGCTCCTGCCGCAAAAGCCCGATTCCGATCAGCACCAGAGCCAGCCCCAGAATGCCGGAGCGCAGGGCCAGGGTGGTTTTCTCATGCGTCCTCAAGGCTGATTTCATCCTTTCCCCCCGCCGCCAGGGTCTGGTTCACCGCTTCCAGGTAGGCGGCGGACAGATCCGCCGGCCCACCGATCATGGCCTCGCCCACCAGCGCGCCGTGGCTGTCTGCGAACACGGTGGTGGGGGTGTACATCAGGTTGCCGGCCAGATCCAGCAGGTCGCCCTCTCCGGAGATGAGGGTGACTCCCTCAAAGCCCGCGTTGTCCAGGACCTCCCGGACAGAGTCTTCGCTGCCGTAACCGTCCAGGCAGACGGTGACGACGGCCACGTTGTCCGGCAGGGCCTTTTCAAAATCCGCGATATCCGGCATCTCCGCAATGCAGGGCGGACAGGTGAGGGCCCAGAAGTTGAAAACTGTCACGTCCTTGGCGGCCACGTCATCCTGGGTGAAGGTTCCTCCGTCCAGGGTTCCCGCCGTGAAGGAGGACAGGCTCCCCAGGGCGGCGGCGCCCTCCGCCGGGCTGGCTTGGTCCGGCTGGGAATCCGGTGTTTCCGGTTCCGGCTTCCCGCCGCAGCCGGACAGCAGGGACAGAATCAGGATCACTCCCAAAAGCAGGGAGGCGGTTTTTTTCACAAGCATAAAGCGTCCTTCTTTCCTGGTTTTCAATGTGAGTGGTGTCTGCACCATCATAACACATGTTTTCCCGGTTGTACACAGTTCCGGAGCAAAAAGACGGCGGAGCCCCTCAGAAAAAACGCTACAATTAGACAGCAAAATTTTGTAATTTATGATGAATATTTGGATTTTATTCGACAAAAAGCGACAATTTTTGGGAATAAACATGCCGCTGGCCTAGACGGGCGGGCAAATTTGGAATAATCTTCCTTTTATAGATTGAAAGGGGGAGAACGTTTTGTTTTCGCGACGTACGCCAACGCAGAAAGAGATGGAGCTTTTTGGAGAGCTGATCCGCGAAGCGCGGAAAGGCTGGAAGCTGACACAGGAAGACCTTGCCGAGCTTATGGGCTGCTCTCTGCGCTGGATCAGCCGTATTGAGCGGGGAAAGAGCAGCCCGAATTGGAAGGACACCATCTGCCTGATGGAAATTTTGGGGCTGTCTTTGGAAGAGGTGGTGAAGAAGGTGGAGTTGAATGTACCGGTACTTACCCGTCGAGAATGAGGTATGTTCGCCCTATACCGGCCATTACCGGACATTTGGGCTTCGGGTTTTGCGGACCGGGGAGAGAGGAGATGAGGAAATTATGGTCCTGCCGGACGTATCCACCGATTTCGGCTTTGTGCTGCGGCTGGCGAGTCTTTTTACTGTGAAGCAGCTGGACCCGCTTCATCTGCTGGACGTCATCGGGGATCTGCTCTGAGGCCTGGAGGCTGAGGACAACGGAGTTCCGCATACCGCATACGGTGAGGCCCCGCCCGAAAGCACGCTTTCGGGCGGGGCGCTTTTATGTACGCAGAGGACTTACACGACCACGAAGAACTTGAAGAGGAACAGGGCTGAAATCACGTAGGTCAGCACGGAGACCTCCTTGGCCTTGCCGCTGAACACCTTGATGACGGTGTAGGAGATCATGGCCAGACCGATGGCGTGGCCGATGGAGCCGGAGACCGGCATGCCGATCAGCATCAGGGACACGGGAACCATCTGGTCCATGTCGCCGAAGTCCACGCTCTTCAGGCCCATCAGCATCAGCACGCCCACGTAGATCAGGGCGGCGGAGGTGGCCGCGGCGGGGATGATGGCGGCGATGGGGGCAATGAAGATGCAGGCCAGGAAGAGGACGCCGGTGGTCAGCGCCGTCAGGCCCGTGCGGCCGCCGGCCTCCACGCCGGAGGCGGACTCCACGAAGGTGGTGACGGTGGAGGTGCCGGAGCAGGCCCCCGCCACGGTGCCGATGGCGTCGGACAGCAGGGCCTCCTTCATGTTGGGCATGTTGCCCTGTTCGTCCACCATGCCCGCCCGGGAGGCGGTGCCCACCAGGGTTCCGATGGTGTCGAACATATCGATCATGCAGAAGGTGATGATCAGGGTGACGGCGGTGAACCAGCCGATCTGGAGGAAGCCGGAGAAGTTGAACTTGAAGAGGGTGGTCTCCACCATGTCGGCGAAGGGCGGCGCAAAGGAGGCCCCGGCCAGGGAGGCGAAGGGGTTCTGGCCCAGGAAGAGGGCGTCCCCGGCCCAGTAGACCACGGAGGCCACCAGCATGCCCAGCAGGACCGCAGCCCTGACGCCCTTCTTGGCCAGGATCACCATGACGAAGAGGCCGATGAAGGCGGTGACTACCGTGAGAAGCATGGGCCCGTAGCCGGAGCCCATGGAGCCCTGGGCCACGCTGGGGGTCAGAGCCCCGAAGAAGTCCCGCATCATGAAGAAGGGCCCGCCGGTCTCGGAGTAGATGCCCGCGTTGGACCCCAGGCCGATGTTCATCAGCATGATGCCGATGGCCGGGGCGATGCCCAGGCGCACGCCCAGGGGGATGGCGTCCACAATCTTTTCCCGGATGTTGAAGATGGAGAGGACGATGAAGACGATGCCCTCCACCAGGATGATGACCAGGGCGGCCTGGAAGCTGGCCACATAGGTCATGCCGGTCATGGCGGCGATGTTGCCCGTCACCACGGCGAAGAAGCTGTTCAGGCCCATGCCCGGCGCCAGGGCGAAGGGCTTGTTGGCCAGGAAGGCCATGCAGAACATGCCGATGGCGGAGGCGATGCAGGTGGCCATGAACACGCCGTTCCAAAGGGCTGAGCCGACGTCGAAGTTCGTCAGCAGGTTGGGGTTCAGGGCGATGATGTAGGCCATCGTCATGAACGTGGTCAGGC
>CAJTZL010000093.1 GCA_910583695.1 uncultured Oscillibacter sp.
GGCGTGGGGGTGCCCACCCTGCGGGACGTGGTGGCGGAGCTGATGAAGCCGGGCCGGGACATCCGGGACGATCTGCCCAAGCCCGTGCTGCGGACGGACGTGCTGGAGATGAAGGACCTGAAGCCCGGCATGGTGCTGACGGGGACGGTGCGCAACGTCATCGACTTCGGCGCCTTCGTGGACATCGGCGTTCACCAGGACGGGCTGGTTCACATCTCCCAGGTGGCGGATCGCCGGGTCCGGCACCCCTCGGAGGTGGTCTCCGTGGGGGACGTGGTGAAGGTGAAGGTACTGGAAGTGGACGAGAAGAAGAAGCGGATCTCCCTTTCCATGAAGCAGGCGGACTAGGCCTTGTTTGAAAATTGGCGGAATGTCCAACAAAGATTTTTTCGCCAATCAAGGCAAATTTTCGCAGGCGGGCTGACGCCCGTCATGGACGGCAACGCGGCCCTGCGATTCCTGGACCGCTGAACGTTTCTCTTTATTTTTGGGGGCTGCTCCAGGGCCCGCGAAAGCCGCTCCGTCTCCTCCCCGGCATACCGGGCAGCGGGGTGCAAGTTATAAAAATTTCACCCCTCGCGATTGACAAGCCTCTTGTGAAGTGATATATTTATAACACACTGTAAGTTAAAAATATATCACTTGGAGGAATGGAGCATGAAATCAAAAGTCACCTTGAAGGAACTGGTTGGAACGAAAATCATCTACGCGGTACTCCTGGTCTGCTATTACTGGACGTGGGCGAGGCGGGATTGGCAGGAATATTATACGGCCATCCAGAATGGGATCGCCGTATTCACCATCGTGTTTTTCGCCATGCAGGCAAACCGGATTCACAAGTACCACAAAGAAGAAAAGGACGAGATGGCAGTTCAAAATTTGCGCAGAATTGATGCGATCGGATTGAAGCTCATGACGGCGGCGGCGATTGTCATTGCCTTTGCGTGCGCAGTCTCCTGCATAGACGGAGCGACGGCGGGCTACGCGCTGGTTGGAATGATACTCGTGCTGGCGGTTCTGCGATTCATCATCTTCTGCGTGATGGACAGTGGGAGTCTGATATGGCCCTTAAAACGAAGGTCCGAGAATATCGGGAAAAAGCGGGACTGAAGCAAAGCGAACTGGCGGACCTGGTACACGTGCGGCGGGAGACGATTGTACATCTGGAAAACGGAAGATACAATCCGTCCCTGAAGCTGGCCATGGATATCGCCAAGGTGTTCCAGGTGGCGGTGGAGGAGCTGTTTGCGTTTACCGAGGACTGATTCGCCGGGGAGAACAGAGTGCCGCTTTCCCAAAAAGAGCGTGAAGACAAAATGTCTTCACGCTCTTTTTACCCCTCCACCCGGATGGCGTTCACCGGACAGCCGTTGGCGGCGTCCCGAACCCGGGGATGGTTCCCCTCCGGCTGGGCGATGACGGCGGAGGCGCTTCCGGCGATGCGGAAGACCTCCGGCGCGGCACAGGCGCACATGCCGCAGGCGATGCAGCGGCCCGCGTCTACCGTGACGGTCATATGGACAGCCCTCCTTGCTTTGTTCTGCCTCCATCATAACCCCGGCGGGGCGGTTTGTCCAGCCTGGAAAATCCCGGGGAAAGCGTCGGATTTTGTTCACGGATTGTCATTTACTTTCCTTCCGGTTTGTGGTATGCTGAAAGCTGTTCGACACCCCTGGACAAGTATGGAGGAACCCTATGAAACAAGTCTTTCCCAGAGCGCTTTCCCTGTTGCTGGCCCTGTCTCTTCTGGCGGCGCTGGCAGTTTCCCCCGCCCAGGCCTCGGAGGCCATGGGGGACGACCTCATTGCCACGGACACCCTCCTGAACCGGGAGACCCAGCTATCCACCAACGTCTTCTGGAGCACCGTCAGCTCCGACTACCGGACGGAAAACCTGATTACATACGTCCCCAACGCCTCCGTCACCCCCATCGTCACCTACGGCGGTGTGCTGACGGACCGGAGCTCCGTCTCCAACACCGCCAAGGCCCTGGAGGAGCAGGGACACCGGGTGGTGGCGGGTATCAACGGAGACTTTTACAACGTGAACAACGGCCTGCCCATCGGCATCGTCGTCACCCAGGGGCAGCTGCGCTCCAGCGACGGGGGCTATCACGCCATCGGCTTCCGCTCCGACGGCACCGCCATCCTGGGCAAGCCCGCCGTCACCATGAGCGTCCGCTACACCGCCCAGGACGGCACGGGGGAGCCCCTCTACGATGAACTGGGAAACCCCCTCACCGACGGCACGGGCCAGACAACCGAGAAAACCCTGTGGCCCGCCGCCTTCAACAAGGCCCGGACGGAGTCCGGCATCTATCTCTACACCTACGACTTCAACGCCTCCCACACCACCGGCTCCACCCAGCCCGGCGTGGACGTGGTCTGCACCGTTCAGGAGGGGAATTTCGCCTTGGGCGGAACCACCTCCCTGCTGGTGGAGCGCATCGCCGAGACGGAGAAGGAGGCCACGCCCCTGGGCCCCTCCCACGTAGTCCTCAGCGCCAACGCCAAGGCGGGGGAGGAGACCCTGAACGCCCTCCGCTCCATCCCGGTGGGAACGATCCTCACCCTGACCCTCACCCCGGCGGACCCCGGCTGGAACGACGTCCAGTACGCCGCCGGCAGCCTTTACTCCCTAGTGGAAAACGGGACCCTGGTCTCCGGCCTCCCCACGGGGGCGGCCCCCCGGACCGCCGTGGGCCAGCGGTATGACGGAAGCCTGATTTTCTACACCATCGACGGCCGGAAGTCCGGTCACTCCATCGGGGCCACCATGGAGCAGGTGGCCCGGCGGCTCATTGAGCTGGGCTGCACCACCGCCCTGGGTCTGGACGGCGGCGGCTCCACCACCCTGGCCGTCACCAATCCCGCGGACACCGCCGCGGAGCGGATCAACCAGCCCTCCGACCGGGTGGAGCGCTCCGTGTCCAACCAGATTTTCCTTGTGGCCTCCAACCAGCCCACCGGGCAGCTCAGCCACTTCTATGTCAGTGCCGACAATGCCTACGTCCTGGCGGGCAGCCGCGCGGAAATCTCCGCCGCCGCCGTGGACACCAACTTCATCCCCATGAACGAACGCTACGATCTCACCGCCTCCGCCGGAACCCTCTCGGGGAACACCCTCACCACCCCCCTGGAGGGCGGGGACATCACCATCACCGCCGAGGGCGGCGGGGGACAGGGCTCCACCGTGGTTCACGCCGTCACCGCGCCGGACGGCGTGGCGGTGCGGAACGCCGACAACGCCATCATCACGGAGCTCAGCGTCTCTCCCGGCGCCTCCGTCCAGCTCCACGGCTCCGCCGCCTACAAGCACCTGCCCCTCAAGGCGGACCCGGAGGCCTTCACCTGGGCCCTGGAGGGGGAGATCGGCGCCATTGACGAGACGGGCCTCTTCACCGCCACGGCCCTGGGCACCGGAAGCATCACCGTCTCCGCCGGGACCCAGAGCGCCAGCATTGATGTGACCGTCTCCACTCAGCATCTGGAAACCCTGGAGGACTTCGAGGGCGAAACCACCATCTTCCGGGGCTCCGGGGAGCACGCCTCCTTCAGCCTGAACCGGGATGGGAACTACGTCCGCTTCGGCCGGGCCTCCGGCAGGCTGGACTACGACCTCACCGACGGCCCCGCCCGCTGGAACGCCACGGTTCAGCCCGCCGCCGTGAAGACCCCCTACACCGGGCTGAACCTCTGGGTAGACAGCAACGGCTCCGGCAGCACCCTGTCCCTCCTGTACTCCATCGGCGAGGAGGAAACCCAGGTCCTGCCCCTGACCACCCTGGACGTGGCCGGCTGGAAGCAGGTGTCTGTCAACGATCTGCCCGCAGGCATCACCATCCGGGGCCTGGAAGTCACCGGCACCGGCAAGGGGACCATTTACCTGGATCAGATCGTCGCCACCTTTGACGGCACTGTGGATACCGCCCCGCCGGTGATCACGGCGGAGCTGGACCCGGAGAACCGGACCGTCTCCGGCTCCGTCACCGACGCCGTGGACGGCATCCTCCCGGCGGCGGCCGTGTCCATCACCTGGAACGGCACGCCCCTGGGCGAGTATGACCCCGCCACGGGACGCTTTACCGCGGTCCTCCCCGGGGAGAGCCGGGAGCTGGGCCGGATCACCGTCACCGCCCGGGACCACTCCGGCAACCTCGGCAGGGCATCCGTGGAAATCCCCGCCTCCGGCGCGGAGCACAAATTCACCGACACCACCGAGTACTGGGGCGCGGACTACTGCGACTTCCTCTACAGCAGCGGCATCTCCGGAGGCTATGACGACGGCACCTTCCGGCCCGACGACCTGCTGACCCGGCTGGACTTCTCCGTCATGCTCTACAACGCCCTGAAGCTGGACCCGGCGAAGTACGCGGAGGTGGTCCTGCCCTTCGAGGATCTGGATCAGATTCCGGAACAGGCCCTTTCCGCCCTCCGGGCGCTGTACAAGGAGGGCATCGTCACCGGAACCGCCGGGACGAACGGGACGCTCTTCTTCAACCCCTCCGGGAGCCTGACCCGGGCCCAGGCGGCGGCCATGATCGGGCGGAGCCAGGAGAAGGGCTACGCCCTGGCGGACCTGAGCTTCACCGACACGGCCCAGATTCCCGGGTACGCCTCCTTCTACATCCGCACCATGGCGGCCCAGGGGATCCTCAGCGGCTATGCCGACGGAACCTTCCGTCCCCAGGCCAGCATCACTCGGGGGCAGATGGCGAAGATTCTCTACACCATGCTGTAAGCAAAGAAATAAGCAAGGCCCGGCAGATTGCCGGGCCTTGCTTTTTGTCAAACCCTGTGATATTCTGGGGATAAGGATGTCGCAGCAATCGGTTCAGGCGGCTGGCCACGCCCTCCGAAAGGAGGTGAGGCTATATGCGGATTACGCTACATATCGGGGCCTTTACGGTTACGATCATCGTAAAACGCAGAAACCGCCACCCTGCCCGGTGACGGTTTCTATTTTGAAACCCTAAACCAACAAGGGCCAGCCAGATTGCTGCGGCATCCTTGTGTTCTTATGATAGCAAATTCTCGCCGCCCTGTCAAGTCAGATCTCTCGCCGCCCCTCCAGGGCCCGGGTCAGCGTCGCCTCGTCGGCGAACTCCAGATGACCCCCCACGGGGATGCCGTAGGCCAGCCGCGTTACCCGGACGCCGAAGGGCTTTAAGAGCCGGGCGATGTACATGGCTGTGGCCTCCCCCTCGGTGTCGGGGTTGGTGGCCATGATGACCTCCTGGATTTCCCCCTTGGCAACCCGCTCCAGCAGGGGCTTGATGGCCAGATCGTCGGGCCCCACCCGGTTCATGGGGGAGATGACGCCGTGGAGGACGTGGTAATGGCCGCCGTACTCCCGGCTGCGCTCGATGGCGGCCACGTCCCGGGGGTCCGCCACCACGCAGACGGTGGTCCCGTCCCGCTTGGGGGAGGCGCAGATGGGGCAGAGGCCGCCGCTGGTGAAGTTCCGGCACACGGGACAGCAGGTGATGCTCCGCTTGGCGTCCAGGATAGCGGCGGCGAAGTCCTGCGCCTCGGCCTCCGGGAGTCCCAGGACGAAGAAGGCAAGCCGCTGGGCGGATTTGCCGCCGATGCCCGGGAGGCGGGCGAACTGCTCCACGAGCTTTTCAAGGGGAGGGGGGAAGTATTCCATAGGGGGCTCCTTTGCTTCCCCCTGCCGGGGGAGGGGCTTTTACTCGCCCTTCGGGCGGGGCGGAATTGGCAACCAGCGATGGCTGGTGCAATGCACCCCCCATTTT
>CAJTZL010000094.1 GCA_910583695.1 uncultured Oscillibacter sp.
GCAGCAGCTCGCCGGCGATCTTGTACATGTTGGGGATCATCAGCAGCAGGCCCTGAGAGGCGGTGTAGGTGGTGGTCATCGCGCCGGTGGCCAGGGAGCCGTGGACGGTGCCGGAGGCGCCGGCCTCGGACTGCATCTCGCAGACCTTCACGGTGGTGCCGAAGATGTTTTTCTGACCGGCGGCTGCCCACTGGTCGACCAAGTCTGCCATGGGCGAAGACGGGGTGATGGGATAGATGCCCGCCACCTCGGTAAACGCATAGCTGACATATGCCGCCGCGTTATTGCCGTCCATGGACTTGAACTTTCTTGCCATAAACTTACCTCCTGTAAATTTGCCGCCCGGGGACGGCAATCTCTCCAAGACAGGGGACCGGAGCACTCTCCCGCCGGACCCCATGCGGTTCCATTATAACACGGCTGTTTCCCGGTGTAAACCGCCGCCTTGTTATTTTTTGCACAAATTTTCCCAGGGATTCTTGGAGGGCAAACGATTCCGCTTACCAGACGAACACCGCGTGTAGAAAGAAATTCACCAGCAGAGCCAGTACAACCCCCGCCGCTGTCCCCGCGCCAATCAGCCACCACTTAAAAATCCGCTTCGCCTTATTCACATCCTGGTAAATGGAGTCCA
This sequence comes from uncultured Oscillibacter sp., assembly GCA_910583695.1. Taxonomy (GTDB): domain Bacteria; phylum Bacillota; class Clostridia; order Oscillospirales; family Oscillospiraceae; genus Oscillibacter. Next base: position 635 of record CAJTZL010000094.1, read on the forward strand.
GCTTTTCGCTGTTCCAATTCTTCTCCCGGACCTCCTGCACATCCACATCCCGAACCAGCGCGTCCAGCGTCAGGCCGAAGTAATCACTCAGGAGTACTAATCGCTGGAAGTCCGGATAAGACTGGGCGGACTCCCATTTGGATACCGTCTGCCGGGATACATGCAGCTCTGCTCCCAGTTCCTCTTGGGACAAGCCCTTGCTTTTCCGCAGGTCAATCAGTTTTTCGTTGAAATTCATGTTGCAATCCTCCTTATGTCGATGGGCCGTTCAGGCCGGGACCAGCATCTCGCATTTCAAAACATTCTGCAACCAACTTCTGTTGGAATTTTGTCAACTTCCCTTAACATTAACACAATTTCTTCCGTTTTCCCAGAGGAAAATTCCCATCCTCCGCTTTCCCCGCTTTCCATTTCCCCTAATCTGTGGTATCATGTTTCCATACAGACAACACGGGAGGTTTCGATTATGGTGGTCACGGTACGTTCCCTTGGCTTGAACGGCGTCTCCGGCTACGAGGTCAGCGCCGAGTGCTTTCTCTCCGGCGGACTCCCGGCCTTCGACGTGGTGGGCCTGCCCGACGCCGCCGTGCGGGAGGCCCGGGAGCGGGTCCGGGCGGCGGTGAAGAACTGCGGGGCCAAGTTCCCCGTCAGCCGTATCACCGTGAATCTGGCTCCGGCGGGGCAGAAGAAGGCGGGGACCCTTTACGACCTGCCCATCTTTGTGGGCCTTCTGGCGGCCAGCGGCGACCTGCCGGAGCCTCCGGCGGACGCGGCATTCGTGGGGGAGCTGTCCCTCGGCGGCTCTCTGCGAAGCGTGGCGGGCGTCCTCCCCATGGCCCTGGCGGCGGTGAAGGCGGGGGTTCGGCAGCTCTTCGTCCCGGCGGACAACGCCGCGGAGGCAACGCTGGCCGGGGAACTGACGGTCTACGGCGTCGAGGACGTGAAGGCCCTGGCGGCCCACCTCCGGGGGGAGCGGCCCCTCACCCCCGCCCCGGCCTGGGCCCCGGAGGGGGATGAGGCGGGCCTTTTGGACCTCCGGGACGTGATGGGCCAGGAAAACGTGAAGCGGGCGTTGGAGATCGCCGCCGCCGGGGGGCATAACCTGCTGATGATCGGCTCCCCCGGGGCGGGAAAGTCCATGCTGGCAAAGCGCCTGCCCTCCATCCTGCCGGACATGAGCCGGGAGGAGGCCCTGGCGGCCTCCGGCGTGTGGTCCGTGGCGGGGCTGGCGGACCCGAAGCGTCCCCTGCTGACCCGCCGTCCCTTCCGCAGTCCCCATCACACCGTTTCCGCCTCCGCCCTCACCGGCGGCGGGCCCGCCATGCGGCCCGGGGAAATCTCCCTGTCCCACAACGGAGTCCTCTTTCTGGACGAGCTGCCGGAGTTTCGCCGGGACGCCCTGGAGATTCTCCGCCAGCCCCTGGAGGATGGGGAAGTCACCATCTCCCGGGCCGGGGGGACCCTGCGGCTCCCCGCCCGGTTTCAATTGATCTGCGCTATGAACCCCTGCCGCTGCGGCTGGCGGGGCCACCCGGACCGGCGGTGCACCTGCTCCCAGCGGGACCGGGAGCGGTACGTGGAGAAAATTTCCGGCCCCCTGCTGGACCGGATCGACCTTCATGTGACGGTTCCTTCCGTGGAGTACGAGGCCATGCGCCGCCGGGAGACGCCGGAGTCCTCGGCGGAGGTGAAGGCCCGGGTGGACGCGGCCCGGGCCATTCAGGCGGAGCGTCTGGCGGGGTCCGGCGCGTCCTGCAACGCCCAGATTGCCCCGGCCCGGCTGGGGGACTTCTGCCGCCTGGACGCCGCCGGGGAGAAGCTGATGAAGAGCGCTTTCCAGCGCATGGGGCTGACGGCCCGGTCCCATGACCGGATTCTCCGAGTGGCACGGACCATCGCCGATTTGGACGGGGAGGCGGATATTGGGGCCGTCCATCTGGCCGAGGCGATTCAATATCGGAATACCGACATTTTAAAGGGATAGCAGGGCTTTTGCTCGCCCTTCGGGCGGGTACAGGCCCCCCCTTTTTGCAAAAAAGAAAGCAGACCGCCCTTCCGGGCGGCCTGTTTTTCTTTGCACTCAATCCATGGAGATGGCGGCAGCCTCCGCCGCCTGACTGACGGCGTTCCCCAGAATCACCGGCTCCGGAGCCGGTTCCTCCGGAAGAACCTCCTCCGTCTCCGGAATCAGCTGCTCCGCCGCGTTGTGATAGGCCGTCAGGCCCGTGCCCGCGGGAATCAGCTTGCCGATGATGACGTTCTCCTTCAAGCCCGCCAGCCGGTCGCTCTTGCCCTTGATGGCGGCTTCCGTCAGCACCTTCGTCGTCTCCTGGAAGGAGGCGGCGGAGAGGAAGGAATCCGTGGCCAGGGAGGCCTTGGTGATGCCCATGAGAAGCTGGGTGCCCGAGGCGGGCCGCAGGGGCTCGCCGTTTTCCTGGGTTTCTCCCCTGGCGTTCCGGTTCTGGATGTCCTCGTTGGCATTCTCCAGCTCCAGAACGTCCACCATAGAGCCGTCCAGCAGGTTCGTGTCTCCCGCGTCCTCCAGGCGGACCTTTCGCATCATCTGGCGGACGATGACCTCAATGTGTTTGTCGTTGATATCCACGCCCTGCTGGCGGTACACCCGCAGGACCTCCTGAATCAGATAGTTGTACACCGCGTCCGCGCCCCGGATGCGGAGCACGTCGTGGGGGTTCAGGGCGCCGTAGGTCAGCTGGCGGCCCGCCTCGATGACATCCCCATCCCTTACCAACAGGCCCGTGTGGGGCACGGCGTAGGTCCGGGTGTCCCCGTCGGGGGCGGTGACGATGATGTTCAGGAGGCTCCCCTTGGTGGCCTCCTCGAACTTGACCGTGCCGCCGATCTCCGCCAGGGTGGCCATCCGCTTGGGCTTCCGGGCTTCGAAGAGCTCCTCGACACGGGGAAGGCCCTGGGTGATGTCCCCGCCGGCCAGACCGCCGGTGTGGAAGGTGCGCATGGTCAGCTGGGTGCCCGGCTCGCCGATGGACTGGGCGGCGATGATGCCGACGGCCTCCCCGGGGCCCACGGGTTTGGAGGTGGCCAGGTTCATGCCGTAGCACTTGGCGCACACGCCGCTGGGGGCCTTGCAGGTCAGGACGGTGCGGATCATCACCGTGGGCTTCTTGTCCGGGTCCCCGGCGGGGTCGAACTCGCAGCGGTCCCCGGGACGGACGTTCTCCTGAACCCACTTCCGGGATTCCAGCAGCTTGTCTTCACTGCCGTCCATCATTTTGCCGCTGCTCAGCAGCACCTCGCCGGTCTCCGCATCCACCACGTCGCCCACCAAGAAGCGGCCCCGGAGGCGGTCGGACAGCTTTTCAATGACCTGTCCGTTCTCGCTGATCTCGGAGACCTTGATGCCGTGGGTAACATGGCAGTCCTCCTCCCGGATGATGACCTCCTGAGAGACGTCCACCATGCGGCGGGTCAGATAGCCGGAGTCCGCGGTCCGCAGGGCGGTGTCCGCCAGGCCCTTCCGGGCACCGCGGCTGGAGATGAAGTACTCCAGTGCTGTCAGGCCCTCCCGGTAGTTGGCCTTGATGGGAATTTCGATGGTCCTGCCGGCGGTGTTGGCGATCAGGCCCCGCATGCCCGCCAGCTGGCGGATCTGCTTCATGGAGCCCCGGGCGCCGGAGTCCGCCATCATGAAGATGGGATTGTAGCGGTCCAGATTCTTCTGAAGGGCGTCGGACACGTCCTCGGTGGTCTTCTCCCACTCCTGGACCACGTTGCGGTACCGCTCCTGGTCCGTCATGAAGCCCATCTTGTACTGGGTTTCGATGTCCAGGACCTTCTGCTCCGTATCCCGGACCATTTCGTACTTTTTGGGAGGGATGGTCATGTCCGCGATGGAGACCGTGATGGCGGCCCGGGTGGAGTATTTATAGCCTGTGGCCTTGATGGCGTCCAGGACCTCCGCCGCGGCCGTGAAGCCGTGCTTGTTGATGGTTTTATCCACAATCCGGCCCAGCTGCTTCTTGCCGCAGGTCTCCGTAACCTCGTAGTCGCAGATGCGGGCGGGGTCGCTGCGGTCCACCAGTCCCAGGTCCTGGGGGATGTTGCGGTTGAAGATAATGCGGCCCGGGGTGATTTCCACAATGCGGGTATACTCCACGCCGTTCACGGTGCAGGTCCGGCGGACCAGAATGGGGCAGTGAGGGCCGATGACGCCCTCGTTATAGGCCATGAGGGCCTCGTCCTCGTTCCGGTAGACCCGCAGGGGCCGGTAAACCGCGGGCTTCTGCCCCTTCTCCAGTCTGGCGTTGGCGGCCAGGAAGTCGTCGGCGTTTACAATGCTTCCGGCGGACAGGTCCGTGTCGCCGGGGTCCTCGCACCAGACCTCCTCCGCACCCTTCTCGGCGCTTCCGATGCGGTCCATGGTCAGGTAGTAGCTGCCCAGCACCATGTCCTGGGTGGGAACGGTGACGGGGCCGCCGTCCTGAGGCCGGAGGAGGTTGTTGGCCGAGAGCATCAGGATGCGGGCCTCGGCCTGGGCCTCGGCGGAAAGGGGCACGTGAATGGCCATCTGGTCACCGTCGAAGTCGGCGTTGAAGGCCGTGCAGTTCAGGGGATGGAGCTTCAGGGCCCGGCCGTCCACCAGCACCGGCTCGAAGGCCTGGATGCCCAGGCGGTGCAGCGTGGGGGCCCGGTTCAGCATGACGGGGTGATCCTTGATGATGACATCCAGTGCGTCCCAGACCTCCGTCACGCCCTTGTCCACCATCTTTTTGGCGGATTTGATATTGTTGGCGGTTCCGTCCTCCACCAGCTTTTTCATGATGAAGGGCCGGAACAGCTCCACGGCCATCTCCTTGGGTACGCCGCACTGATAGATTTTCAGCTCGGGACCGACGACGATGACACTCCGCCCGGAGTAGTCCACCCGCTTGCCCAGCAGGTTCTGGCGGAAGCGGCCCTGCTTGCCCTTCAAAAGGTCGCTGAGGGACTTGAGGGCCCGGTTGTTGGCCCCGGTGACGGCCCGGCCCCGGCGGCCGTTGTCGATGAGGGCGTCCACCGCCTCCT
>CAJTZL010000095.1 GCA_910583695.1 uncultured Oscillibacter sp.
CCGCGCCCCCGGTTGCTCACTTCCCCCGTGCACGGCGCATTCTCTCTTTTCGGAAAAGAGAGACTGGGGGGTGCAAATGCACCAGCCCCCAGAGGGCTGAACACCCCACCCCGCCGGAACGGCGGAGAGCCAGTCTGATCTTTTAAGGAGGAACACCATATGTCCGAACTGATGACCCCCATCCCCTTCCGGGAACTGATGACCTGGGTGACTGCCGAGTACCAGAGGGAAGGCACCGTCTTCGGCGTCCACAAGCCCTATAAGGCGGGCGTCAAGACCCTGCCCATCTTCGGCGAGAAGATTGAAACTCCCTTCGGCCCCGCCGCCGGGCCCAACACCCAGCTGGCCCAGAACATCATCGCCTCTTACTTCGCCGGAGCCCGGTTCTTCGAGCTGAAAACCGTCCAGAAAATGGACGGCGCGGAGCTCTCCGCCTGCGTCAACCGGCCCTGCATCCTGGCGGAGGACGAGTGCTACAACTGCGAGTGGTCCACGGAGCTGTATGTCCAGCAGGCATTCGAGGAGTATGTAAAAGCCTGGTGCGCCTGTAAAATCATGGCCAAGATCTACGGTCTGGGCGACCCGAACGCTTTTGTCTTCAACATGTCCCTGGGCTACGATCTGGCGGGCATCCAGGGGGAGAAGGTGGACGGCTTCCTGGGCGGCATGACGGACGCCTCCAAGACCCCCATTTTCCAGGAGTGCATCCGGGTCCTCAAGGAGTTCTTCCCCGGGGAAGCCGCCTTCATCGACACCATCACTCCCCGCGTCTCCGGCAGCGTCACCCTCTCCACCCTCCACGGCTGCCCGCCGGACGAGATTGAGCGGATCGCCAGCTACCTGATTGAGAAGAAGCACCTCCACACCTTCGTCAAGTGCAACCCCACCATCCTGGGCTACGAAACCGCACGGTCCATCCTGGACGGCATGGGCTACGACTACATTGCCTTCGACGACCATCACTTCAAGGAGGACCTCCAGTACGCCGACGCGGTGCCCATGTTCCACCGGCTCCAGGCCCTGGCGGACAAGAATGGGGTGGAGTTCGGCCTCAAGCTCTCCAACACCTTCCCCGTGGACGTGAAGGGCGGGGAGCTCCCCAGCGAGGAGATGTACATGGCGGGCAAGTCCCTCTTCCCCCTGACCACCACCATGGCGGCCCGGATTTCCAAGGAGTTCGGCGGCCGCATGCGGATCAGCTATGCCGGAGGCGCCGACGCGCTGAACATCGACAAGCTCTTCGCCCTGGGCATCTGGCCCATCACCATGGCCACTACGGAGCTCAAGCCCGGCGGCTACCAGCGCTTCGTCCAGATCGGCGACAAGCTGGACGCTCTGGAGTTCAAGCCCTTCACCGGCGTGGACGTGGAGGGCATCGAGGCTCTGGCCCTGGCGGCCCGGTCCGACAAATACCATGTCAAGGCCGTGAAGCCCCTGCCTAACCGTAAGCTCAGCGAGAAGGTACCCCTGCTGGACTGCTTCACCGCCCCCTGTAAGGGCGGCTGCCCCATCGGCCAGGACATCCCGGAGTACATTGAGCTGTGCCGGAAGGGCGAGTACGCCTCCGCCTTGCGGCTCATCTGTGAGAAGAACCCCCTGCCCTTCATCACGGGCACCATCTGCGCCCACCGCTGCCAGACCAAGTGCACCCGGAATTTCTATGAGGACTCCGTGCAGATCCGGGCCACAAAGCTGGTGGCCGCGGAGCGGGGCTACGAGGAATATATGTCCAAGGTGAAGGCCCCCGCCCCGGCCAACAGCGGCAAGAAGGCGGCCGTCATCGGCGGCGGCCCCACCGGCATGGCGGCGGCGTACTTCGTGGGCCGGGCGGGCATCCCCGTCACCGTTTTTGAAAAATCCGAGCGCTTAGGCGGCATCGTCCGGCAGGTAATCCCCGGCTTCCGCATTTCCGACGAGGCCATCGACAAGGACGCGGCTCTCATCGCCAAAATGGGCGCGGAAATCAGGCTGAACACCCCCGCCCCCTCCGTCGCCCAGCTGAAGGCTCAGGGCTACACCCATATCTTCTTCGCCGTGGGCGCGTGGAAGGCCGGGCGGCTGGATATCCCCGGAAATGTGGTGCCCGTCATCGGCTGGCTGAAGGATTTGAAGGCCGGAAAGGACGTGTCCCTGGGCCATGTGGCTGTCGTCGGCGGCGGAAACACCGCCATGGACGCCGCCCGGGCGGCTCTCCGGGCGGGGGCCAAGTCCTCCACCCTGGTGTACCGCCGGACGAAGAAGTACATGCCCGCCGACGCGGAGGAGCTGGAGCTGGCCGTTGCCGACGGCGTGAACTTCCTGGAGCTGGTGGCTCCCGTGGAGCAGAAGGACGGCAGACTCCGCTGCGAGAAGATGAAGCTGGGCGAGCCCGACGAGAAAGGCCGCCGGAAGCCGGAGCCCACCGGGGAGTTTGTGGAGATCGACTGCGACACCGTGATCTCCGCCGTAGGCGAGAAGGTGGAAAGCGAGCTCTTCACCGCGGACGGCATCGAAGTGGACGCCAAGGGCCTTCCGGACTTCCGCACCAACGTGGAGGGCGTCTATGCCGGCGGCGACGCCATGCGGGGCCCCGCCACGGTGGTGGAGGGCATCGCCGACGCCCAGTGGTTCGCCAATGCCGTCATCGGCGCGCCCCACAAATTCGAGATTCCCGCCAAGGCCAAGACCTCCCGGGCGGACGCCATCGCCAGGAAGGGCATCCTCTGTGAGTCCGCCAAGTGTGAGGGCGACCGCTGCCTCTCCTGCAATGTGGTGTGTCAGGCCTGCGCCGACGTGTGCCCCAACCGGGCCAATGTGGTGGTGGAGCTGCCCGACGGGCGGCATGAGATTCTCCACGTGGACCGGATGTGCAACGAGTGCGGAAACTGCGCCATTTTCTGCCCCTACGACTCCGCTCCCTACCGGGATAAGTTCACCCTGTTCAAGACCCGGGAGGGCTTTGACGAAAGCGTGAACAACCAGGGCTTCCTGCCTCTGGGCGGCGGCAGGGTGCTGGTCCGGCTGGAGGGGAAGGTCTTTGAGGCGGACCTGAACGCCGAAAACGGCCTGCCTGCGGACATTGAGGTGTTCATTCTCACGGTGCTGAACAAGTACGCCTATCTGCTGGGCTAAACAAAAACGCGCGGAGGCCGGAAAATCCCGGCCTCCGCCTTTTGTGTTTTTGGAAGGTCTGCCGTTTAGGGAGCCCTTCTCCGGGGGCCCGACGCTTCCGGGAAAAGGGCGGACACGCAGGTCCGCCCCTACAGGCGGTTCCCCTCGATCAAAGACACGGCCGGGCGCTGCCCCATGGCGGTTCGTTCCGCTCCTTGCTCCCGGAGGACTTTTGGAAATATGACTGGAATTTACAGCCCGTCCGTGGTATACTGTATTCTACATGAAAAATTTCCCGAGTTAGGAGTGTGAATCCTTTGACCCTGCTTTCTTCCATTCTCCTTGGCGTCATCCAGGGAGTGACGGAGTTTCTGCCGGTGTCCAGCTCCGGCCATCTGGCCATTGCCGAGCACCTGCTGAATGTCTCCGGCGCGTCGTCCAGCCCGCCCTTTTTTGACGTACTGCTCCATCTGGGCACGCTGTTCGCCGTCTTCGCCGCCTACTGGGGGGATATCCGGGACATGATCCTGGAGTTCTTCTGCGGCGTGAGCGACCTGATCCACAGAACCACCCCCAACCGCGTTCCCCCCGCCCGGCGGATGATCCTGCTGATCATCGTGGGCACCCTGCCCCTCTTCGCCGTGCTGCCGGTCAGGGAGGCCATTGAGTCCCTGGGGGACAACATGTATTTCGTGGCCTTCGCATTGCTTGGCACCGGCTGTCTCCTCTTTGCCAGCGATCACGTGCGCCGGGGCCGGAAAACGGAGAAGTCCGCAACCATGCTGGACGCCTTGCTGGTGGGCGCGGGGCAGGCCCTGGCCACATGCCCGGGAATCTCCCGGTCCGGCACCACCATCACCGCCGGATGCTTTGTGGGCTTCGACCGGAAGTTCGCCGTCCGCTACTCCTTCCTCATGTCCATCCCCGCCATTCTGGGGGCCAACATCCTGAGCCTCAAGGACGCCTTGGAGGGAGACATCCTCTGGGCGGAGGTACCGGTTTATCTTGTGGGCGTGGCGGCGGCTGCCGTGGTGGGCTACGCCTGCATCCGCCTGATCAAGCTGGTGGCGGACAAGGGGAAGTTCGGTTTCTTCGCCTACTACTGCTGGCTGGCTGGCATTGTCACCCTGGCTTTGATTTTCACCCAAACGTAACCCAAAACGGAGGTACATACCGTGGCTTCCTCATCTCAAAAGAAACCCGCCGCCAAACGGTCCGGTGGCAAATCCGCGAAAAAGCCCCCCCAGAAGCAGCCCATCCGCCGGGAAGTCACCGGCGGCGTGCTGCTGGTCCTGGCCCTGTGCGTCTTTGTGGGCTATTTCGGCATCAATGCCCTGTTCCTGGACTTCTTTGCCAAGCTCCTGAAGGGCCTTTTCGGCTACGGCTACTGGCTGGCGGGGCCCGCCCTGGTGCTGGCGGGGCTCATCCTGATCTTCCACCGGGGCCGCCCCGTTCAACTGCGGACCACCTGTGCGCTGCTGCTGCCGCCGCTGTTCGGCTGCCTGACCCATCTGGTATTCTGCAAGAAGGTCTACGAGCCTTCCTTCTTCAGCATGCTGGGGGCCATCTGGACCGACGGCGTGGCCCTGGAGTCCGGCGGCGCCGTCTCCGGCGTGCTGGCCAACGGGTCCGCCGCCGTTTTCTCCCCTCTGGCGTCGGTCATCCTGTTTACGGTGCTGTTTATGGCCCTGCTCTTTGTGTCCCTGCGGCTGACTCTGGCGGCCTTTGCCGAGTGGCGGAATACCCGGCTCCCCTATGAGGAGCCGCCGGAACCCGCCATCCGGGTGACTCCCGTTGACCCGCCCAGGAGGCGGGCCTCCGCCGGTCCCAAGCCCCAGATCGACATTCCCCTGGACGGCGAGGAGCGGCCCGCCAGGGCGGAGAAGTCCGGAAAGTTCACCAGCTTCTTCCGCCACAAGGCCGATGCCCAGCCCACCCCGGATCAGGTGCTGGCGGCTCCCCTGCCAAAGCCGGAGCCCATCCCTGAGCCGGAGCGGCCCCGGGCAGCCATTCCCGTGCCGCCTCCCGCGCCGGTACCGGAGCCGGCCGCCTCCCTTGTCCCGGTAGCGCCGGAGCCCCCGGAGCCTGTCCCGGAACCGCCGCGTTCGGAGCCCCCTTCTTCGCCCCCCCCTCAGCCGGAGAAGCCACTGCCCACGGCGGAGGCCTTCACCCGTAGCGGCAAGGCCGAGACCGCCAAGGAAGTGGCGGCCCAGACCGCTGCCGTGGCCGCGGAAATCGAGGAGAAGCTGGCCCTGGAGGAGGGGGAGTACCCCTATCCGCCGGTGGATCTTTTGCAGCTGAACCAGGGGGAGAACCACGTTGAGGCCGGGGCGGAGCTGCGGAACAACTCCCGCCGTCTGGCGGAAACCCTGACCAGCTTCGGCGTGGACGCCGCCCCGGGGGACGTGATTCACGGCCCCTCCGTCACCCGGTACGAGTTCATTCTGGAGCAAGGCGTGAAGCTCTCCAAGATTACGAATCTGGCGGACGACATCGCCCTGGCCCTGGGGGCTACCGGCGTGCGCATCGCCCCCATTCCCGACAAGATCTCCGTGGTGGGCATCGAGGTGCCCAAC
>CAJTZL010000096.1 GCA_910583695.1 uncultured Oscillibacter sp.
CCGGCGGAGGTGTGGGGCTGCTCCAGGTAGCCCAGCTCCGTCAGGTCGGACAGCTCGTTGCGGATGGTGGCAGAGCTGACGCTGCCCCCCATCTCGGAGGCGATGGCCTTGGACCCCACCGGCTCGGCGGTGCGGATGTAGTCCTCCACCACCACTTTCAATATCTGCCGTTTTCGGTCCGAAAGCTCCACGCCGTCTCCCCTCCCGCTGTCCTCCGGCCCTTGAGCCGGGTCGTTTTCGAATGCTTTAGCACTCCTTTTCCCGGAGTGCTAAAGCGAGTTTACCACCGGAGGCATTTGTTGTCAATGGATGGATATAAACAAATTGTAAACAAACCGGGGCGGAATCGTGAATCTTCCCCGTTGCGCCGCCGGGAATTTTTCCGGAGGGCGGAGCTTCCGGAGGGGCCGTGCCGCGGCCTTTCCGACGCGCTCCGGCATGTGGGAGCACGCTTCGCAAAATGTACCGAACGTTGTCTCAGAATCGCCGAGAGTAAAAAATTGTCCTTTACTTTTTAAGCGAAAGCTGATATACTGTTATCTTATGTGGGATATGCGACAGAAAGGGATGAACACATGCTTAGTGAACAGGAGCTGGAAAAGAGTCCGTTGTTTCACGATATCAGCTATCAGGATTACCGGGAAATTCTGTCCTGCTTTCAGGCGGTTCAGCGGTCCTTCCGGGCCGATGAGCTGATTTATGATTTCTCCTCCGACGCCGTGGGCGTGGTGGAGCGGGGACAGGCGTCCCTGATCCGCATTGACGAGGAGGGCGTGGCCACCGTGCTGGAGGATCTGGGCGTCGGGGGCGTCTTCGGCAAAACCCTGGCCTTTTCCGGGTCCACGGGGGACAGCCTGGAGGTGGTCTGCCGCCGCCCCTGTGACGTGGTCTTCATTGACTACGCCCATATCCTCAGCCGCTGCGGCCACGCCTGCCAGCGGCACAGCATCCTGGTTCAGAACATGCTCCAGCTGATGGCGGACAAGGCCCAGGCCCTCTCCTGCCGGGTGGACGTGCTGTCCCGGCGGTCCATCCGGGAGAAGCTGCTGTGCTACTTCCGCCAGCTCTCCCAGCAGGCGGGAAGCCGGACCTTCACCCTTCCCTTTTCTCTCAGCACCCTGGCGGACTACATCGCCACTGACCGCAGCGCCATGATGCGGGAGCTGAAACGCCTCCGGGAGGAGGGCAGCGTCCGCTCCGACGGGCGGCAGTTCACCATCCGCCAGTAACGCCCTTTCCAATTTCCTGCCAAGGAGGCGGCTTTCATGGACTATGAGCAAATCCGCGCCTTCCGCAACGAACACAACCGCTTCGGCAAACGACTGGGCATCTATGTGGAGGAGCTTGGCCCCGGCTATGCCCGGGCCGTCAAAACCGTGGAGAAGGAGGACCTGAATCCTCTGCTGGTTCCCCACGGCGGCGTCTACTTCGCCCTGGCGGACACCGCCTGCGGCTCCGCCATGGCGGCCTATGGGACCATGGCCGTCACCGTCAACTGCTCCTTCAGTTTTTTGAAGAGCGCCCGGGCCGGAGACCGGCTGACGGCGGAGGCCCGGGCGCTCCAGGGCGGCAGAAGCATCTGCGTGCTGGAGGCCCGGGTCACGGGAGAGGCGGGGGAGCTCTTCGCCGTGGGCACCTTCACCTTCCGTCGGCTGGAGAAGCCCATCGGGCCCTGACCGGACATGACAAAGAGGCTGTCTTCGACAGCCTCTTTTTTCGTCCATGTTATCCGATGTAGGGCAGAATCATGGAAGCCAGCAGGGCCACCACCAGCACCACCGCCAGGGCCAGCGCAACCACCCGTTTCAGCTTGCCGTTCATGTCGGTTCCTCCTTTGTCCGTACTTTGCGGATACTCTTCTCCGCCTTGCTCCGGGGGAGCATCAGCTCGTGGCCGCAGCCCTGGCACCGGAGCTTGATGTCCATGCCCACCCGCAGGATCTCCCATTGGACGCTGCCGCAGGGATGCGGCTTTTTCAATTCCACAAGATCGTGAAGATGCAGGTCCATCTTGTCCTCCTGTCAACCATTTCAATTTTTCGCATATATTGGCTGTATCAACGATAAGGATGCGATATCATGCCGGAAAATAAACTCTACCCGCCGGAGGGCCTTCACCCTCCCGTCCCTCTTGCCCTCGACTGTCTGCGGGATGCCCTGGAATCCGGGGCCATTCTGGAGGCTCCGGTCCAGCGCTGCGGCGTGGACCACACCCTGTACCTGAACCTGGGCGGCGTCCAGGGCCGCATGCCCCGGGAGGAGGCCGTGGCCCCCTGGATCAGCGGCGCAGAGCGGGAAATCGCCGTCCTCTCCCGGGTGGGAAAGCCCACCTGCTTCACCGTCACGGCCCTGGAGACCGACGAAAAGGGTGCGCCCGCCGCGCTCCTCTCCCGCCGGGCTGCCCAGGAGCAGGCCATGGCCTATTTCCTGGAGCACCTGGAGCCGGGGTCCGTCCTCACTGGCCAGATCACCCGGCTGGAGAGCTTCGGGGCCTTTGTGGACGTGGGCTGCGGCATTGTGGCCATGCTGCCCATTGAGCACATTTCCATCTCCCGCATCGCCCACCCCAGGGACCGCTTCCAGGAGGGCCAGAAAATCCTGGCGGCAGTGCGGGTCCTGGACCGGGAGGCCCGGCGGATCACCCTCACCCACCGGGAGCTCCTGGGCACCTGGATGGACAACGCCAGCCGCTTCCGCCCCGGGGAGACAGTGAGGGGTGTGGTGCGGACGGTGAAGGACTACGGCAGCTTCATCGAGCTGGCCCCCAACCTCTCCGGCCTGGCGGACGCCAGGGAGCGCCTGTCCCCCGGGGACGGGGTCAGTGTGTACATCAAGAGCATCCGTCCCGAGCGCATGAAAATCAAGCTCCAGGTCATCGAAAAGCTGCCCCCGGTCCCCGCCGAGCCCATTCGCTACCAAGTCACCGACGGGAGGCTGGAGCACTGGGTCTACTCCCCGCCGGGCTATGAAAAGCCGCCGGTGGAGACCGTCTTCACAGCTCCTTCCCCTTGAGCTTTTCCCAGTAAGCCTTGGCGGCCTGTTCCGTCTTGTTCTCCCCCCACTGGTAGTACTTCACGCCCCTCAAAGCGTCGGGGAGGTACTGCTGGTCCACCCAATGGCCCGGGAAATTGTGGGGATAGAGGTAATGCTGCTGGTTGTCGAAGCCAGTGGTGTCGGCGTGGACATTCTGGAGCTGCCGGGGCACGTCCCCGGTGCGGCCCGCCCGCACGTCCGCCCGGGCCTTCCCGATGCCCTCGATCACGCTGTTGGATTTCGGCGCGGTGGCCAGCAGAATGGCCGCCTGGGCCAGGGGAAGCTGAGCCTCCGGCAGTCCCAGCTGCATGGCCGTGTCCACACAGGCCTTGACAATCGCCACGGCCTGGGGATAGGCCATGCCCACATCCTCGCTGGCGGAGCAGAGGAGGCGGCGGCAGGGAGTCACCAGGTCCCCGGCCTCCAGAAAGCGGGCCAGATAGTGGAGGGCCGCGTCGGGGTCGCTGCCCCGGAGGGACTTCATCAGGGCGGAGGCGATGTCATACATGGCGTCGCCTCCCTTGTCGTAGCGCATGGCGCTGCGCTGGGAGACCTGGGCGGCGTCCTCCCTGGAGATGAAAAGCTCCCCCTTTTTCGGCTGGGCGGCGCTGCTCAAAAGCTCCACGGCATTGACGGCCTTCCGCACGTCCCCGCCGCAGGCGGTGGCGATTTGCAGGGGCAGTCCCTCCTCCCAGGTCAGAGGCAGGGGCGCCCGCTCCTTTTCAATGCTCAGCGCCCGGAGGACGGCGGGCTCCGCCTCCTCCGGGGAAACCGCCTTGAACTCAAAGACCGTGCTCCGGCTGAGGAGGGCACTGTAGACGTAAAAGTACGGGTTCTCCGTGGTGGAGGCGATAAGGGTCAGCTTGCCGTTCTCCATGAACTCCAGAAGGCTCTGCTGCTGCTTTTTATTAAAATATTGAATCTCATCCAGGTACAGCAGCACCCCGCCAGGGGCCAGCAGGGTCCCCACGTCGGCGATGATGTCCTTGATGTCCTGGAGGGAGGCGGTGGTGGCGTTGAGGCGGTAGAGGGCCTTGTGGGTCCGCTCCGCCACGATGTTGGCGATGGTGGTTTTCCCGGTGCCGGAGGGGCCATAGAAGACCATGTTGGCCTCGGTCCCGCTCTCAATCAGGCGGCGGAGCACCGCGCCGGGGGCCAGGAGGTGCCGCTGTCCAACGACCTCATCCAGAGTTTTCGGGCGGATCTCGTCCGCCAGGGGGCGCTGCATGGCGGTCCCTCCTTTTCGTTTCATGAAACAGAATTATAGCACACCGGAAACAAAGTTTCTACCCGGTTCGAAAAAAACTTTATCCCGGGGCCTCACAGCCCCCCGCCGTGCAAGTCATAAAGCTCCGTGATGTCCTCCCCCTCCTCATTATAAAGAGCAAGGCGGTCCAAGTCGATATGGCTGTCCTCCGTCCGGGAATCAATTTCCGTACAGAGCAGAAAGTGGTCCCCGGGATTCGGGTTCTCCAGTTCATAGGACCGGCCGTCAATGGAGACCGTCATCCTGGCGATTCGGGCGTTCAGGTCCCGGCCTCCCAGCAGGAGGTATTTCTTCCCTTCGCTCTCCACAACGGCGTCCCGGAGTTCCCCGCTGCCGTACCGGAGGTATTCGATCCTGTACCGCCCGGTCAGGCTTCGGCTCAGAGTGACGCTGCCCAGATACTCCCCGATCTCCATCAGGTAATACTCCCGGTCCCCCAGGCGCACGCCGCCGTACACCGTGATTTCAGACGGGTCCCACTCCTCGGACCCCCGGTTGTGAAACGCCGCAATCTCCTTCGGCAGCGTCACCATGTTCAGCTCGATGGGATAGGAGAAGTGATGCCACGCCGCCAGAAGGGCCGCCGCCAGGATAAAGGCCGCCGCCCCGCGTTTCATGGTCTTCGCCGCAATCTTCATTCCCGCGCCTCCTCCATCCAAGTATTTTTGATTATAGCACGGCCCGATCCCGCAAACAAGCCCCGCGTTCCGGCACCAATTGATCCCCCTGGACAACCCCCCGGCTTTCTAGTATAATAAACTCAAAATCCGGACGATATTTCTAATAATCAGGACTATCCTCTCTTCCCATTTTCCCCCAACGAGCCTACAATAAGGCCAGATGAATCTTGAAAATATTTCACCAAAGCGGTTAATTTTCATATTTTGAAAGGAGCGGTTTTTATGTCCATTCTTGTCACCGGCGGCGCGGGCTACATCGGCAGCCATACCTGCGTGGAGCTCATCCAGGCGGGCTACGAGGTCATCGTGGCGGACAACCTCTACAACTCCAGCGAGGAGGCCATCCGCCGGGTGGAGAAAATCGTGGGGAAGAAGGTCCCCTTCGTCAACGCGGAGCTCTGCGACATGGAACAGGTGGAGGCTCTCTTCGCCAATCACCCGGACATCGACTCCGTCATGCACTTCGCCGGGCTCAAAGCCGTGGGCGAGAGCGTCGCCAAGCCCCTGGAGTACTACTCCAACAACCTCATCAGCACCCTGTACCTCCTCCAGGCCATGCGGAAACACGGCGTGAAGAACTTCGTTTTCTCCTCCTCCGCCACGGTCTACGGCGACCCCGCCACCGTGCCCATCCGGGAGGACTTCCCCACCGGCGGCACCAC
>CAJTZL010000097.1 GCA_910583695.1 uncultured Oscillibacter sp.
TCTGTTGCACTTTTCCTGAAGTCGCCTTCGGCGGGCGTTACCCGTTATCCTTGCCCTGTGGAGCCCGGACTTTCCTCATGGACGGCCTTTCGGCCTGCCCACGCGGCTGTCTGTTTTCCTCGCAATATCATTATACAGGCAAAGGGCGGCCTTGTCAACCGGAGGAGGTTTCCCGAAGCCAAGCGGACAACGCGGTCAGCTCCTCCGGTGTATGGAACCAGTGCTCCGCGCCCTTTACGGTCCGCAGGCGGCAGGAAAAGCGCTCCGCAAAGCCGGCTGCGGTCTCCTCCGCCGCCAGCGTATCCCCGTCTCCGCGGAGGATGTCGGTGGGGAAGGGCCAGCGGTCTATGGGATGGGCGCGGATATAGCAGATATCGTCCCAATAGAGGGTCTGACCCATGGGGGTGGGGACAGCGCCCTCCACCTTCAGGCGGGCCTCGGAAATCTGAAACCAGTCCATCATATCCCGGGTCATCCGCTCCATGTCCACCACCGGAGAGAGAAACCAGACGTGGGAGATGTTTCGGCCCGGACAGGCCAGAAGACTGAAATACGCCCCCATGCTGACGGCAAACAAGCCGACCTTCTTCCAGTGTCTTCCGGCGTAGTTCAGGACGGCGGTCAGCTCTTGGGCGCAGACCGGAGGCTTGCAGAGGGTAGAGCCGTCTTTTCGGTCCCCGTGCTCCGGCAGGTCAAAGCTCAGAACCTGACAAGCCGGGAACGCCTCCGCCAGGAGGCGGAAGGGAACATCTGTTTTATTGGACTGGGCCCCGTGAACGCCGACAACAACCTGCTCCGACGGAGGTCCCCAAAGGGCGGCGGGAATCTGGTCGATTTGAAAAAACTGTGGGTCCATGGCGGGACCTCCTTTCCGATTTCGCATGACAGGATATCACAAATTTCCTCCCAAGACAAGTCTTGCCGGGAACGGCTAGGCGTGGTAAAATAGGAAAGCGATTTGTGACGGCTTCCGTGGAAGCCCCTCCATTTGGGAAAATACCGCCTTCAGGCGGGAAGGATAAGGAGCGATTCCCGTGAAATTTGAGGAATATCTGGCCTCTCTGCAAAGCAAGACCGTCGCCGTCATCGGCATCGGCGTTTCCAACCGGCCTCTCATTGAGCTGCTGCTCTCCCGGGGCGTGGCCGTGACCGCCTGTGATAAAAAGGACCGGGCGGCCCTGGGTGCTCTGGCGGAGGAACTGGAGGGAAAGGGCTGCCGCCTCCGGCTGGGGCCGGACTATCTGAAAGGCTTGACGGAGGACGTGATCTTCCGCACGCCGGGGATGCGGCCGGATCTGCCGGAGCTCACCGCCGCCGTGGAGCGGGGGAGCGTGCTGACCAGTGAAATGGAGGTTTTCGTTTCCGTCTGTCCCTGCCCGATCATCGCCGTCACAGGGAGCGACGGAAAAACCACCACCACCACCATAATTGCGGAACTTCTGCGGGCGGCAGGGCGTACCGTTCACCTGGGAGGAAATATCGGGCACCCCCTGCTGGCAGAGACCGGCGGCATGGCGGCGGAAGATCTTGCCGTGCTGGAGCTGAGTTCCTTCCAGCTCATGACCATGACCCAGAGCCCCCATATTGCCGTTGTCACCAATCTGGCCCCCAACCATTTGGACGTTCACAAGAACTATGCGGAATATATATCTGCAAAGGAAAATATCTTTACACACCAGACAGCAGACGATATTGCCGTCTTCAATGCCGACAATGAGGTGACGTGCTCCTTCATAGGCCGGGAACGGGGAACGCTCCGCACCTTCAGCCGCCGCGAACCGGTGGAGCGGGGGACATACCTCGCCCCAGGCGCCTCCGGCGGCCAAGCCATCTGGGCCGCCAATGGGGCCGGACGCCGCATGGTGCTCCCTTTGGCGGGGATCAAGCTCCCCGGGATTCACAACGTCGAAAACTACATGGCCGCTATCGCCGCCGTAGACGGCCTGGTTCCGGATGAAATCATTCGGGATTTCGCCCGGGGCTTTGGCGGCGTGGAGCATCGGATTGAGCTGGTGCGAGAGCTGAACGGCGTGCGGTATTACAACGACTCCATCGCCTCCAGTCCCAGCCGGACCATTGCGGGCCTGTATTCCTTCCCGGAGCCGGTCATCCTCATCGCCGGAGGGAAGGACAAGGGCATCTCCTATGACAGCCTGGGCCCGGTAATCAACGAGCATGTCAAGCTGTTGATTCTCTGCGGAGCTACCGCCGGTGTGATTCGTGCCTCGGTAGAAGCGGCGGAAAATTACAGCGGTTTGGAAATCATGGATGTGGAAGACTATCAAAAAGCCGTCTCCCTGGCCCGAAGCCGGGCGGAGAGGGGAGACGTGGTGATTCTGTCTCCAGCCAGCACCTCCTTTGACCGCTTTTCCAACTTCATGGAACGGGGAAAGGTCTTCAAAGAGATTGTCAACCGCCTGAAATAAGGCCAGGCCCCCGGCGCATAGGATGGCTGGGGGTGGTGGACCATGAGCTTTTTCTACTACCGGCGGCGAATGACCCGGCGGAACCTGCTGGGTGTTCTGGCCTTTTCCGCCATGGCGGCGGCATTGTCCGCAGTGATTTTTGCCACAACACAAATGCGGCCCATTCTGGTGAGCCTTGCCACCACCCGGGTTTCCAACATGGTGAACCGCATTGTCTCCGAAGCGGTGGACGAAGCCATTGACAGTGGAAATATCACCTACAGCGACCTGATCACCTTTGAAAAAGACAACGAAGGGCGGATTACTGCCATCTACAGCAACATGGCGGCCTTCAACCGGCTGCAATCCAACATTCTGGATATCATTCTGGCCCGAATTGATCAGGTGTCCACCAGAGAGCTGTCCATTCCGGTGGGCAGTCTCAGCGGCTCCGTGCTTCTGGCAGGGCGGGGGCCCCGGATTTCCGTGCGGATGGAGTCGGTGGGTTCCTCCTCTGCAAACTTTGAAAATGAATTTACCTCGGCGGGCATCAACCAGACGAAACACCAGATTGTGCTGAACATCGACGTATCCGTCAGCATCCTGTTGCCGGGATTTTCCACCGCCACCACCGTCTCCAATGCTGTCACCGTGGCGGAAACCGTGATTGTGGGCTCCGTGCCCGACACTTACACGTATTTCAGCTCTACGCCGGAGAGCTTTGAACGCGACGCAAAGGACTATATATTGAATTAGGAGGACCCCATGGATTACCGGGAAGAAATCAAACAGCTGCGGGACGCGCTGAACGAGCACGGCTACAAGTATTATGTGCTGGATGCGCCCACCATCAGCGATTATGAATATGATATGCTCAACCGCCGCCTGGAGGAATTGGAGGCCCGGCACCCGGAGGAGGTGACGCCGGATTCTCCCACCCAGCGGATCGGCGGAAAGACCCTGGAGGGCTTTGCCTCCTACACCCACGAGGTTCCCCTGGAGAGCCTCCAGGATGTGTTCAGCGCCGAAGAGGTGTCGGAGTTTTGCCAGCGGATGGATGAGGCCCTGGGGGAGGAGGCCGTCTACTCCCTGGAACCCAAGGTGGACGGCCTGTCCGTCGCCCTGGAGTACCGGGACGGCGTCTTTGTCCGGGGAGCCACCCGGGGAGACGGACGGACCGGGGAGGACGTGACGGAAAATTTGAAAACCGTCCGTTCCATCCCCATGGTTCTGCCGGACAAGCTGCCCCGGCTCATTGTCCGGGGAGAGGTCTACATGTCCAGGGCGGTTTTTGAGGAGTTGAACGCCCAGCGGGAAATTCAGGGAAAGCCCCTGCTGGCCAACCCCCGGAACGCCGCCGCCGGGTCCCTCCGTCAGTTGGATCCAAAGGTCTGCGCGGAGCGGAAGCTGGACATTCAGGTCTTTAACCTGCAGCTGGCGGAGGGAAGGGAATTTGTCTCCCACCAGGAGACATTGGACTATCTGGCCTCCCAGCGATTCCGGGTTATTCCACACAAAACGCTCTCCGGGGCCACCGCCTGCCAGGCGGAGATTGCCCGGATTAACGATGAGCGGCTGAAGTATCCCTTTGATATTGACGGAGCAGTTGTAAAGGTTAATTCCTTAACTGATCGTTTAAAATTAGGAAGTACGGCCAAATTTCCAAAATGGGCCGTGGCCTACAAATATCCGCCGGAGAAAAAACCCGCTCAGGTGCTGAACATTGTCATTCAGGTGGGCCGCACCGGTGTGCTGACGCCCAAGGCGGTGCTGACGCCTGTCCGCTTGGCAGGGACAAACGTCACCAATGCGTCACTGCACAACCAGGATCTGATTACGGAGAAGGACATCCGCATCGGAGATACCGTCATTGTCCAAAAGGCGGGGGAAATCATCCCGGAGGTGGTGGAGGTGGATTTCTCCAAACGCCCCGAAGGGACGGAACCCTACCGTTTCCCGGAGGCCTGCCCGGTCTGCGGGGCACCGGTCCGACGGGATGAGGACGGCGCGGCGATCCGCTGCACCGGAGCGGAGTGCCCGGCCCAGCTGCTGCGGAATCTGACTCACTTTGCCAGCCGGGACGCCATGGACATCGACGGCTGCGGCCCCGCCGTGGTGCAGCAGCTCATTGACAGCGGCATGGTCTCCAATCCGGCGGACCTCTACGGTCTGGAGGCGGAAGCGGTGGCGAAGCTGGAGCGGATGGGGAAGAAGTCCGCGGAAAACCTGCTGGCCGCCATTGAGCGTTCCAAGTCCAACGACTTGTCCCGCCTGATTTTCGGCCTGGGCATCCGGCAGGTGGGGGAAAAGGCGGCAAAGGTGCTGGCCGCCCATTTCCGTACCATGGACGCCCTGTGTGCCGCCGAGGAGGAGGAATTGACGGACATTGACGACGTGGGCGGCGTGACGGCCCGGGGCGTGGTGGACTATCTGTCCTCTTCTCAGGCCAAGGATCTGCTTGCCCGGCTGAAAGCCGCCGGGGTCAACATGGAGAGCACGGCGGAGCTGGTGGACGAGCGCTTTGCCGGGATGACCTTTGTCCTGACCGGAACCCTCAGCCGGTTCGACCGCAAGGCCGCCCAGGCATTGATTGAGGAGCGGGGCGGCAAGGCCGCCGGGTCCGTCTCCAAACGGACCACCTATGTGGTGGCGGGGGAGGCCGCGGGAAGCAAGCTGAAAAAGGCGGAGGAGCTGGGCATTCCTGTTTTGACGGAGGATGAGTTTGCCGGCATGCTGGAATAAGGAAATCAGAGCGGCGGGAGACCCGCCGCTCTTGCTCTCTTCATTTGTCGAAGGCCGGGTTCTTATAGTACACGTTTTTCTCGTTCATTTTGTCCTTTGCCAGCCGCAGGCCCTCGCCGAACCGCTGGAAGTGGACGATTTCCCGGGCCCGGAGGAACTTGATGACGTCGCTGACGTCCGGGTCGTCGGAAAGGCGGAGGATGTTGTCGTAGGTCACGCGGGCTTTCTGCTCTGGTGCAATCACGCAAGTGCAACCTGGGGTTAAAAATTCCAGTGTATCTCAATGGGAACATCACGAGTGCCGCGGATGCGCTTGCCTACATTGATGTGGTCGATGAGGATTTCTACGATTTCCCGTGTCAAGTGTTCCAGGTTTACATACCGCTCCAC
>CAJTZL010000098.1 GCA_910583695.1 uncultured Oscillibacter sp.
ATCGGCGGAGCCGGAATGACTTCCCTCGCGCAATCGGATTCGGCGGGGGTTTGTCTGATGACGAATGGACCAGCTTCCCTTCCCGCTGCCGCTGCCCTGGAGCAGGGGGAAAGCCTCCAAAAGATGGCGGCCAGCGAAGCGTCGCCGCTCATCTGGCAAGCACTGAAAGAGAAGTCCGGTAAACGTAAGACTGGAGCAATCACCAGGGTGCGGCAGCAAAAAGAGGAGCTGGTCCATTCAGTGAAGAACAACCCCCGCGCGAACCAATTGTGCGTGGGAAGTCATTCCGGCTCCGCCGTTCATTCAGCCGCGCCCCCGCGTCGTTCCCGTATCCTTCTTTTTCTCTTTTGGACCGTGCACGGCCCGTTTTCTCATTTTCTTCTGGAAGAAAAAGAGAAAATGGGGGGTGCATTGCACCAGCCATCGCTGGTTGCCATTCCGCCCCGCCCGAAGGGCGAGTACAGGGTCAAGGCTTGACCCAGATCCATTCCTCCCCCTCCAGGGAGCGTGCCATAAGCCCGTCGACATCCAATTTGGCCTCCGCGGCGCAGACATCCTCCACCTTGGGTCGTGTGGCCGGGTGCCGGGGAGTGAACACCGTACAGCAGTCCTCATAGGGCAGAATGGACGTGTCGTAGGTCCCGATCTCCCGGGACAGGCGGATGATCTCCACCTTGTCCATGCCGATGAGAGGCCGGAGAACTGGCATCTCCGTCACGTCGTCCGTGACGCCCAGGGCCATCATGGTCTGGCTGGCTACCTGCCCCAGGGACTCGCCGGTGATGAGGGCCTTGGCCCCCGCCCGCCTGGCAATGGCCTGGGACAGGCGCATCATGAAGCGGCGCATGATGAGGGTGAAATATTCCTCGGGACAGTTTTTCCGGATTTGCTCCTGGATTTCCGTGAAGGGCACGATATGCACCCGGAGGCGGCCGCAGTACGCCGTCAGCAGATGGGCCAGCTCCAGGACCTTGTCCTGGGCCTGCTGGGAGGTGTAGGGCGGGGAGACGAAGTGGACCATCTCCAGCTCCACCCCCCGCCGGGCCATCATCCAGGAGGACACCGGGCTGTCCAGCCCGCCGGAGAGAAGGCTGATCGCGTGGCCCCCCATGCCCACGGGGAGGCCCCCCGCTCCGGGGACGGCGGGGGCGTGGACGTAGGCGTGCTTCTCCCGGATTTCCACGTGAACCGTCAGGTCCGGGCTGTGGACGTCCACCGCCACATGGGGGAACGCCTCCGCCAGCTCGCCGCCTACGGCCTGGGAGAGCTGGATGGAGTTCAGGGGGTAGTTCTTGTCCGCACGCTTGCTCTCCACCTTGAAGCTCTTGGCAGAGGCGAAGGCATCCGCCAGATAGTCCCTGGCGGTTTCCACAATGGATTCCACAGTCTTTTCGCAGGGCACCGCCCGGGCGACGCTGACCACGCCGAAGACCTGCCGGGCGGCGGCGTAGGCCGCCTCCATATCGCAGGTGTCCGTGGTGGGCTCGGCATAGATGGTGCTTTGGCGGATATAGACCTGGAAGCTGCCGCAGGACTTCAGGCGGCGGGCCGTGTTGGCCACCAGCCGGTCTTCAAAGGAACGGCGGTTCTGGCCCTTGAGGACCACCTCGCCCAGCTTGAGCAGGAACATTTCATTTTGACGCATGGAATCATCCTCCGTAGGTTTCAATTTACGGGTGCTATTATAGCGCACTTTCCCCGGAAGAAAAAGGGGGTTTCTCGAAATTCTTGCAATTTTGTTCCCGGTCCGATATAATGAAATTACCTGATAAAAGGAGGGGCCGCCATGGTGAAAAAATGGACCGTCCGGCTGGGAATCCTGCTGGTCAGTGCGTGCCCCTACGTCTTTTGGGGGATGTACGCCGACGCCGCTGATAGGAGCATGAAGGGATACCTTCCGTTGCTGGTTTGGGCGGCCGCGCTATGCTGGTTGACCGTCAGGACCCGGGACATCCCGGCGCTGCCGGTGGGAAATCTGGTCAGCTTTTTGTCGTCCTATTGGTTCACGGTACACTGCCGGCTGGAGAACTGGGGCTGGATTTTCAAGCCGTTCAGCCCGCTTGGTTTTTTGAAGGCGGTCTCGGCCCTCGTACTGCTGGCCCAGGGAATTTTGCTTTGGGTTTTCGTCGTTCGGAAAGAGCGTTCAAATAAAACATAAGGAGGGATCCCCATGAAAATTGTCGCCATCAACGGAAGCCCCCGGAAAAACGGAAACACCGCCCTGGTCCTGGAGGCCGCGGGCAAAGAAATTCAGGCCGCCGGTGTGGAGTTCCAGGTTTTCCAGCCTGGAGCCAAGGTCCGGCCCTGCATGGCCTGTTACCACTGCCTGAACACCGGGAGCCTCCGCTGCGTCCAGGACGGGGACGGGGTGAATGAAATCATTGCCGCCTGCATTGAGGCCGACGGCATTCTCCTGGCTTCCCCGGTATACCACGGCGGCATCGCCGGAGGCATGAAGTGCGTGCTGGACCGCCTGATGCTGGCGGCGGGCTGCGGCGTGAGCCAGCTTCACCACAAGGTGGGCGGGGCGTTGTGCACCCTGCGCCGGAGCGGAGGCATGGAGACTTATCAGCAGCTTCTGGGAACCATGGACGCCATGGAGATGATTTTGATGACCTCCGATTACTGGGGGGTGGTCCATGGAGCGGACCCCGGCGAGGCCGCCCGGGACGAGGAGGGCATGGCTGTGGCCGCTCGGCTGGGGCGGAACATGGCCTGGATGGTCAAGGTACTCCGGGAGACAACGCTCCCCGCCCCGGAGGCGGCTCAGCGGCCAATGACCAATTTTATACGGTGATATCTGGCGGAATGCCGGTAAAGGGAGAGAGGCTCCAAGGGGGGGCCTCTCTTTTTTTGCGCTCAATCCCCCCGGAGGAGGAAGAGTTGGAGGACCTTCTCCGCCAGACGCAGTTCCCGGGGCGTGCAGCTCCGCAAAAGCGTTTCCAGAGAACCCAGGTCTGTTTCCCCGCCCTCCTCTCCGGAGAGTATGTACTCCATAGACAGCCGGGAGGTCCGGGCTACTTTCATGAGGGTGTCGATGGACATTTGAGAGGTGCCCACCTCAATCTGGCCGTAGTACCCGGCGCCAATGTCCGCCAGTTCCGCAAACTGCTCTCGGGTCAGCCCCAGGCGGTTTCGCTGCTGCCGCAGACGCTGACCCATGGCGACGCGTTCCTCTTTTGTCATAGAACTGCAACTCCTTCCATTTTGTTTTGTTCAGTCTATCCTGGGGAACAGGCGTGCAAAATATGTTGAAAGATATTGATTTTTGCTATCTTTCGGCGTATCATGAAGAGAGAGAAATCCTTGTGTCCATTGTGACGCAAGGATTTCGCGGTTTCCGAAGGATGGTCGAATTATATCAAATAATTGTAACGAATAAAACTTGAAGCAAACCTGAAATTTTCCGGAAATTTCAGAAAAAGCAGAGGAGAGCTCCTGGAAAAGAAAATCAATTATTTGATATATAAATGTAACATAAAGGGGAAGTCCGGTATGCAGGAGTACGTCGTGAACCGCCCTGACGAGGGGGCCATGGAGCAGGCGCTGCGGGAAAATCCCGGAAACGCCGCAGGGACCGTGCTGCGTCTGGCCTGGCAGGCCGGGCTGATGCGGGATGAGATTCAGCATCTCACTTGGGAACAGGTGGACTTTTTGGACGGCTGTCTTGTCCTGCCGGACCGGAAGGTTCCCATTGGGCAGGAGCTGTCGGAATGGCTCCAGGCTCTGCGGGATGGCCGGGACCGGAGCCAGGAGGCGGTGGTGCTCTCCGACCGGGACCGGAAGCCCCTGACGCCCCAGTCCATCTCCCGGCTGGCCAGGGCCGCCCTGGACAAGCAGGGACAGACGGAGGTCCGGCTTATCGACCTGCGTCACGACTTTGTTTTGCGGCAGCTGGAGGAGCACGACTGGCAATACGTCTCCCGGATTACCGGGGTGGAGGCGGCGGGACTCAACGTTCACTTCGCGGAGCACCTGGAGGAGAAGAAAATCTCCACCCGCATCCGCCGGGAGGACTCTGTCCAGATTGACGAGTTTGCCTTGTGGAAACTTCTGCGAACCGAGGGGGCCAGTCCCGCGGGAATTGCCCTCTGGCTGACTTGGCAGGCGGGCCTCCGGCTGGAGGAGATCGTCGCCTTGACCTGGGACCAAGTGCAGGGAGAGCAGCTGTGCCTTCCCCGGCGAAAGGTCCTCCTCAGCGGCGGGGCCAGGAAGGCCCTGGAGGAGCTGGCCCGGCGGGAGGGCCGGGAGGGAGCCGTCCTCACCGCCCCCAGGAGCCGCCAGCCCTATGACCGGACCCGCTTGTCCAAGCTGGTCCGGGCGGCGCTGGTTCGGGCAGGGCTGGACGACCTTACCCTCCGGGATCTGCGGGTGGACTGCGCCCTGCGCTCCGGCGGGGAGGGACAGATTCTCTCCCAGGTCCGCCAGCAGGGCTGGACGACTCGGAATGAGGTGATGGCCCTGCTGAAGGTCTCCCGGACCACCGCTTACAACCGGCTCAAGCAGATGGTGAGCCGCGGGCGGCTGACGCAGGTGGGGGCCCGGTACTATCTGCCGGAAAAGGTGGTGCCGCCAGAGCGGCAGGAGGCCGTCATTATGGAGTACCTGGAACGGGAGGGATTTGCCTACCGCCAGGATGTGGCCCGGCTGCTGGGCATCGGCGTGAGCCAATGCCGCCCGCTGCTCCAGCGAATGCTGGCCCGGGGAAGTATTCTTCAGGACCGGCAGCGATACACATTAAATAGCGGAAGTGCGCCTGGAGAGATGGACAGCGGGATGACCGCTTCCGCCGGAGGAGAGGGCAAAAAACGAGAGGTCTGAAGGCGGAAACCAAATTTTGTTACAAACATTTTTCACATAAACTGGATTAAATATCGGTAATTATCAAACAAATTACAACTAAGGAAAATCTATAGACAAACGGACGGGAGACTGGTACATTGAGCGTGCGGACGACGGACGGAAGAGGCCAATTCCAGGCTTGATGTGGGAAGAGGCTAGCCCCGACACGAATCCTGGAGG
>CAJTZL010000099.1 GCA_910583695.1 uncultured Oscillibacter sp.
ATACTTCTTTTTCTCTTTTGGACCGTGCACGGCCCGTTTTCTCTTTTTCTTCTGGCAAGAAAAAGAGAAAATGGGGGGTGCAAAGAACCAGCCATCTTCATGGCTGAAATCTCCCCCCGCCCGAAGGGCGAGCATCAGCTCTCCCCTTCGCAGAAGGGATTCAAAACAGCTCCACCTGGTCCGGCAGGACATCCTCCCCCAGGTGCCGGAGCTGATGAAGGTGCTCCTTCCTCAGGCGGTCGGCTACAGCGATCTTGCGGATGATGTTCTTGGCCGTCTCCTCCAGAGCCCGGCCCTCCCGATAGTCCGCCGGGAAGATGAAGTCCACCCGGCCCCGGGCCAGCAGCTCCTCCACCCCCGCCCGGTTGGCGGCCTGATAGACGGCAATGGCCTGCCCGCCATAGGCCCGCATCATCTTCATGCAGGGCACGTCGGAGAGCCCGTCCCCCATGTAGATCATGTTGGGAAAGGGCACCCGCTTGCTGTCGTCAGGCATGGAGTCGTTGAGGGGCTTGTCCTCGGAGACATCCAGGACCCCCTTGTTGATCCGGTAGACAAACTGGGTCTTGGCTGTGAAGTTCACCGCCAGCTTGGGCCAGACGGGGCGGCCCGTCCCGTCATAGTAAAACTCGCTGGCGTATATCTCCCGAAATTCCCCGCTGATGGCGGATCCCTCAATGATCTCCCGGAGGCCGGAGGAGATTACATAGTGCTCCACCTGCACCCCCTGGGTCTGCCCGAAGGCGTTGATCCGGGAGAACCAGTCCGCCACGCCGGGAAAGAGCTCAATGCCACGCCCCTTCTCCACCAGATCCTCTCGGGTGAAGGGCAGGTTTTTCCGCTCCGCCTCCCGGAGCATGATATACATGTAGGCCAGAATGCCGTCAATGTGATTCCGGCGGCCAAAGCCGTTGGCCTCCGCCCAGAACTCCGCCGGGGTCATCCCCAGGCTGGGAATGAAGGCGTAGTCCTGCATGTCCGTGGTGCAGAGGGTTTTGTCAAAATCGTACAAAAACGCGATGATGGGCCCTTCGCTCATGGCGCGCCTCCCCCCTTCTCCGAGAGCCGTCAGTCCGGCTCGCTCCGGTAATTGGGGCCAAATTTCAGCTCGTTGATGTTCACCCGCCGGGTGGCGCTGAGATCCTCCGTTTCCTGCTCCGCCGAGGCCAGGGTGTCCAGCAGCTTCTCCGCGGCGGGGACGGGGTTCTGGGAAGCAGGCGGCGGCGTCTGGGGAGGAAGAACCTCCTCCTGAGCCGCGGCCTGCGGGGCGGCCTGGGGCACCTCCTGGGGCGCGGCCTCCGGAACGACGCCGGCGGGGGCGGGCTCCCCGGCGGAGAGAATCCTCTCGCCGATGGATTCCGCCGCAGCGGCCTCCGGCTCCTCCTCCAGGGGGCGGCTGGGGAACTCCTCCAGGAACTGGAGCTCCTTTTCGCACAGGGCCCGGCTCTCCGCCACGAAGCGCCGGATTTCCTCCTGCCCCTGCTGGAGGCGCTTGTGGTACTGCTCCGCCTCCCTGCGGTAGCCGTCCAGCTTCTCCCGGGCGGCGGCCTCCGCCTGCTTCAGGATGCTGTCCCGTTTCTCCTCCGCCTCCTTGACGAGGGAGTCCGCCATCCGCTGGGCGGTGAGGAGGGTGGCCCGCATGGAATCCTCCGTGGCCCGGTATTCCTCCACCTTCTCCACCAGGACCTTCATCTTGGCTTTTAAAGAGGCGTTTTCCTTGTAGAGGGACGTGTAGTCGTCGGTGAGCTCGTCCAGGAACTCATCCACCATGGTCATGTTGTAGCCGCCCATCATCGTCTTGGTGAAAGAGCGGGCGGAAACCTCCTGCGGTGTCAGCATAGTCGCATATCCTCCCCAGCGTGCCAGTCCAAATATCTTTCAGGAATCAGAAATACAGCCCGTTGTTCTCCAGCTCGTCGATCAGGTCCCCCTCGATGTCCACGTGGTAGGGGGTGATGATGTAGGTGTTGGCGGCCACTTTTTTGATCTTGCCCTCCCCGGCGTAGGCCACGCCGGAGAGAAAGTCGATGAGCCGCCGGGCCACGTCCTTGTTGGTGGACTCCAGGTTCAGAACCACCGTCCGCTTGTCCTTCAGCTGGTCGGCGATCTCCGAGGCGTTCTCGAACCGCTCCGGCTTCACCAGGACCACCTTCAGCTGGGTGGTGGCGTGGATGTTCACCACCTTGTTCCGGCGGTCGTCATAGCGGGAGCGGCGTTCTTCAAACACATCCCGCTCCTGGAGCTCGTCTTCAAATTCGGCGGGATCGTCGTCCTCATCCTCGTAGGGGTGGGTCAGCTTTTTTATCTCGTCCAGGATACTCATGAATGTACCTCCCGTTTGATCTTATGTGTAATGGCGGCTCCCGAAGATGGCGGTGCCCACCCGGACCATGGTGGCCCCGGCGCGGACGGCGTCCTGGTAATCGCCGCTCATGCCCATAGACAGAACCTGAAGACTATTATGAAACAATTTCCCGTCCATGTCAAGAAAAAGCGCCCGGACCCTGTCAAAATATCGAAGATTTTCCTCCCGGTCCGCCTCCGCCGGGGGAATGGTCATCAGGCCCAGGACCCGGATATGCTCCATGGCCAGGGCCGCCTCCGCCCCGGAGAGGAGCTCCGCCGGGGCAAAGCCGCTCTTGGCGGCCTCCTCCCCGATGTTCACCTCCAGCAGGATGTTCTGGAGGATGCCCAGCTTTCCGGCGGCCTTTTCAATCTCCGCCAGCAGCTCCAGGGAGCCCACGGACTGGATCAGGTCCGCCTTCCCCACCACCTGCCGCACCTTGTTCCGCTGGAGATGGCCGATGAAGTGCAGGGGCGCGCCGTCGTAGGCGTTTTCCGCCAGCTTGGCGGTCATCTCCTGGACGCGGTTTTCCCCCAGGGCGTCAATGCCGGCGGCCACGGCCTCCCGGCAGGCGGAAGCGTCATTCATCTTGCTGGCCCCCACCAGGGTGATTTCCTGAGGGGCCCGCCCCGCCTCCCGGGCGGCGGCGGCAATGTTCGCCCGGACCTGGGCGATTCGTTGGGCAATCGACATAGGGTCACGCCTTTCTCTGTTTTCGTTTTGGGGACCGGGTGGGGTCCCCGTCCTTTTGGAAATAGCGGGGATTTTGGGCAGAGGGACAGGGCCAGCCCCCTACTGGAGCACCTTCCCGTCAAAGAGGCCCCGGGCGGAGACGATGATCTGCTCCCCGGCCCGGATGATGCGCTTGGCGTCCCTGTCCACGCTGGGGTCCAGCTCCGGCGCGGGGCTCACCAGCACGAAGCCGTCGGCGCTGTAGACCACCTCCACCGGCTTGAACCGGGCCTCCCGGCCCACCAGACAGTAGATGCCGGTGCGCTCCTCCGTGACGGTTCTGCCGTCGCTGTCCAGGTAGGCCCGCTCCGCCCGGAGGCACTCCCGGGGGACCCGGATGCCGGTGGTGGAGCCGGTGACGATCTGGGCCCGCTGCTGGCGCAGCAGCGTCAGCTCCCGGAGGTACCGGGTTCCCCGGAAGACGGCCACCATCCGGCCGTTCTCCCGGGCTCCCAGGGATTCCAGCGTCACCGGCAGGTCCCGGTCCACCCCCTTGGAAAAGCGCAGGAGCAGGGTCCCCCCGCTCTCCGCCTGCAGCTGCTGCAAGGAAGCTCCGTCCTCCGCAGAGACGACGGCGGCGTAGTACCACTCGTCCCCCAGCACCAGCTTCCCGGTCCGGGAGGCCGTGGAGGGGTCCGCCGTCAGGCTGGAGAGGGCGGAGGGGGTCAGCCCCTCCAGCATGTCCGGAGTCAGCACCGCCTCGAAGCCGTCCACCTCGACGGAGTAGAGCCCCGCCTCCGGGGCGGTGATCCGCCGGACGGAGCCCTCGGCCTGGGACCGGAGGTTCAGCAGCTGCGCGCCCAGCTCCTGGAGCTGGAGGCCGATGTTCCCGTTCCCCGTGTCGCTGTAGTCCCGCTTGAGGACCAGGGCACGGAGCTCCAGGGCTGTGCCCTCCGCGTCATAGAGCCGGTCCGCCGCCAGGAAGCGGCGGTATTCCAGCAGGTTCTGGGCAATCTGGGCGTCCAGCTTCCGGGTGGTCTCCGCCGCCAGGGCCAGATCCTGGGCGTACTGAAGCTGCTCCACCCGGCTCTCCAGGTTCTCGATTTCCGCCTGCCGGTCCAGGGAGGCCTGATCCGCGTAGACGGAGGCCACGGTTCCTCCGGCAGCCACCCGCTCGCCCTCCGACCGCTGGATGCGCAGGAGCCCGCCGCCCTCGTCGGGCAGGACCCGCTCCTCCCGGACCACGAAGCCCGAGAGGTCCAGGGTCTGCTCCACCTCGTAGCGGTAGGCCAGGGTGACGCCCAGGGGGTCATCCAGGTATTGGAAGGCCTCAATGCCGAAATAGGCCGCCACCCCCAGGAAGAGGGCGGCCATGAGAAGTTTGGTTCCAAATCCGCTTTGTTTCTGTTTCATAGCGTTTCTATGTAGCCTGCCTTATGTGAGTTCCGGACCCTCACTCCTCCTCGTTCAAAGAGACCGTCCGGGTGGGGGCGATGGTGGAAATGGCGTGCTTGTAGATCACCTGCTGGCGTCCCTCGCTGTCCAGAATGACCACGAAGGGGTCGAAGCCGGTGATGGTTCCCCGCATCTGAAAGCCGTTCATCAAAAACATGGTGACGGGCACCCGGTCCCGCTTGGCCCGGAGGAGGAAGAGGTCCTGTAGGTTCTGTTTGTTCTGCATATCGTCCGCTCCTTTTGTGTAGTTCCGCGCCGCCGGAGGGGCGGCGCTGTCGAGTCGTTCAGCGAAACGATGGTCCTCGGCTTCCCGCGGGAGGTTCCGGGCGAATCGTTTTGCCAATTTCTAGGATACCCCCTCCGCGGAGAGAATTTCCGTCGAAATCTGTAGGGCCCGGGCAAAATCCCGGTCTTTTTCCCAGAAGACCCAGTGGATGGCCGGATTCCGCCGCAGCCAGGTCAGCTGCCGCTTGGCGTACTGC
>CAJTZL010000100.1 GCA_910583695.1 uncultured Oscillibacter sp.
AGGGCACGATGCAGTAGGAGCAGAAGTTGTTGCACCCGTACATGACGGATACCCAGGCCTTCACGCCCCGCTCCCGGACCACCGGCAGCCCCTCGGCGATGCACCCGTGCTCGTCGGCGGTGGAAAAGACCCGCTTCCGGGTTTCGTAGACCTGCCACAGCAGCTCCGGAAAGCGCCAGAGGGCCTGGGGCCCGAAGACCAGATCCACGTGGCGGTAGGACTCCCTCACCCGCTTTGCCACCCGCTCCTCCTGGGCCATGCAGCCGCAGAGGACGATGACCTGCTCCGGGTTCTCCTTCTTGGAATGGGTCAGGATGCCCAGGTTGCCGAAGACCCGCTGCTCCGCGTGCTCCCGGATGGCGCAGGTGTTCAGCAGGGCCAGATCCGCCTCCCCCGCGTCCTCCGTAAAGGTGAAGCCGCAGGACTCCAGCATGCCCATGAGCCGCTGGCCGTCCGCCACGTTCTGCTGACAGCCGTAGGTCTCCACAAAGGCCCGGGGATGGGCCCCCCGGGCGGCGAACATGGCCTTGATCTTCGCCTGAAAGTCCCGCTGGCGGGCGATTTCCGCCTCCGGGACCATAATTTCCTCTCGCTTCAAAATGCTTCCTCCATCTGTGCGGATGCGTGTTTGCGTTTACAAGTGTATCATACCATGAACCGCCGGAAAGCACAAGGAAAAATCCCGCCCCGGCCCCGCCGCTTTGTAGGTTTCGCCGGAGGTAAACGATTTGTCTTTGTCAAAAACGTAAAATCTCACAAAACCCCTTGACAGGCAGATGGATTTATTGTATATTTTAGCTACAGAAAGAGGTGAGTCCAGTGTACTAGTTCGACACGGAAACCCACGTCTTCCAGCGCCGTTCAAAACTCCGGCATATCCCAGCGACAGCGTGATCTCAGGCAATTCCCAAAGACGAAACACACCTCACTATGATGAGCCCGCGGGACCAACAGGTCGGCGCAAGAAACTGTTTCATGGATTGGAAACCCACGGATCACCCGAACCCCGGCGAATTTTCCACGAACGGCAGCCTTGAGAAAGCACGAGGTACAAGGACCAATGGACAATCCGATCAATGGTTGAGCCCCCCATTCGCCGAAGGAGCGGATGGGGGGATGTTTTTTACGGGAACTTGTCCGAAGGCCTGATTTCCAGGGGCGGCCCCTGCCGGCTTCCTGAAAAGAAGCGGGCGGCGTCTCAAGACGCCACCCGCTTTTGCGTGCTTCTATTGCGGAAGGAGAGTCCGCTCTCAGCCCTTCACCAGAGAGGCGATCTCGTCGGCGAAGTTCTCCTGCTTCTTCTCGATGCCCTCGCCTTTTTCAAAGCGGACGGCGTCCTTGAATTTGATCTCGCCGCCCAGCTCCTTGGCCACGTGGGCGATATAGGCCTCCACAGACCCCTCGAACACGTCGGCGCGGACGGAATCCTGCTGGAGCAGGCAGTTCTCGGCGTAGAACTTGTTCAGCTTGCCCATGACGATCTTCTCCCGGACCTGCTCCGGCTTGTTCGCCATCTTGGGGTCGTTCTCCATCTGGGCCAGCATGACCTTCTTCTCCTCGTCCAGAACCTCCTGCGTCACCTGGGCCTTATCCCAGAAGCGGGGATTCAGGGCGGCGATCTGCATGGCGATGTTCTTGCCCAGCTCCGTCACCTGCCCGGCGGAGAGGCTGGTCTCCAGGCTCACCAGCACGCCGATCTTGCCGCCGGCGTGGACGTAGGGCACGGACACGCCCTCGGCGTACCGGGCGAAGCGGCGGACCTTGATGTTCTCGCCGATGACCAGGACCATCTCCTGCTGCTGCTGGGTGACGGTGAGTTCCGTTCCGTTGTACTTGCACTCCATCAGGGCGTCCAGGTCGGCGGGGTTCTCCCTGGCCGCGGTGGCGGCCACGCCCTTGACGAAATCCACAAATTTCTCATTTTTGCCCACGAAGTCGGTCTCGGCGTTGACCTCGACCACCACGCCCACGCCGTCGATGACGGCGGCATAGGCCATGCCCTCGGCGGCCACGCGGCCCGCCTTCTTCACGGAGGCGGCCATGCCCTTTTCCCGCAGCCACTCCACCGCCTTGTCCATGTCGCCGTCGGTGGCCACCAGGGCCTTTTTGCAGTCCATCATGCCCACGCCGGTCATCTCGCGCAGGTTCTTTACGTCAGTCGCACTGAAAGCCATAATTGCGTTCCTCCAAATTTATTGTATCGCCGCAGCTCACTGGGCGGCGGGAGCCTCGGGCTCCTCGGTCTGCTCGCCCTGGCGGCCCTCCAGCACGGCGTTGGCCATGATGGAGGAGATCAGCTTGATGGCCCGGATGGCGTCGTCGTTTCCGGGGATCACATAGTCGATTTCGTCGGGGTCGCAGTTGGTGTCGGCAATGGCCACCACGGGGATGCCCAGCTTGTGGGCCTCGGCGATGGCGTTGCGCTCCTTCCGGGTGTCCACGATGAACAGGGCGCCGGGGAGCTTCTTCATTTCCTTCACGCCGCCGAGATACTTTTCAAGTTTGGCGATCTCGCCCAGGTGCTTCATGACTTCCTTCTTGGGCAGCATGTCGAAGGTGCCGTCCTCCTGCATGGCCTTGAGCTGGTTCAGTCGGTCCACCCGGGTGCGCATGGTCTTGAAGTTGGTCATCATGCCGCCCAGCCACCGGGCGTTGACGTAGTACTGGCCGCAGCGGCCCGCCTCCTCGCGGATGGCGTCCTGGGCCTGCTTCTTGGTGCCCACGAACAGCAGGGACTGGCCGTTTTCGGAGAGCTGGCGGACGAAGTTGTACGCCTCCTCCAGCTTGCGGACGGTCTTCTGGAGATCGACAATATAGATGCCGTTGCGCTCCGTGTAGATGTAGGGAGCCATCTTGGGGTTCCACCGGCGGGTCTGGTGTCCGAAGTGGACGCCCGCCTCAAGCAGGGCCTTCATGGATACGACGCTGGAATTTGCCATGGTGTTTGTTCCTCCAAATCAAATTTAGTTTGGTCCTCCGGCGGCTTCATCCCCCCCGCCAATCCGGGAGAAGGACCCCCCGGACACAGACGAAAAGTCGGCGTGCCGTGCGGAATGCTGAAATATCATACCACAGCAGTATTTCCAATGCAAGAGGATTTTAACAAAACCCCGGGATTTTTTCGGGAAAAGCTCCTCCGCCCCGCTTAAAGATTGACATTTCCCCTCCGGGGAAGCATAATAGACCCAGAACCCCCGGGGCCTCCGCGCCCCGCGAAAGGAGCCTTTTCCATGGATACCATCTATATCACCGGGCACCGGAACCCGGATACGGACTCCATTGTTTCCGCCATGGCCTACGCCGCCCTCCAGAACGCTCTGGGGAACCGGCAGTACCGGGCCGCCCGGCTGGGCCAGATCAGCGACGAAACCCAGATTGTTCTGGACCGCTTCGGCTTCCAGCCCCCCAAGCTCATCGACAACGTCCGCACCCAGGTCCGGGACCTGGACTACGACACGCCCCCCACCCTCTCCGCCGCGGCCACCGTCAGCCGGGGCTGGCAGGCCATGCAGGGGGGGAACCTCTCCATCCTCCCCGTGGCCAACGAGGACGGGACCCTCTACGGCACCCTCTCCGCCGGGGACGTGGCCAACTACGACATCACCACCGTCCGGAATCCCCGGGTGGAGGATATCCCGGTGTTCAACCTCATCTCCGTGCTGGAGGGAAAGCTCCTCCACGAAAGTGAGGACGCGCCGGATCTGGTCTCCGGCGAAGTGACCATCGCCCTGCCCGCCAGCCGGGAGAACCTGCTCTTCTCCAGCCCGGACAGCGTGGTGATCTGCGGCGACCAGCCGGACATGGTCCAGCGGGCCCTGGACCTCCAGGTGAACTGCGTCATCATCTGCCAGGGGGAGGCACCCCAGGAGCTTTTGGAGCGGGCGGGGAAGACCTGCGTCATCTCCACCCCCATCGACGCCTATCAGGCCCTGCGGCTCATCTTCCACGCCCTGCCCATCGCCCGGGTCTGCAAGAGCCGGGATCTGGTCTGCTTCCACCTGGACGACTACATTGACGACGTGCAGGACGCCGTGCTGGAGAGCCGCTTCCGGGCCTATCCCATCCTGGACGAGGACGAGAAGGTGGTGGGGATGCTCTCCCGGTACCACCTCCTCCGCCCCCGGCGCAAGCGGGTGGTGCTGGTGGACCACAACGAGAAGTCCCAGTCCGTCACGGGGCTGGATCAGGCGGATATCCTGGAGATTATCGACCACCACCGCCTGGCGGACATTGAGACGAAAAACCCCATCCACGTCCGGAACGAGGCGGTGGGCAGCACCAACACCATCATTGCGGAAATGTACCAGGAGAAGGGCCTGATGCCCACGGCGAAGATGGCGGGGCTCATGGCGGCGGCCATTGTGTCGGACACGGTGATGTTCAAGTCCCCCACCTGCACCCAGCGGGACATCGACATTGCCAACCGCATGGCCCGCATTGCAAGCGTGAAGCTGGAGGACCTGGGGCAGGCGATTTTCTCCGCCGCCTGCGGGGACGACAAGACCGCCGAGGCCATGCTGAAAACAGACTACAAGGAGTTCCACATTGCCGGGCACAATCTGGCGGTGAGCCAGATCACCACCATGGACTCCGACCGGCTTTTGAAGCGGCTGAACGAGTTTTTGAGCGTCATGGCGGAGACCCGGGAGAAGCGGGGGCTCCAGAGCGTGGTGCTGATGATCACCGACGTGCTGCTGGAGGGGACCCAGCTCCTCTTCATGGGGGATGAGGAGACCATACGGCAGGCGTTTGGAATCAAGGGGGAGGAGAATTACGCCTTCCTGCCGAAGATCATGTCCCGGAAGAAGCAGGTCATTCCAATGCTGTCCGCATTGTGGGGGTGATTCCCCTGCCGGGGGAGGGGGCTGTACTCGCCCTTGCGGGCGGGGGGGATTGGATACCAGCGATGGCTGGTGCAATGCACCCCCCATTTTCTCTTTTTCTTGCCA
>CAJTZL010000101.1 GCA_910583695.1 uncultured Oscillibacter sp.
GTATGACGCAAAAGGAATTGGGGCTGGCTATCGGCTTTGAGGAAAAGGGAGCGGACAACCGTATTGCCCAATATGAAACGAACTACCGTGTACCCAAGAGGGAGCTGCTGGACAAGATTGCCCAGGCCCTGCGGGTAGACCGCCAGAACTTCTATACGGTTCAACCTGGCTGTGCCGAGGACTTCATGCGGACGTTCTTCTGGCTGGACGAGGACAGCCCCGGCTCCATCCGCCTGTTTCAGCTCGTCCGCAACCCTGGCAAGATAGGGGCCTCCGATGATACCGCCGTCCGATACAACGACACGGACGACTGGCCTGCTCAACCTCCCGTGGGTATCTACTTCAACTATGGCCTCGTTGATGATTTCATGCGGGAATGGCTCTTGCGCCAGCAGGAGCTACACGCCGGGGAGATTACCAGGGAAGAATACTTTGAATGGAAAATCAACTGGCCGAGTACCTGCGATGACGGGAAAGAATCGAAATACTATGTACCCTGGAGAAAAGAAAAATAGGGCAAGCAAAACCGCCCTGCTGAATTTGTCGTTCAGCAGGGCGGTTCGCTGGCCCTTTGCAATCATTCTCTTGTGTGACCGGGTTGAAACGAATAGTATCAAACCAGTATCACAAGGCAAAGTGACAGGTCAAAAGCCCTGTATTCATGCGGGTTTACGCCGTTTTGACGGTCATTCCCACTCAATCGTCCCCACCGGCTTGGGGGTCAGATCATACAGCACCCGGCACACGCCCGGCACCTCCGCCAGAATCCGGCCGGTGATGGCTTGCAGCACCGCCCAGGGAATCTCCGGCACCTCCGCCGTCATGGCGTCCACGGTATTGACCGCCCGGATGATTACCGGCCAGTCAAAGGCCCGCTTGCCGTCCCGCACGCCGGTGGACCGGAAATCCGGCACCACC
The DNA here is from genome assembly GCA_910583695.1 of uncultured Oscillibacter sp. Taxonomy (GTDB): domain Bacteria; phylum Bacillota; class Clostridia; order Oscillospirales; family Oscillospiraceae; genus Oscillibacter. Next base: position 919 of record CAJTZL010000101.1, read on the forward strand.
GTGAAGAACTGCCACACCTTCTCCGCCAGTCCCGCCTTGCCGAACTCCTCCCGCAGAATCGCGTCGGATTCCCGCAGGGCCGCCAGCCGGTCCCGGGTGATGGCCCCCAGGCACCGCACGCCCAGGCCTGGGCCCGGGAAGGGCTGGCGCTCCACCATGGAGACCGGCAGGCCCAGGGCCCGGCCCACCACCCGGACCTCGTCCTTGAACAGCAGCTTGACCGGCTCCACCAGCTCGAAGTTCATGTCCTCCGGCAGTCCGCCCACGTTGTGGTGGGCCTTCACGCCGTCGCTCTCCAGAATGTCGGGATAAATGGTCCCCTGGGCCAGGAAGGAGATGCCCTCCAGTTTCCGGGCCTCCTCGTCGAAGACCTTGATAAATTCGCCGCCGATGATCTTCCGCTTCCGCTCCGGCTCATCCACGCCCGCCAGCAGATCCAGGAAGCGGTCCGTAGCGTCCACATAAATCAGGTTTGCGTCCATCTGGTTTTGGAAAACCTCAAGGACCTGCTCGCTTTCACCTTTGCGCATCAAGCCGTGGTTCACGTGGACGCAGACCAGCTGCTTGCCAATGGCCTTGATCAGCAGAGCCGCCACCACCGAGGAATCCACGCCGCCGGAAAGAGCCAGCAGGACTTTTTTATCTTCCACCTGGGCCCGGACCTGGGCCACCTGCTGGGCGATGAACGCCTCCGCCAGCTCCGGAGTATTGATCCGCTTCATGTCTGCGGGACGAATGCTGTCATTCATAGACTGTCCTCCATTGTAAAAAAATTGTTGCTTCTTCCATCTGCTGTTATATCACATTTTTAGACGGAGCGCAACAAAATTCCGCATCCTCCGGCGACAGGACAAGCGGGAAGCCGGACCCTGCGGCCCGGCTCCCGATACACATTTTATATAATATATCCTGCGGGTCTGCGTCAGACCGTAGCGTATTCGCCGTCCCACAGCACCTTGCGGAACTTCAGGGGGTCCGTGTTGCCCTCGGTGGAGAACATCAGCACCTGGCTGTAGCGGTCCAGGCCGATGGCCTCCCGCAGGTCCTTGTACTCGTCGGTCTCCATCATGGCGGCAATCAGGCCCATGCCCACCGCGCCGCTCTCGCCGGAGATAACCACCGGGTCTCCCTTCACGGGTACGCCCAGCATCCGCATGCCCCGGGCGCTGACCCAGTCCGGGCAGGAGACGAAGGCAGTGACGTGATTGCGGAGAATGTCCCAGGAGATGGTATTGGGCTCGCCGCAGGCCAGCCCCGCCATGATGGTTTTCAAGTCGCCGTCCACCACCCTAGGCTGTCCGTCCCCGGCCAGGGCGCCCTGGTACAGGCAATCCGCCGCCTGGGCCTCCATAACGATGAACTTGGGGGGATCGTTGGGGAACAGGTTCGTGAAGTAGCCCACCACGGCCCCGGCAAGGCTGCCCACACCGGCCTGGACAAAGACATGGGTGGGGCGGTTCACACCGATCTGCCGCAGCTGCTCCGCAGACTCCCCGGCCATGGTGCCGTAGCCCTGCATGATCCAGGAGGGAATCTCCTCATAGCCGTCCCAGGCGGTGTCCTGAACAATGACGCCGTGCTCCGTCCGGGCGGCCTCGGCGGCGGCCATGCGGACGCAGTCATCGTAGTTGACTTCCTCAATGGTCACTTGGGCGCCCTCTTTGGCGATGTTGTCAAATCGGGGCTGGCTGCTGCCCTTGGGCATATGAACCACGGCCTTCTGGCCCAGCTTGTTGGCCGCCCAGGCCACGCCCCGGCCGTGGTTGCCGTCGGTGGCGGTGAAGAAGGTGGCCTGTCCGAACTCCCGGCGGAAGGCCTCGCTGGTCAGGTAGTCATAGGTCATCTCGGACACGTCCCGGCCCATCTCCTTGGCGATGTACCGGCCCATGGCAAAGGAGCCGCCCAGGACCTTGAAGGCGTTGAGGCCGAAGCGATGGGCTTCGTTCTTCACATAGAGGCCCGCCAGCCCCAGATACTTGGCCATGCCGTCCAGCTCGGCCAGGGGGGTGATGGAGTACTGGGGGAAGCTGCTGTGGAAAAAGCGGGCTTTCGCCACGTTGGACAGGGACATGACGGGAAGCTGCGTGTCGTCGCTCTTGGGCATGCGGTTCAGGGTCCACTTGATGGCTTCTTTCATGGTGCGCCTCCAAAATATATTGTTGATTGAGCGAAAAAATTTCAGGTGATGTTCCCATGATAGCATAGAAACCGGAAAATGCAAGAGGAAATCTAAAAAATTTTTAGGCAATCTAAAAATTTGACAGAATCGCCAAAGGGGAGGGGGCTTTTCCGGCAAAGGGGAGGCTTGCGACGGAGGGTGGCGGGGGATGGCAGAAACGGGCGGGAGATAGAAAATTGTATAAATTTTAACGAGTATTTTGTACGAATCGTAAAAAAGAAAAAAAGAGGGGGGCGGCAGTAAAATTGTACTTGATAATTCGGCGGAAGGACCCTATAATAAAGATTGTGAGCAAATTAGCAATGTCGGGTTTTGCTCTCTTTGTCCGAATTTGAACGAGGTAACAGAACCACAATTTTACAAAATAACAGGAGGAACAATCATGAAGGTAGCGATTTTTGGCGCGGGTACGATGGGCAGCGGCATCGCTCAGGTCTTCGCGGCGAAGGGCCACACCGCCCTGATGTACGCCAGCTCCGTGGCGTCCGCCCAGAAGCACAAGGACAAGCTGGCCGCCTCTCTCCAGAAGCGCGTGGACAAGGGCCGGATGGAACAGGCCGCCGCCGACGCCATTATGGCCAACGTGCTGGTGGAGGAGAAATCCGCCTGCGCCGACGCGGATCTGGTCATCGAGTGCGTCAAGGAAGACATGGGCACCAAGAAGGCCCTGCTCAGCGAGCTGGACGCTATGTGCAAGCCCGAGGCCATTTTTGCCTCCAACACCTCCTCCCTGTCCATCACCGAGATGGCCAACGGCCTGAACCATCCCGTCATCGGCATGCACTTCTTCAACCCCGTTCCCAGCATGAAGCTGGTGGAGATCATCCGGGGCGCCAACACCACCCAGGAGACCTTCGATTTCATCTACAAGCTGTCCCAGGAGATCGGCAAGGACCCCGTGGAAGTGGCCGAGGCTCCCGGCTTCGTGGTCAACAAGATCCTGATCCCCATGATCAACGAGGCGGCGGGGCTGGTGGAGACCGGCGTTGCCTCCGTGGAGGACATTGACAAGGCCATGCGCCTGGGCGCAAACCATCCCATGGGCCCCCTGGCTCTGGGCGACTTCATCGGCCTGGACGTGTGCCTGGCCATCATGGAGACCCTCTTCAACGAGAGCGGCGATCCCAAGTACCGTCCCGCCCTGCTGCTGAAGAAGATGGTCCGCGGCGGTCTGCTGGGCAAGAAGACCGGCAAGGGCTTCTACGATTATTCCAAGTAAAACCGGAGTAAAGGAGTATATAAGGTATGGATTTTCATCTTTCCAATGAGCAGCTGATGCTCCGCAAGATGTACCGCGAGTTCGCCGAGAACGAGGTCAAACCCTTGGCCGAGGAGATCGATGAGGAAGAGCGCTTCCCCATGGAGACCGTGGAGAAGATGGCCAAGCTGGGCATGATGGGCA
>CAJTZL010000102.1 GCA_910583695.1 uncultured Oscillibacter sp.
GCATCTGCGGCGACCTGTTCAAGGTCACTCCGCTGCTGACCGAGGCCATCCGGGCCGCCAAGGCCGCGAAGTAACTTTTCTTGAAAGAAAAGTTACCAAAAGAACTTTCGCGCGCTCAGGCAGTCTGGTGGTAAACCAAGCCGAAGCGACGGCAACCAACTCTCAGCGTGACAAAACGACCGAAGGGCAAAAACCCTTCGGTCGTTTTCAATCATCATATACCAAGTTAGCGGCAGCGAAAAGAGAAGGAAGTCCATTCGTCAACCACCAAAACCCCCGCTCGCACTACGCCGCGGGTAGAAGACATGCATAAAAAACGGAGGCACGCCTAGCGCGTCCCCCCGTCCTACATCCCCCCGCAGGGGCGATCCTTCTTTTTCTCTTTTGGACCGTGCACGGCCCGTTTTCTCTTTTTCTTCCAGAAGAAAAAGAGAAAATGGGGGGTGCAAAGGACCAGCCATCTTCATGGCTGAAATCCCCCCGCCCGCAAGGGCGAGCATCACTCCCCCTCCTTGGGATGAAACTGCCTCCAAACCGCCTCCGCAGCGCTCCTGGGCACCACCGCCGCCAGGGTCTCCACATCCGCCTCCCGAATGGCCTTGATGGTTCCGAACTTCTTCCGCAGCTCCTCCCGCCGCTTCGGCCCTACGCCGGGGATGCCGTCCAGGGCGGAGCGCATGGCGCTTTTCCCGTGGCTCTCGTGGTGATAGGTGATGGCGAAGCGGTGGGTCTCCTCCTGGATCTGCCCGATGAGGGAGAACACCGCCTGATTCCCCACAATGCCGATCTCCCGGCCCTCCGGAGTCACCAGGGCCCTTGTCCGGTGCCGGTCGTCCTTCACCATGCCGAAGATGGGGATGCTTACCCCGAACTCCTCCGCCACGCTCAGGGCCGTCTGGGCGTGGGTAACGCCGCCGTCAATCAAAAATACATCCGGCAGGGGGAGAAATTTCTCATCGCCGTCCGCTGCCCGCTGGAGCCGCCGCCGGAGCACCTCCCGCATGGAGGCATAGTCGTCGGGCTTCCCCTCCAGGTCCTTGATGCGGAAGCGCCGGTAGGCGCTTTTCAGGGGCCTCGTGCCGCTGTAGACCACCATGGAGGCCACGATGTCGCTGCCTCCGGTGTTGGAGATGTCATAGGACTCCAGCCGCCTGGGCGGGGCCGGGAGGTCCAGCATTTTTGTCAGAAGCTCCAGGGTGTGGGCCGTCCGCTCCTCGGCGGTGGTGGCCCGCTCCGCCTCCTCGGCGGCGTTCCGCTGGGCCATGGCTCGGAGTTCCGCCTTCTCCCCCCGCTGGGGGACGTGGACCCAGACCTTGTGCCCCGCCCGTTTCGTCAGGACCTCCGAGAGGTTTTCACAGTACCCCTCCGTCTCGAAGGGCAGGAGAATCTCGTGGGGCACGATGGCCCGGGGCAGGTAGTACTGGGCCGTCAGGGCGGAGAGCATCTCCTCCTGCCCCTCCTCCATGGGGGCGGTGAACAGCTCCGTCTCCCGGCCCGCCAGATTTCCCTCCTCCATATGGAGCACGGCGTAGCAGCATTTCCCCGCCCCCCGGTAGAGGCCCCAGATGTCCGTGTCGGCGCAGAGCCCGGCAATGACCGTCTGTTTTTTGCTCAGAGCGCTGATGGCGTTGATCCGGTCCCGGAGGGCCGCCGCCTGCTCGAACCGCAGGGCCTCTGCCTCCGCCTCCATCTCCCCGGTCATCTCCCGGAGGAGCTCCCTGGCCTTGCCCTCCAGCATCTGACAGGCCTGCCGGATGCGGCGGTTGTACTCCTCCTCCGTCATCTCCGGGCGGCAGAAACCGTCGCACCGGCCCATGTGGAAGTTCAGGCAGGGCCGCTCCCCCCCGATGTCCCGGGGGAATTTCCGATTGCAGGTGGGCAGCCGCAGGGCGGCGCACACGGCGTCCAGGGCCTGCCGGGTCTCGAACCGCCCGCCGAAGGGGCCAAAGTATTTTGCCCCGTCGTTCGCCCATTTGTGGACCATGGTAAACCGGGGATAGTGCTCCCGGGAGAGGCGGACGAAGGGATAGCCCTTGTCGTCCTTGAGCAGAATGTTATACCGGGGCATGTGCCGCTTGATGAGGGAGTTCTCCAGCACCAGGGCCTCAAATTCGCTGGAGACGAAGATGGTGTCGAAGTGGTCGATCTGGGAGACCATCTGCCGCGTCTTGGCCGTGTGAGAGGCGCTGTCCTGGAAGTACTGGCTGACCCGGTTCTTGAGGCGTTTCGCCTTGCCCACGTAAATGACCTTCCCGGTCTTGTCCATCATCAGGTAGACCCCCGGCAGAAGCGGCAGGTCATTCGCTTTTTCCTTCAGCTGGTCCTTGGTCATGGTCCGCCTCCTTTCAAAGTGGGATGCACCCCGGTGGAAGGGCTTGCCATCCTTGTGGGGCCTGGCCCCCTGGCCAGGCCATTTCCCCAGGGTCTCCCCCTCTTCCGGCAGAACACCCGGCCCAATAAAAAAAGACCACCCCGCGCTGACGGGCAGCACGGGGACGGTTCATTACTCTCCGAAGTTGTCTTTCACCAGATCCACCAGGGCGGTGACTGCCTCTTTCTCATCGCTGCCGTCCGCGATCAAGGTGATGGGGGTGCCCTTCACGATGCCCAGGGACAGCACGCCTAACAGGCTCTTGGCGTTGACGCGGCGATCCTCCTTCTCAACCCAGATGCCGCTTTTGAACTCGTTGGCCTTCTGGATGAAGAACGTGGCGGGGCGGGCGTGCAAACCAACTTCGTTGTTGACCGTGATTTCCTGCGTATACATGTTGCAGCTCTCCTTTTTTGTATCGAATCAAATGGAACGGTTGCCCACGAGTCATTACTGTACCATCATAACCGCTTTTCCGTCTCCCGTCAATGGACAATTGCACAAACATTAAAAAAAATTTTCCTTGACAGTAAAATTCTTTTTGTTAGTTTACGCCAATTTTGCGGAAATTTATACGTCATTTCGCCGAAATTTCAAGAGTTTTCCAGAGAAATCTCCCAACGCCGCCTCCGCACCCGTTCCACCCTTCCATATGTATGGCCCCGCCGGGTGCTTCATGACGGGCGCCGGGGCGTTTTCCAAAAAAAACCTCCCCACCCGGAAACTCCCGGGGGTTGACCCGGCGGAACCGGGGACAATAGGGCTTGGGTATCGTGGACACGGGGCGGCGGCGCCGTTCCGTGGACCGTCAAAGCGGCACAGGGGCCTTGGCCCGTGCGCTTCTTTGACGGGGGAGGCTCTCCGGCCCCGCCGGACCGGCGGGGCCGGGAGCCGGAAAGATCGAAGGAGGAGTATCTTATGAAAAGTACTCTGCTGTTCCTGCTGGCGACCCTTCTGCTGGCCGTCTGCCTCACCGCCTGCGGCGGGGGAGGCCAGACCACCGGCACGGCGGACGGCTACGAAGCCGGGGACTACCGTGGGGATTATGACAACGACGGCTATGACGACGGCCTGATGGACGGGGCCCGGGACGCCGTGGACGACGCCGGACGGTCCGTCCGCAGCGCCGTGGACGACGCCGGGGACGCCATCGACCGGGCGTTTTAATCCTCCGCCGGACTGCCGGAGGCGTCCCGGGACCTTCCGGCGGTCCGGCCTACATCGGGGCTTCCCTTTTCGCTCCGCCTCCGGTATAATGGGGATGTTGGAGAGGAGGCCCGCCCATGTCCCAGGAATTTGCCATGAAGACCATTGCCCATATCCGCAGCGACTTTGCCGGAAAGTTCGGCGTCCCCCGCCAGAGCGGCCTGGTGGAGGCCCTGGAGGCTCTGGTGGTCTTCGAGCCGGAGTACCGGAACCCCGCCGCCCTCCGGGGACTGGAGGGCTTTTCCCACATCTGGCTGGTGTGGGTGTTCGACCGGGCGGTTCGGGAGACGTGGTCCCCCACGGTGCGCCCGCCCCGGCTGGGGGGCAACGCCCGGCTGGGGGTCTTTGCCACGCGGTCCCCCTTCCGGCCCAATCCCATCGCCCTGTCCGCCGTCACCCTGGCGGGAATCGAGGAGACCCGGGAGTGGGGAACCGTCCTCCGGGTCCGGGGGGCGGACTTGATGGACGGGACGCCCATTCTGGATGTCAAGCCCTACCTTCCCTACGCCGACTGCCGCCCCGAGGCCCTGGGGGGCTTTGCCTCCGGCGCACCCGCCGGGGAGGCGCTGGCGGTGGAGTGTCCGCCGGAGCTCTGGGAGAGGGTTCCGCCGACGCGGCGGGAGGCGCTCCGGGCGGTGCTGGCCCTGGACCCCCGGCCCCGGTACCAGGAGGACCCGGAGCGGGTCTACGGCTTCGGCTTTGCCGGGCTGGAGGTCCGGTTCTCCGTGGAGGACGGCGTGCTCCGGGTTCGGGAAATCCTGGAGGGGACGGGATTATAAATCTGCCGGATGCAAAAAGCGGACCGCCCTCTGGGCGGTCCGCTCAGCTTGTCGAAAAGCGGCCTGCCAGGAAAAAGTTCTGGCAGGCCGCAAAGC
>CAJTZL010000103.1 GCA_910583695.1 uncultured Oscillibacter sp.
AAGTCCACGGTGACGCAGTAGGGGGTGCCGATCTCGTCCTCCCGGCGGTAGCGCTTGCCGATGGAGCCGGTTTCGTCAAAGTCCACCATCCAGTCCTTGGAGAGCTCCTGCTGAATCTCCTGGGCCTTGGCGCTGAGCTTTTTGGAGAGGGGCAGGACGGCAACCTTGAAGGGAGCGATGGCGGGGTGGAAGCGCATGACGGTGCGGACGTCGTTCTTGGCCTCGTCCACCACTTCCTCGTCATAGGCCTCCACCAGCAGCGCCAGGGTCATCCGGTCCGCGCCGAGAGAGGGCTCGATGACGTAGGGAACGTAGTGCTCGTTCTTCTCCTGGTCGAAGTAGGTCAGGTCCTGGCCGGAGTGCTTCTGGTGCTGGCTCAGGTCGTAATCGGTGCGGTCCGCCACGCCCCAGAGCTCGCCCCAGCCGAAGGGGAAGAGGTATTCGAAGTCTGTGGTGGCCTTGGAGTAGAAGGCCAGCTCCTCGGGCTCGTGGTCCCGGAGGCGGAGGTTTTCCTCCTTCACGTTCAGCCCGATCAGCCAGTCGTGGCAGTAGGTCCGCCAGTACTGGAACCACTCCAGGTCCGTGTCGGGCTTGCAGAAGAACTCCAGCTCCATCTGCTCAAACTCCCGGATGCGGAAGATGAAGTTGCCCGGGGTGATCTCGTTGCGGAAGCTCTTGCCCACCTGGCACACGCCGAAGGGGAGCTTTCTTCTGGTGGTCCGCTGGATGGCGGGGAAGTTGACGAAGATGCCCTGGGCGGTCTCGGGCCGGAGGTAGACCTCATTGGCGGAGTCCTCGGTGACGCCCTGATGGGTTTTGAACATGAGGTTGAAGCGGCGGATGTCGGTGAAGTCGTGCTTGCCGCAGCCGGGGCAGGGGACTTCCTTTTCCCGGATGAAGGCCACCAGATCCTCCTGGCTCATGGCCTCCACGTTTACGTCCAGGCCGTTTTCCTGGACAAAGCCCTCCACCAGCTTGTCGGCCCGGTGCCGCATTTTGCAGGCCTTGCAGTCGATAAGGGGGTCGTTGAAGGTGGAGACGTGGCCGGAGGCCACCCAGACCTGGGGATTCATGAGGATGGCGGCGTCCAGACCCACGTTGTAGGGGTTTTCCTGGACGAACTTTTTCCACCAGGCCCGCTTCACGTTGTTCTTCAGCTCCACGCCCAGAGGGCCGTAGTCCCAGCTGTTGGCAAGGCCGCCGTAGATTTCGCTGCCGGGGAAGACGAAGCCCCGGCCCTTGCAGAGGGCGACGATTTTTTCCATGGATTTCTGCTTGTTGTCCATAGTCGGATTCTCCTTATTTATTTGAATTTGATTTGGATGCTTACTGCGGGTCGATGGTGTGGAAGACGCGCTTCAGGGCGCCGTCCCCACAGAGAAATTTCAGCTGAAGGCAGAGGTCCGTCGGTTCTCCTCCGGAGGTCAGCGCGTAATCCACGGCGAAGCCGCTGCCGTCGCTGTATTCAAAGAACTCCGCCTCGTGACGGTATTCGTACTGCGGCCGGAAGGTACAGGGGACGCCGTACTCGTCGAAGGCGTCGAAGCCGTTGAGCTCCAGGGTACCCTGGATGCACTCCCGGATTTCCTCCGGATCGGACCATTCCATTTCGTCCACGCAAGCAGGGAGGTCCTGATAGCGCTTTTCGTGGAGGGCGTGGAGGATGGCTTTCAAGGTTTCGACAGCCAATGCTCGATGGGGTTCCGTCATGCTATTCACCTCCTGCAAACAGAAACGCCCCGAGCCGAAGCTCAGGGCGAACTTGAAAAAGTCCGTGGTTCCACCTGAATTTCCCCTTGGGGGGACACTCTGCCCGGTAACGGCGGGGGACCGGCGGGGCATTGCCTCCCCGCGGCGAAGGGGTGCCAAGCATTTCCCCTCCCGGAAGGGCTCGCACCGAAACGCCCTCTCTCTTTGCCGGGGTGGGGGAGGCTTTTCCCCTTCATGCCTTTGACATGAATGTCACTGTATCATGTTTTGGGTGGGTTGTCAAGGGGGCTTTCTGCTCCCCCCAAATGGGGGGCTGATTCTCGCCCCACCTCTCCCAGCTTCCCTTCAAGGGAGACACCGTGGAGGGAAACAACATGTGGCTGGGCCGGGAGTGCGTGATTCTGTCCGGCGTGACCATCGGCGACGGGGCCATCGTGGCCGCGTACTCTGTGGTTGCCAGGGACGTGGAGCCCTACGCCGTCGTGGGCGGAAACCCCGCCCGGCCAATCAAAAAGCGCTTTTCCCAGGAGCTCATCGACCTGCTCCTCCGGCTCCGCTGGTGGGACTTCCCGCCGGAGAAGCTGGCGGATTTCCTGCCGGTGCTCTGTCGGGAGAACTTAGAAGAGGTTCAAGAAATCATCCAGGAAATGCTGGAGCAATAAAATGAAGAGCGGAGGGCTGTCCCTCCGCTCTTTTGCTTACTCTTCCGGCTTCACCAGGGCGATGTGGAGCTCGTCCAGCTGCTTCTGGGTCACTTCGCTGGGGGCGCTCATCATGACGTCTGCGGCGTTTTTGTTCATGGGGAAGGGGATGATCTCCCGGATGGACTCCTCTCCCGCCAGGAGCATAACCATGCGGTCCACCCCCGGGGCAATGCCTGCGTGAGGCGGCGCGCCGTAGGTGAAGGCGTTGTACATGGCGGGGAACTTGGACTTCACGTCCTCCTCCCCCAGGCCCACCATCTGGAAAGCCTTGACCATGATCTCCGGGTCGTGGTTCCGCACCGCGCCGGAGCTCAGCTCCACACCGTTGCACACCAGATCGTACTGGTCGGCGGTGATGCTCAGGGGGTCAAGCTCTCCCCGAATGGCCTTCTCCACCGTCTCCAGCCCTCCGGAGGGCATGGAGAAGGGGTTGTGGCAGAACTCCAGCTCGCCGCTTTCCTCCCCGATTTCGTACATGGGGAAATCCACAATCCAGCAGAAGGCGTATTGCTCCTTCTGGAAGTGGTTGGGGCAGAAGGCCCCCAGCATTTTCAGCAGCACGCCCGCCGCTTTCTGGGCCGCGCCCTTGGTGCCAGCGGTCAGGCCCACGAAGCATCCGGGAGTGAGGCCCAGGGCCTCCGCCACCCGCTCCTTGATGGGCTGGACAAATTTGGCGATGCCGCCGACGATTTCCGAGGATTCGTCATAGCGGAACCAATAGGCCTTGCTGCCGGACTGAACCTCCGCGTCGGCGCAGAGCTTGTCGATCTGCTTGCGGGTGCCCTCGAACCCGGACACCACCACCGCTTTCACCGTCAGGGCCTCAAAGGGTCCGAAGCCGCAGCTTCCCAGAACCTCCGTGGCGTCCTGAACCGTCAGGTCGATACGCAGGTCCGGCTTGTCGGTGCCGTAGGTCTCCAGGGCCTCCAGGTAGGGGATGCGCCGGAAGGGGGTCTGGGAGGCGGTGTTGTACTTGCCGTATTGGGCGAAAATCGGGGGCAGCACGTCCTCGATGACGGCGAACACGTCCTCCTGAGAGGCGAAGGCCATCTCCATGTCCAGCTGGTAAAACTCGCCGGGGGAGCGGTCCGCCCGGGCGTCCTCGTCCCGGAAGCAGGGGGCGATCTGGAAATAGCGGTCAAAGCCGGAGGTCATGAGGAGCTGCTTGAACTGCTGGGGGGCCTGGGGCAGGGCGTAGAATTTCCCGGGGTGGTTCCGGGCGGGAACCAGATAGTCCCGGGCCCCCTCCGGGGAGGAGGCGGTCAGAATCGGGGTGGTAATCTCCAGGAAGCCGTGGTCCGTCATGGCCTTGCGGATAGCGGAGACCACCTGACACCGCAGGACGATGTTGTTCTTGACCTCCGGGTTGCGGAGGTCAAGGTAGCGGTATTTCAGGCGCTGGACCTCGTCGGCCTCCCGGCTGCGGTTGATTTGGAAGGGGAGCTCGTTGTGGTGGCAGCGGCCCAGGATCTGCATATCGGAGGGGACGATTTCAATGTCCCCGGTGGGGAGCTTGGGGTTCTTGCTGGCCCGCTCCCGAACGATGCCCTCCACGGAGATGGTGGATTCCTTGTTGACGGCCTTGAAGCGGGCGACCATCTCGGGGGTCTCGGCCACAATCTGGGTGGTGCCGTAGAAGTCCCGGAGGATGATGAAGGCCAGCTCGGAGCCCACCTCCCGGATGTTCTCCATCCAACCGGAGAGTTTGACTTGCTTACCGGCATCGGTAAGACGAAGGGCTCCACAGGTGTGGGTGCGGTTTTGTGTCATAAGAGTTCCTCTTTTCTATTACAAATTGTTGTATTTATTTCGCTTGTTACAAACTGTACACGCCCTGACGGGCGGGGCGGAATGGATACCAGCGATGGCTGGTGCAATGCACCCCCCATTTTC
>CAJTZL010000104.1 GCA_910583695.1 uncultured Oscillibacter sp.
TCCATCGTTTAACCTCCTTCTAATTTATACTTGATATAGGGACGTTATTACGCCACATGACTACCGATAACTTAGCGTCAACCTCCGAAAATATCATGTACAATACGATGGTGAAAACCTATCGTGACGGGTCGAAACAGATACTTTGTGCAACAAAAAGGGTCTTTCGGGAGCCTGGGTGGGAGTCCAATTTGGTCTATTCGTTAAACCAAAGGACCCCCCGCGAGAAGCTGGAAGCGAGGGAGCGAGAAGAGCGGCGTATCCTCTGGGAGATTCGACAGGCGCGGGAGGGGAAGGTCCTGGAGGGGCCGGACCTTCCGGAGGACTGGGAAGCTGACGCGCCGTGGTGGGATGTGGACCCAGCCTGGTGGACGGAAGCGCAGGCGGCGCGGCGGGACGTGCGGGACCGGGCGATGTCCTGGGAAAGCCTGCAACGGTCCATGCGGCGGGCGCGGGTGAAGGTCCGGGACTACTGCCTGAGCACTGACATGAAATACTTCTGCACCTTCACCCTTGACCAGGAGAAAATAGACCGGTACGACATCAAGGTGATTACAAATAAGCTGAATCGGTGGCTTTCTCACCAGGTTCAGCGGCGGGGTATCGCCTATGTGATGGTCCCGGAGCTCCACCAGGACGGGGCTATCCACTTCCATGGGATGCTGACGGAGGGGCTGGAGGTCGTGGACAGCGGGACGATTATTCCCCGGGGAGAGGACAGGCCCAGGCGTCCACGCTCTGATGAACAGGAACGGGCGTGGCTTCGCGCTGGTGGCCGGAAGGTCTACAATCTGCCTGGGTGGCCGTATGGTTTCACGACGGCCCTGCAACTGGAAGGGTGCTATGAGGCGGCGGTCAATTACGTGTGCAAGTACATATCGAAGGGTCTGGGAGAGTCTCCAGACTATCTTCCCTGCAAGGTCGGCGGTCGCTGGTATTACTCGGGCGGTGCTTTGGGTCGGCCTGATGTGGAGTTTTTTAATTCCAACATGGAGGATTTGCAGGATGCTTTCGGCGGATCGGCACATGCGATTGACCTCAGCCGGTCTCTCTCCGAAGTCGAGATGATCGTTGTTTGGATCACGGCTGCTGGCGTTCCACGTTGACTGAAATAATCGAAAATGCTTGACATATACTGAAATGTGTTATACGCTGTAGACAGGAGGTGGTAACATGTACCACGTTTGGGTCTACAGACATGTGGATGATCCGGCCCGCCCCTGGGTGCTGCTGGGAGAACTCCGGCAGTCTGATGGGGACCATTTGCAGGAGTATGGGACCTGTAAGGCGGCTGAGGCTGTTTGTGCGGAGTACAATGCCCGGCATGGACATTTGGGTCTTCGGTATGAGGTCCAAGCGGCTCTTGGGAGGTCTTCCCGATGAGGTACGTTATCAAATTCAATCCCACGGACCTGGAGCGGCGTTTTTTCGGTGGCCGGTGTGATTACCTGCGGGACGGTGACGGGCAGATTGCAGTGTTCCAGGATTATAACGAAGCTGTCCGGGTGCTCAACTTCCTCAATCAGATTCCGGTCCGGCGGACGTGGGGATATATCGTGGAGGAGGCAAAGTCTCATGTATCTGGTCGAAGTTTGGAAGAGCGTAGAGCCGGATTTTTCGGGGGGTGATCATCGGGATGCGGCCCGCGCCCGATTCATGGGGATGCTGAAGGTTGATGATAGGCATCCCAGGGATTTCCCGTCGCTGATCGAGGCCCAGGCGGTGTCCAATGCCCTGCGGGGTCAGTATGGGCGGGAGGGGTACGACTTCCGGCCAAGGGAGTATCCCTTGTTGGATTTCCAGCTTTAGCTATCTGGAGCAGGTCCCTGCAAGGTTCCCCTGGGTGCCGAAGGTCGAGGAAGATCCCGGGCTTCAGCTGGAATAAGATCAGTCCCCTCGCGCCGATCGGCGCGAGGGGACTTGTTTTTATCTTCGGTTTATGGCTATAAGGAATATTTCTTCGAGATTGTCGATGGTCCTCCAGCCGGATTCTGATAGCCACTCCATGCAACGGAACTGATCAGCTGTTAGGTCATCTCTGGTGATGCGCAGCGCCCCGAGGAGGCGGCGGAGGTTGTTTTCGGCGCTGATGTCTTTACTCATGACTTGATCTCCTTCGGTTCCCTTTCTTTTCACTGTATCGTGAAAAATCCCTGGGGAATATCAGTATCCACGCTCTTCCAGCTGTGCTTTGCGCAGGTCTGCTAGGTATGTGCTCCATGGAGCCCATCCCCCGAATTCCCGGTGCATCGCGTCAGCTGTTACGACCCATTGTTTCCCAAATTTCCGACAGTCTTTACCTGGTTTAAGCCGACCGTCTTGTATGGCTTTGCGCAGGGTGCTTTGCTCTTTGCCCCAGATCTCTGCGGCTTCGGCGATGGATAACAGGTCCGCAAATGGTCCGCCTTTCATGTCCAGCATGGTTAGTTCTTTTCCCATGGTGCTCCTCCTTTCATGTCCACATTATATCACGGTACCGTGAAATTGTCAGTTGCATTAGTCACGGTACCGTGAAATTTTTCCGTTTCAGGTCGCGGGATCTGCGCGGCTGGTCGTGGCGCAGGCACCGAAGGGCTTTATGCCGTAGGCATGACTGCCGCCGGGCCGCAGGCCCGGAGCCGTTACACCAGGGCTGGACGCGCACCAGAGTGTCAAGGTCCGGCGGCCACCAGGGCCGGATCCAAACCGGCACTACCTTGATCACCAGGCCCCCGGCCCAGACTATCGGCCACGCAGATTTTGAGAGATCTCCCGCCGTTTTACATTTTGGGGACTGTCAAGCGCGCGGCAAAAGGCGCGCCCTAGACCACAAGATGTACGCTGATGTCAATTGAAGGGGTGATTTTTCCTATATGTAGGGGGTGATGGTATGACGACGGAATACCTTCTGGATCAGGAGGTTGGGCACGTCTTGGCGGCGCTTACGATGCAAAATCGGCTGATTGTTCGGGTGATTTTACATACCGGGATGCGGATTTCTGACGTGCTGGCGCTCAAGACCTCAGATTTGAAGCCGTCCGGCTGGTATACAGAGCAGAAGACGGGAAAACGGAGACGGTATGGACTTCCTGCGCCCCTGTTGGCGGCTATCAAGGCGCAAGCGGGGCCTGTGTGGGCCTTTCCTGGCCGTTTAAGCCCCCTCAAGCACAAAACACGGCAAGCAGTATGGGCGGACCTTAAGCGGGCTTCTAGGGCCTTTAGAATGCCTCAGAACGTGGGCACCCACTCCGCGAGGAAGGTGTATGCCGTGGATTTGATGGCGAAGTATGGCGATATAGAGCGTGTGCAGCGCGCTCTTAACCATGATTCGCCAAGCGTGACGATGATCTATGCGATGGCGGATCAGCTGCTCCAGCGGAAATTGGCGGCACGGGAGCGGCGGTCAGCGCGGCGAAGAAAAGCAGGGCCCAGGATTTGACATCCTGGACCCTGCTTGGTATAATTTTACTTGTAGCACGCGATTCTGAGAAAGGGAAGCGTCCTCCTTGTGATGCGAAAAGACCACCAGTGCTGGAACACTGGTGGCCGTGCGTGCTACTTGCATCGCGGGGACTGTATGCATATCAAGTATAGCGAGAATCCCGGGCCTTGTCAAGGGCCGCGTGTCGAATTTTAGCGGCACTGTCAGCAGGCGGCACCGTAGGGCCGCACCGTCGAGGGGCCCCGGCCCGCCGCCGGCCCGGAGGCGCCGCGGGGAGCACCGCGAATGCGGCGCGGACCCGCGAGGGCGCCGGAGGGACGGCGAGCGGGCCGGGAGCCCCGACCGGAGAAGCACCCGGCAGGGGCCCGCAGGCGGGGCAGGCACCCGGGAGGCGCGCAAGGCCCCCGGCGCAGGACGGCGGGGGGCCCGCCGCCCGGAGCCGGGGACCGGGGGAGGCCAAAAACGAACAACAAAAGCTGTTTTGTTCAGTCGCGTAGCGATTGAACAATAACACCTTTTTTGTTCGACTTTGGCCGGGGCTCGGGCCGTGACTTCCGAGACGCAGCGCGGCCCAGAAGGCGAAGCGGCCGTTCATGAGCAGGGATTGTCTTTTCGGAAGATGCTTTTGTCCTTCTGAGGCGGCATCCTTCCCGTCCGGCTGCTCCTCCATCGTTTAACCTCCTTCTAATTTATACTTGATATAGGGACGTTATTACGCCA
>CAJTZL010000105.1 GCA_910583695.1 uncultured Oscillibacter sp.
CTCTTTTGGACCGTGCACGGCCCGTTTTCTCGTTTTCTTCTGGAAGAAAAAGAGAGTGCGCCAGCAGGCGCGTGTCGGAGGCCAATCGCCGCGAAGCGGCGGCTCTTGGGCCGGAGACAAATGGGGGGGTGCAAAGGACCAGCCATCTTCATGGCTGACATTCAATTCGGATTTTGGAGATGATTCCAATGACCTATTTCAATAAAAACGCCGAACTCAAACAGGGGTACAACCCCTACATCGACATGTCCGCAGACGACATGGGCACCCAGATGGACGTGGGCCTCCTGGTCATGGAGGCCGGCGACACCTTCACCTTCGAGGAGGCGGAAAAGGAAATCGCCGTCCTCCTCTTTGCCGGAGCCGTGACCTACCAGTGGGCTGGAAAGACCGTGGAGGCCGAGCGCCCCGACTGCTTCCACCATGAGGCCTACTGCCTCCTGGCGGGCCGGGGGGAGAAAATCACCCTCACCGCCAAGGCCCACAGCGAGCTGTATATCCAGAAGACCCTGAACGACAAGCCCTTCGAGGCCGTTATGTACACCCCTGAAACCGTCCAGACCCAGCACGCCGGCTGCAAGGGCGAGCTCCTGGGCTGCATGGAGCGGGAGATCAAGACCTTCTTCGATCACGACAACGCCCCCTTCTCCAACATGGTCCTGGGCGAGGTGCTGAACCACCCCGGCAAGTGGTCCTCCTATCCCCCCCATCACCATCCCCAGCCGGAGGTCTACTTCTACCGCTTCGACTACCCCCACGGCTTCGGCGCGGGCTTTGCCAACGGGGAAATCTACCAGACCGGGCACAACGGCCTCGCCGTCATCACCAGCGGCTTCCACTCCCAGACTGCCGCGCCGGGCTACGCCATGTGCTACGCCTGGGGCATCCGGCATCTGGAGGGAGACCCCTGGCTCAAGACCCGCATCGACGACGAGGAGCACGCCTGGCTCTGGAAGCCCGACGCCAACGACCACATCTATCAGGGATAATGTAAAGGAGTCTTTTTCATGGATACCATTCGCTTAACCACGGCCCAGGCCATTGTGAAATTCCTGGATAACCAGTACGTCTCCATGGACGGCGTGGAGACCAAGTTTGTGGAGGGTTTCTTCACCATCTTCGGCCACGGCATCGCCGTGGGCCTGGGGGAGGCCCTGGACACGAACCCCGGCGCCCTGCGGGTCATGCAGGGCCGGAACGAGCAGGGCATGTGCCACACGGCCATCGCCTTTGCCAAGCAGAACTGCCGCAGGCGGATCATCGCCTGCGCCTCCTCCGTGGGCCCCGGCGCGGCCAACATGGTCACCGCCTGCGCCACCGCCACAGTCAACAACATCCCCCTGCTGGTCTTCCCGGCGGATACCTTTGCCTCCCGCCAGCCGGACCCGGTGCTCCAGCAGCTGGAGCAGAGCAGCAGCCTGGCCGTCTCCACCAACGACGCCTTCAAGCCCGTGTGCAAGTACTGGGACCGCATCACCCGGCCCGAGCAGGTCATGACCGCCCTCATCAACGCCATGCGGGTCCTGACCGACCCCGCTGAGACCGGCGCCTGCTGCATCGCCCTGCCCCAGGACGTGGAGGGCGAGAGCTACGACTTCCCCAATTACTTCTTTGAGAAGCGGGTCCACCGCATTACCCGGCCCGTAGCCGTGGAGGAGGAGCTGGAGGACATCGCCGAAATCATTGCCTCCGCCAAGAAGCCCCTGGTGATCGTGGGCGGCGGCGTACGGTACTCCGGCGCCGGCGAGGTGGTGGAGGACTTCTGCCAGGAGTTCGGCATCCCCTTCGGCGAGACCCAGGCGGGCAAGAGCGCCTGCAAGTCCAGCCATCCCATGTGCCTGGGCGGCATCGGCGTCACGGGAACCTACGCCTCCAACCACATTGCCAGGGACGCCGACGTGGTCATCGCCATCGGCTCCCGGATGTCCGACTTCACCACCAGCTCCAAGCGGCTCTACCAGCATGAGGGCGTGAAATTCGTCACCATCAACAACTGCCGGTTCCACGCCTACAAAATGGACGCGGTAAAGGCCGTGGGCGACGCAAAGGTGACGGTTCAGGCCCTGGGGTCGAAGCTCCGGGCCAAGGGCTGGAAGTCCGCCTACACCAACGAGATTACCGAGGCGAAGGCCGTCTGGGCCAAGGAGATGGAGCGCCTTGGTTCCATCGAGTACACCGGGGACGACTTCGATCCCATCATCAAGGCCCGGGATCCCCGTACCGTCCCCGAGTACGTGAAGCTCACCGGCGGCAAGATCACCCAGACCGCCGCCCTGGCGGCCATCCGGCGCTGCATCGACGAGGACGCAACCATCATCACCGCAGGCGGGTCCCTGCCCAGCTGCATGCAGCGGATGTGGACCACCGACAAGCGGGGCGGCTATCATGCCGAGTACGGCTACTCCTGCATGGGCTATGAGGTAGCCGCCACCCTGGGCGTGAAGTTCGCCGAGCCGGAGAACGAGGTCTACTGTGTGGTGGGCGACTCCAGCTTCCAGATGCTCCACAGCGAAATCATGACCATCCAGCAGGAAAAGAAAAAGGTCAATATCCTGATCTTCGACAACTGCGGATTCGGCTGCATCAACAACCTGGAAATGAACCACGGCATCGGGAGCCTGGCCACCGAGTTCCGCTACACCGACGGAAAGAAGCCCACTGGGGACCTGATTCCCGTGGACTATGCCAAGATCGGCGAGGGCTACGGCCTGAAGTCCTACACCTGCCGGACCATCGCCGAGCTGGAGGCCGCCCTGGAGGACGCCAAGAAGCAGACCGTGGCCTGCCTCTTCGACCTGAAGGTTATTCCTAAGACCATGACCGACGGCTATGAGTCCTGGTGGAACGTCGGGCTCGCCGACGTGTCCGAGAAGGAGAGCGTCCGCAAAGCCTGGGAAGGCGTGAAGGCCGGACGGGACGCGGCCAGGAAGTACTAAGATCCATGGACTGCCCCTTCTGCGGCATGGAAATGGAGGACGGCGTCCTGCAAAGCACGCACGGAATCCACTACTATCAAGAGCCCTGCTTCGCCGGCGTGCCCTTCCATTTCAAAGCCAGAAACGAGGCGCTGGGGCAGTCGAACGGACCTCTTCAGCCTCCGTTCATCCCGGTCTCCCGGTGTCCCGCCTGTAGAAAAATCATCTTTGACTATTAAAAAGGAAGGTTGATTCATCATGGACAACGTACTGAAAATCGGCATCATCGGCTGCGGAGCCATCGGCAAGGACCACTGCCGCCGCATCATCGAGACCGTCCCCGGCGCCACCGTCGTGGCCGTCTCGGACTATGTAGCCGCTGCTGCCGACGAAACCGCCGCAAAATACGGCATCAAATCCTATGGAAACGACTGCGACGGGATGATCAAGGACCCGGATGTGGAAGCGGTGGTCATCACCTCCATCGACCCCACCCACCACGACTATGTCATGAAGACCCTGGCGGAGGAGAAGTGGTGCTTCTGCGAGAAGCCCCTGAGCCAGAACGCCAAGGACTGCGAGGAGATCATCAACCGGGAGCTGGAAATCGGCAAGCGGCTGGTGCAGGTGGGCTTCATGCGCCACTATGACCGGGGCTACGCGGAGATGAAGCGGATCATCGACTCCGGCGAGATCGGCGCCCCCCTGGTCATCAAGGCCTGCCACCGGAACGTGGCCCAGGGCCCGGGCTTCAAGACCGAAAACGGCGTCACCAACGTGGCCATCCACGAGCTGGACATCTGCCGCTGGCTGCTGGACGACGAGTATGAGGACGTCCAGTGCGTCAAGGTCCGCCAGTCCGCCAACTCCGACAAGGGCTATGACAACCCCCAGGTCATGCTGATGCGGACCAAGAAGGGCTGCTTCATCGACGTGGAGGTTCAGGTGGCCGACGGCTACGGCTATGACATCCAGTGCGAGGTGGTCTGCGAAAACGGCACCGTGAAGCTGCCCGACCCCTACGCCGTGGTCCGCCGCTCCCGCCCCGCCGGGTGGGACAGCCTGAATCCCGCCGAGTCCATGCCCATCATGACCGACTGGAAGGAGCGCTTCATCGAGGCCTA
>CAJTZL010000106.1 GCA_910583695.1 uncultured Oscillibacter sp.
GGTCGAAGGTGGCCAGCTGGTTCTCCCACTCCTTGCCGGGGTACTTTTCCTGCCACTGGCTCAGGCTCTGAACCACAATCTGACAACTCATGTTGAAGCCCCGGATGCTGTTCAGGGCGTCCGCAATCCCCTCCATGTAGCCGATGTTGCAATATTCGTCCAGGCAGAAGTTCACCAGCACGGGCAGGCGTCCATTTTTGCCATACAGCCGGGCATAGTCGGAAAGGCGGGGCAGGGCCAGGGAGAAGAACAGGGAACTGAGGAAGCGATAGGCGCTGTCCTGGGCGGAGATGATGACGAAGTACGCACAGGGTTTTTGTCCCGGCAGTAGCAGGTCCACGTCATGGTTCCGGGTGATAGCGTCCACCAGCTTATTCTGAAAAATGGCCAGACGGTTGCCCAGGCCAATGGCGATGTTGCCCCACAGGTTTTCACGGGCCTTGAGAAACAGGCCGTGATGTCCCTTGGCGGGATGCTCTGGCGGCAGGGCGGCCAGGATGCGGTTGATCTCGTTGATGCTCTTATTGGCGAGGAGCTGGTACACATCTCCCAGGCCCCGCTGTTCGATGGGCAGCAGGTTTCCCTGATCGTCCTTCAGGTTGCAGACGTAGTGGATGAGGGCCATGAGCAAATTCAGCTCCGCCCGGCTCCAGAAGTCATCGGCCTCCTTAGCTCCGGAGGTATTTTGAATAATGGTGTTCGCTACGGTCTGGACCAGCTGCGTCTCCTTGTCCAAAGAATACAGGCAGTTCCAGCCATCGGAGTGGGCCATGTCCAGAAAGTTCACCGCCCGGACGCAGTAGCCGTGTTCCTTGAAGTAGGGAGACATTTTTTCAAAAAGCTCGGCCTTCGGGTCCGTGATAAAGATGGACTCTCCCCGCTGGGCACATCCAAGCATGAAAGGGATGATGAAGCCCCTGGACTTTCCGCTGCCAGGGGCTCCGATGCAGAGCAGATTGTTGTTGTCGCCGGGGACCATCCGGTGGGCGGCATAAGAGGCATATTTGTCCAGGTCGTCCGGGCGGGCTTTCAGCTTTCCCAGCATCATGCCCTTGACCTCCGAAGCCGGGCCAAGCTCCAAAAACTCCGTCATCTCCTTTTTCGTCAGGAAGCCGGAAGAGCCATGGGTGGCGTCCGGGAGAATGTCAAAGCCGCGGGGATCATGGATGAACTTATAGCCGGAAAACCAGATATATCCCTTTTTCATAATCAGGCAGATCAGCAGCACCACCACGGTGGTGACGCCTAGCCCGAAGGGGGGCAACAGCACGAACCAGTTTTTGAAGGGGTTCAGCACCCAAATGCTCTCCGGCGGCGTCTCGCCGGGCGGGCAGAAGGTAAGGGCGGACCCAAGCTTCAGGGAATTGAGAAACATCCCGTAGAAATACCAGGCCGTCAGGCCCAGGGGAACATAAACGGGGAATTTCTTCTTATTGCGGTCAAACCAGGGGCCGCATTTTTGGACCAGTTTATCTTCCAGCTCTTCCAGGAGCTTTGAAGGACGGCGCATCAATCACATCTCCTTCCGCAGTGAGAAATTGAGTCCGGGGCGGCGTATAAGGAACAGAGGGCCGGCCTGTCACCTCCGAGATCGCCTCGCCGGTGAGGATGAACACCCGGGCTTTTCCGGTGTCCCGGTAGCGGGAGAATAGGACAGCCTCGGCTTGGCCCTCCAGGGCAGCGATGGCGATTTGCGAATGTCCTTCCTGCCGGGCTTTTTCCACGGCGTCGTCCAGCCGCCGAAGGTCCATATCCGCCGCCATAACGAAGGGCATCCCCTGGAAGAGGGCGTCCCAGGCGGGAGAGGGTGACGGCTGATACTGTGCTTTCAACGCCGCCTTTGTGAGCTGGCGGCGATAATCCGGGACCGCCATAATCTGGAGCTGCACCGCTCCGGTATCATCGCAGGAGAGAAGGTGTACCGGGAGCTGAAGGCAGCGGTACGCGGTGCCGTAGGTAATCAGCTTCGTGTCTGTCCTGGGCTCGGAGGTATCCAGCTCCGTTAGAATATCGCGGTAACTTTGCCCCGCAAAGATAAACGACCGTGGAATTTCCCTGAAGCGGGCGGTCTGATTGGTGAAGGCGTTCAGTTCGTCTATCAGGGCCAGCTTGCCAATACCGGGGCAGACGTAGTGCATAGCACAGAGCAGGTCCCCCAGGCGGGCAATGGCCGCAATGCGGGTGCTGCCCCAGGGATTCGCTCCCCGGTCCCGGGTCAACGCCGAAAGAAACAGGGCGGGCGGCTTCACCAGCTCCATTGTTGTCAGCGTGAAGGGATTTACGCCTCCCCCATAGGCCGTAAGGACCAGCCGGGCTAAACGGAGGCGCCGCTGAATGATTGGAGGACGATAGCACTGAGAGATTTTTGGAATCGCATCGCCGCCATAAATTGCTGTCAACAACGACAGCCCTTCTTTTGCCAAAACCAGTGCGCCGCTTGTCTCATGCAGGCGGATCAGCTTTAAGGCAATCAGGTTTTCATACTCTGTTCTGCTCAACTGGTTATGCAAGTCCTCCGGGAAAACGTATTGACACCAACAAAGCAGCCGCAGCGCGTCGATATCCCGTTCACTGAACAGCATGGTTCCCTCATACTCTTCCCGCCAGATAGGAGGTCTTTTGGAACTCTCTGTTTTTGAAAATGTCCCATGCCTCTACACAATAGATAGGGCCGCTGGAGATGGTTTTGACCTGTTCTATATCGGATTCGGGCTGAAAGCTATGGGAGCTTGCAAAAAGTACAGTTTCGCAGAGCAGGACTGCCAGAATGATAGTTGCCAGACGTTTCATAAGGCGCCCCTTTCGTACACACGTCAGATTCTTATGATAGTTCCTGCGGGGAGCCGAAACCGCCCTTTCGCCGGGGCGGCGAAAGAACGGTTTCGGCCCCTTTCGGGGCCGCTATGCAGAGCCATTCTGATGACTCTGCATAGTAGTCAGGTAAATTGGTCCGATCAGACTTGGGTCCGCAAAAAATATTCTCTGATTTCAAGGCTTTCCGGCCCTGGACACCCATCAGACGGTGACTGCGCTCCAAGTCTTGAAAAAAGCCGCAAATCGGACGGGTATCGGATGGGTGTCTAATGCTCCCAGCCGCCCTCATAAAAGCCGGGGACAGCGTAATCCCCGGAGCGGGCGGCGAAGAAATCCGCAGCGTCCGAGAGGTCCAGCAGGGTAATGTGGCAGACGTTCAGCTCGCTCTTTTCCGAAATCAGAGCCACAGCCAAAGTGAACTGATCGTCGTCCGGGACCAGCCTGCCCTTGATGGCGTTGGACACCACCTTGAACCCCTTATTGTCCTGATCGAAAATGTGCCGCCCGTCCACGCCGCAGTGTTCGTCAATCACCAGCATGGCCTTTTGGAAAAAAGGCAGTTGGCTTCCGCCCGCCTCATAGTCGTCCAGCAGACGGCGGATGGTGTCGCTGAGCCATTCGGAAGGCTGATAGCGGCAATGAGGCAGCAGGGTGTTCAGCTGGATATGCAGCCACCCGTAGCCGAACTGCTCCACAAAACCGGAGGTTTCCATACGGGGAAGTATTGGCCTGTTTCCATAGCCGCCTACACCGGGAGAGTGCTTTTCGCACAGCCGCCGCAGCTCCAGAGCAGAGCGCTCGAAAACCCCGGAGGTTTCCTCCAAAGCCTTTTGCAGTCTCCCCGGGGATGTGCTGTCTGCCAGAGCGGCGAGACCGCCGGTGGCGCTGAACGCCTTCCCTGCAAGCTCCTGTATCCGGGCAATATCCTGTTTCATACCGTTCATTCCTCTGCCGCCTTTCTTCTGGCCCGCAGGTCCGTGGGGGAAGTAGTGATGGCGTCGTACTCCTTCGCCGTGGCGTGGAACTGGATGGGGACATGGTTATACCCGATACAGAGCAGTCCCTCTCCCCGTCGGAAGCGGGTGATCTGCCGCACTTCATCCTCCGAGAGATTCAGAACGCCCTGGATCAGCCGGGCCTCCTGTTCCTCCATCTGCATCACCAGCTTGATGCGGCTGGAAT
>CAJTZL010000107.1 GCA_910583695.1 uncultured Oscillibacter sp.
GGCCTGTTCCAGCTCACGGTCGAACTGCTCCATCAGCTTCGGATCGGGGACCTGTTCCTCCAGCCTTGCCATGCCCTGGAGGATGGCGTCTATCCAGAGGCGGCGCTGGGCCTGCCAGGGGGGAGCACCCTCCGGCTGGTGGCGTTCCCATCCGTTTTGGCGCTCGATGGCGTAGGCGGTGAGGCCCTCGGCCACGAGGGGGATATTGAACCTGTTCACAGCTCCGCACCCCCTATCCCATCACAGGCCCCATGGACTGCTCCGCCTCCATAAAAGCGTCGTGGGCTTCGTTGAACCGCACCAGTTCCTCCGGGTCTACGCCGGTGAGTACGATCTCTGTCCCTTCAGGCGTGTCGCAGATCTCAGACACACGGGCATTGAGCAGGGCGGCATGATCCTCCTGCCCGGCGTCCGTCAGCTCACACAGATTTTCCACCAGCACCGACTGCTCCGCTTCCTCATGGCACAGGAACATCAGCCCGCCTCCTTTCAGCATGGGAAGCAGATCCTTCAGGAGAAGCTCAGGCGCTTTCTTCTCCTGGAGCTGCTGGCAGTATTCCGGATGATACTCCACTTCGATGCAGCCGTCGTGCATATCCACCGCCGATACTTCGGGGCGCTGCTTCAGGGCAGCTCGGAGCATAGAGTCCAGCCCGCTGCCCTCCTGGATTGTCAGATCCAGATGCTCCTCCAGATCCTCGAAATAGACACACCAGTTTCCGCTGGTGGTGTTCTCCGTCCCCCAGCGGATGATAAAGTCCGCCGCCCGATCCATCTGAGCGTTGACGATGTCCCGCATTCCGGGGATGTAGGCCGCGAGACGGGCGTAGTCATACTTCTCCGCGTCAACGAGTATCCCGTCATTGCTGCCCTGGCCCAGCGCCAGCAGGCAGTGGATGATACCGTCCCTGTGGAACATACAGCCCTTGTTCTCCCGAATAAACGGCTGATCCACCAGTGGGGTGATCTTCAGCCGGCAAAAATCCTCATGGGACAGTTCCACCACTTTTTCGATCTGGCAGTCGTCCATCTGAAAATTGACCGGCTTTTCTGTAAAATTTGCTTTGAATTTCATAGTGCGTTTCCTCCTCTCTGCAATTATGGCAGATAGCTTCTGGGATTGGTCCGCTCTCCGTTGATGCGTACCTCGAAGTGGAGGTGGGGGCCGGTGGAGCGCCCGGTGGAACCGGAGAGGGCGATCACATCCCCGGCCTCCACCGTCTGGCCCACCCGCGCCAGCAGCTGGGAGTTGTGGCCGTACAGGGTAGACAGACCGTTGCCGTGGTCGATCATCACATAGTAGCCGTAGCCGCCCTGGTTGTAGGTGGACACGGTCACTGTTCCCGGCAGGGCGGCACGGACAGAGGTTCCGGTGGGTACCGCCAAATCCATTCCGCTGTGGCCCTTCCGTTCGCCGGTGAACGGGTCGCGGCGGTAGCCAAACTCCGAGGTGACCACGTTCCGCCAGTTCTCCCCGATGGGGGAGCAGAAGCCGTCCGCGCCGATGAAGGGCACATCCGACCCGGCGAAGCCGCTGCCGCCGCCCGCCGCTCCATATCGAATCAGGTTATAGATGCTGTCGGCGTTGCTCCGCTGCTCAGCAGTAGGCGTCACACCCATGGCGGCGATATTTTGCCATACGGTTCCCAGATCCTCGATGGGGATGGCGGCAGAGTAGGTCTCCTCTGTCTCCTCCGGCGGATCGCTGCCCTCCACGAGAACCGTGCGGATACGCTCCTCCCAGGTGACAAAGCAGTCCGCAAAGGACTGAGCGTCCCCATGGCTTCCGGCGCCGAAGTACAGAGCATAAAAAATCGCCTTGACGCGGATATCGTCAAGGCTTGTTTCTTCCTCTGTATTCTCGTTGATGGCAGCAATGGCAATATCCAGCTGAGCGAAGCTGGCGCGCATGGCCTCGATGCACAGCCGGTACTCCTCCGGGGTTTCCGCTGGAATGCCGATGGTATCGTAAAAACACAGTTCCACAGCGGTGATGTTGTGCTCGGTGGCGCCGGAGCCCAGAGAGCATAAAAAGGCGATGAGCAGGATGAGGGGGGAGAGAATCGCCACCAGCGTCCAGCCCACCGCTTTCCGCGCCTTTTCATCGGTCAGGATGATGGCGGCGGCCTTTGCTATCAGAGCCGGATTAGCCAAGGGTCATCCCTCCGTTCTCCTGGGCGGGCGCCTGCTCCACCTCTGCCTGCATCTCAGACCAGTGGTCCGCCAGTGCCTGGAGCGTTTCCTCATGGCCGGCGCAGGGCCGTGTCTGTGCCCACTGGCGGTACTGGTCGAAGTCCATGCCGCCGTCCAGCAGCAGCCTGCACACCTCCACCGCGTCGTTTTGGACACAGGCATGGAGCGCACTGTAGTCGTTGGCGTCCACCCACATCCGCTTTTCCAGAAGTTCTTCCGCGATCCAGCTGTCACGGCCCTCATAGGTCAGCATATGGAGTGTCCTTGCTGAACTGCCTCCTCCGGAGATCCCTTTTTCCACCAGCGCAGATAACGTGCGAAAGTCTTTGTCCATAGCAAACTGCTCCAGAAGGAAAGACGGCGCGGCGGCAATCTGCTCCTCGCCGCACCGCTTGATGATCTCCTTAGCAATGAAGCGATGGTCTGAGTGGGCGTAGGAGGCCATTTCGCCAAAGAAGGACGGCTCCAGCTGCGGCACGCTGGCCTGTGCCCTCACCATCATGGACAGGACCTTCTCCGGATCGTTGATATCGATGGCTCTCTTGCAGGCGTTACAGTACGCCGCGTAGTCGATATTGCACCTGTCCCGCATCAGCAGCTCCGTCATCTTCCGGCCCACGGCCCCCGGACGGCCAGCCGCCTCCACCAGCAGGGTCTCCTCCTGCTGGTACGGAATCCTGGCTGCGTACTTCTTGAAGGCTTCCAGTTCGCCGTCCTGGATCGCCAGCACAGCTTTGTCAAAGTCGCTCATCCGCAGAGGGCGCATTCCTACCGTGTTGACATACTCCGTGATGCTCCCGGTCATGCGGCGCAGGAGCTGCTCGGTCTGGCCCATGGCCTGCTCCTGCCGCTCCCGCTGCTCCACCAGCGCCTCGATGATAACCTTTTGTTCCTGCTGGCTCAGATGCACCACAGAACCGCCGGTGTCCTCCTCCACACCGCCGATCTTCATGTATCGGGCGTGGGTGGCGTGATCGCCGTGGAACGCCTTGGTGATGGCGGAGGCGGTGAGGAACATCCTGTCCAGATCGTTGCCGTTCTCACCCAGAGTCTTGCCGGTGATGAAGCTCCTGGTGATGGGCTTTCCATCCTCATACCACTTGAGATATACATCCAGATAGACACCCTCGCTGGCGCCGTAATCGGTGGTGCAGAAGATATCCGCATCCTTGGGGATCTCCCGGCCATCCTTCCAGTGGTCGTCCAGCAGAAAATACTCGTCCGGCAGGTATCCCATGCCCTCCAGCCGGTGCTTCAGCTCCTCGAATACCTCCTGCGCCACAGGCTGGCCGGCGTACTCCAGCTTGTGCGGGTTAGCTTCAGAGGGTTTCCACCGCTCCAGTTCAATAATATCCATCTCAAAACGCTCCTTTCTCAGCCACCGTCGTGGCAGTTGCAGGGCAGGTCGTCCTCCGGGAACATCCAGCACATGGCGGTCTGGTTCAGATCAGCCTCCACGAAATCCCGCCATGCCCAATCCCGCCCCAGGCCCTTGACCGTGATGAGGTTGGGCCGGGCGCCGTCCTCGATGGCGATGGCCCGGTCATACAGATCCCGGTGCTGGTGGTAAAGGGTGCGAATCTCCCGCTTCTTCATGGAGGGACAGAAAAAGCAGGAGGACTTGCCGGGCAGCGGCAGACCCTCCCGCAATATGGCGGCGACGCAGTCCTCCCGCGTCCAGCCCCAGTCCAT
>CAJTZL010000108.1 GCA_910583695.1 uncultured Oscillibacter sp.
CCGGGTCGTTGGCCAGCCACCGGCTGATGAGCACCTTCTGCTGGTTGCCGCCGGAGAGGGACTGGATCAGCGTCTTGGACGAGGGGGTTTTGATGGAGAGCTTGGCCACGTTGTCCTGGACCAGCTGCTCAATCTTTCCGTCGTCCAGCATAAAGCCGCCGATGAGGTACTGGTTCAGGGAGGCGATGGACACATTGTCCGCGATGGAGAGCACACCCAGGATGCCTGTGGCCCGGCGGTCCTCCGTCAGCATGGCGATGCCGCTGTCAATGGCCTGTTTGGGCTGGTTGATTTTCAGCTCTTTTCCCTTGTAGGTGATCTTGCCCGCGCTGTGGCAGCGGAGGCCGAAGAGGCCCTCCATCAGCTCCGTGCGCTGGGCGCCCACAAGGCCCGCCACACCCAGAATTTCGCCCCTGCGGACCTGGAAGGAGGCATGACGGAAGCTCTTGGGGTTGATGGAGGTGAAGTCCTCCACCTCGAAGACCACCTCGCCGGGGACGTTGCTCCGAGGCGGGTAGAGGTTGGAGAGCTCCCGGCCCACCATCTTGGTGATGATGAAATCGGTGGTCAGGCCCTTGGCGTCCCAGGTGCCGATGTACTGGCCGTCCCGCATGATGGTGACTTCGTCGCTGATGCGGAGAATCTCGTCCATCTTGTGAGAGATGTAGACAATGGAGACGCCCTTCTGCCGGAGCTCGTTGACAATGGTGAAGAGGGCTTCCACCTCCGCCGCCGTCAGGGAGGACGTGGGTTCGTCCAGAATCAGGACCTTGCAATCGGCAGACACAGCCTTGGCAATCTCCACCAGCTGCATCTGTGAGACACTGAGGGTTCCCAGCTTCGCCTTGGGATCGTAGTTCAGGTGGACTTCCTTCAAAACCGCCGCCGCGTCCTGATACATTTTCTCGTGGTCCACGGTGACGATGGGCCCGACGCGCTTGGTAGGATAGCGGCCCACGTAGATGTTCTCGCCGATGCTCCGCTCCGGAATGGGCTGGAGCTCCTGGTGCACCATGGCGATGCCCCGGTTCAGCGCGTCCAGAGGGCCCTTGATCTGGACCTTTTGGCCTTCGTAGACAACCTCGCCCTCGTCCATGTGATAAATGCCGAACATGCATTTCATCAGCGTGGACTTTCCCGCGCCGTTTTCTCCCATCAGCGCGTGAACGGTGCCGGGGCGGAGCTTGAGCTGTGCGTGATCCAGGGCCTTGACGCCGGGGAAGGTCTTGACCACGTCACGCATTTCCAAACGATATTCTGACAATTTACGGTCCCCCCTTGTTCATGTTGGCTTTTCCATAACCGGCAAAGAGCCGGGAAGGGCTTCACCGGCTATGGAAAAGAGGGGCGCGTGCGCTTCGGCACGCGCCCCTGTCAGACGTTTTCGCGTTGTTCTGATGAACTTGGATTACTTCATGAAGTCGCCCACGTTGTCGGGAGTGACCTTCACATAGTCGACATAGACGCTCTGCTCGCCGGAGGCATAGGTTGCACCGCCCAGCAGCTTCTCCATCTCGGCGACCGCGCCGGCGGCTTGGCCGTTGGCGTCGTTCAGGACGGTTCCGGTCATGTTGCCGGCCTGAACCTCGTTCAGAGCGGCGTCCAGGGCGTCCACGCCCACCAGATAGATGTCCTCGTTGACGGTGCGGTTGGCAGCCTGGATGGCCTGGAGGGCTCCGATGGCCATGTCGTCGTTGTTGCAGAAGACAACCTCGATTTTGTCTCCGAACTGGGCCAGGTCGTTGGCGCAGATGGTCTGGCCCTTCTCACGGTCCCAATCGCCGCGGGTCAGGTTCAGCTGCTCAACCTCGATGCCGGCGTCGGTCAGAGCCTTGACGGAGTACTCGGTGCGGAGCTGGGCATCGATGTTCTCGGGGTCGCCCTGGATCATGATGTAGGAAACTTTTCCGTCCCCGTTGATGTCGCCCTTGTTGGGGGTATCCAGGATCAGCTCGCCCTGCATGGTGCCGGACTGGGCGGCGTTGCAGCCGACGTAAACCAGCTTGTCATAGGCGGCCATCTGGTCGGCGGTGGGCTCCCGGTTGATCAGCACGGTGGGGATGCCCGCGGACTTCACGGTGGCAATGATGGTGTCCGCCGCGGAGGTCATGACGGGGTTGATGATCAGGGCATCCACTCCCTGGGTGATGAAGGTGTTGATCTGCTCGTTTTGTTTGGCCTGGTCATTGTTTCCGTCCACGACGGTGACCTGATAGCCCTTGCCCTCCAGAATCTCCTGGAGCGCGTTGCGGTAGGTGGTCATGAAAGCGTCGTCGAATTTGTAGATGCAAACGCCGATGTTTCCGCCGGCGGCGGGCTCTTCGGGGGCGGCGTCGCTGCCGGTATCAGCGGGGGCGCTGGTGTCGGCCGGGGGGGTGGTGTCGGCGGGCTTGTCGCCGCCGCAGGCGGACAGCAGAGCCAGCATCATAACTGCGGCAAGAAGCAAGGCAAACGTCTTTTTCATCATAGTTCCTCCAATCAATTTTTCGTGTTCCGGGGCCGCGCCCCAAACCACGCCTATCATTTTAGCCGGACCGCTCTCAAAAGACGATAGAAAATTCTTGGAAGTTCCATGAAAAAACTAAGATAAAAGCCTCCGCCCCGCCGCACCCGGGAAGGGCGCGGCAGGGCGGAGACCTGATTTCGGTTTTTGGTCAGCGGGTCAGGACATCTTCTCCACCAGACGGTTCACCATTCTGGGGTCCAGGCCGTCCTCCGTGACCACCTTGGCCTGCTGGCCGATCAGGGCATACAGGCCCAGCAGGGACCGGGCGTCCAGCATCACGGTGTCGGTGCTGAGCCAGACCTCGTAAGGGGCCTCACAGGCGAGGCGGTGAATGCGGTTGATCTGCTCGTCGCTCTTTATATCAATGTTTCTGGTCATAATCAATTCCTCCTTGTCAAACGCGCGGTGTCTAATAAGGGCCGGGTTGTAATCCACCTTGGGACCATCCACATTCTAGCAGGGGAGGAATGGAATGTCAACGCAGGAATTTATCAGAATTGCACAATTAAAAGATATTAAAATTGTGCATATTGCTAATTCAGCGGCATCCTGCACGTTCTCCGATGCTTTCCCGTCAGAGGTCGTCGGCATCCTGCACCGGGACCTCATAAGGGTCCAGGGGCTGGCCGGTCCAGCTCCCCAGGGGATCGGATTCGGCGGCGGTGAATTGAGACATCTCCTTTGCCTTTTGCATGGGCCTGCTCTCCGGGCGGCGTTCCATAGCTGCTGCCTCCTTATATTTATAGCTTTATAGTGGTGTGCGGACGGTTGCCCTCCGCTTTAAGATCAGTATTCCCAACGGGAGGTGGTTTTCTCCGGTAATTTGTGGGAGCGCGGAGCGGCTGGCGCAATGGGTGTAGTTCAGGTTCAGCGTATGCCAGCTGGCTATATCATGATAGTGTATAAACGCATAAAAATGTATAATGGGTCCCGTCCAGCAGGCAGACGGGCTGTTCTTTGGGGATGGTTTTTGGAGGCGCGAAAAATTTTTTTATTTTTTTAAAGATATTACTTGACAAGCATGGTGAGCCTGTGGTATTCTAACCAATGCCGACAAGTTGCCGGTGTGGTGGAATTGGTAGACACAGGAGACTTAAAATCTCCCGGTAGC
>CAJTZL010000109.1 GCA_910583695.1 uncultured Oscillibacter sp.
CGTCGTCGCCTCTCGGCTGGATGCGGAACAGAAGGAGCTCTATAACATCCTACTGGAGCTGAAAGGCAACAAGCCCTATCTGTGGGACGACATCTACTCCGGGAACGGCGGCGGATATGACCCAGGGAGCGACTACACCGTGCCGGGGGAGGCCCTTTCCGACCCGGCCTTTGCGGCCCTTATCACGGAGGCTGAAAAGTATTTAGGGTTCCCCTATGTGTGGGGCGGCTCCTCCCCCGGCACCAGCTTCGACTGTTCCGGCTTCGTCTGCTGGGTCTATACCCACTCGGGCGTCCATAACCTGCCCCGCACCACCGCCAACGGGATTTTAAGCCAGTGCGCCCGGGTGTCCAAAGCGGACGCGAGGCCGGGGGACCTGATCTTCTTCCAGGGCACCTACAACACCAGCGGGGCCAGCCATGTGGGGATTTATGTAGGCAACGGGATGATGATCCACTGCGGGGACCCTATCAAATACGCCAGTATCAACACGCCCTACTGGCAACAGCATTATCTGACCTTTGGGCGTTTCAACTGATTTTCTGAAAGGAGGGCTGCATGAGCAGGCTTGAAAAAATCGAAAAGGAGCTTTTGAAGGCCCGGGAGAAGGCCGCCGAGTGGCAGGCCAGGGTCCGGGATTTGGAGAAGCAGAAACAGGAGGAAGAGAACGTGATGATCGTGCAGGCGGTCCGCTCTTTGAAGCTGACCCCCGCCGAGCTCCTGTCCTTCCTCGACAACCCCAACGTTTCCACCCCGGGCCAACTTGTCCCGAAGCCCGGCACCAGAAAGGAGGATTCCGAACATGAAGAATAACCTGATCCGCAGGGCGGCGCTTATCCTCTCGGCGCTGCTCTCCCTTACCAGCATGTCCCTGACGGCCTACGCCCAGAGCAGCGAGCCGGCAGAGGAGACCGCCCCGGAAACAGAGGAAGAGACTACGGCGAAGCCCTTCACCCCGGAGGGCACCGGGACCGTGGTGGACAACGCCACGGACGGGGACGGCAAGGAGTTCTTCACCATCACCACCCCCAGCGAGAACGTGTTCTATCTGATTATCGACCGCCAGCGGGACGGGCAGAACGTCTACTTCCTGAACGCGGTCACGGAGAGGGACCTGCTGGCCCTTGCGGAGAAAGACCCGGAGCCGGAGGTGACGGAGCCGGTCATGGAGCCGGAACCGGAGACAGAACCTCCCACGGAACCGGAGCCCGAACCGGAACCGGAGAAAACATCCGGCTTTCCTATGGGAAACATTCTGATGATTGCCGCCGTCCTGCTGGCCGGAGGCGGGGCCGGGTATTATTTCAAGGTCTACCGCCCGAAGCATGAGGTCCCTGACATGGACGACGAGGAATATGACTACGAGGACGAGGCCGACCCCTACGGCGATATAGAGGAAATCGAGGAAACGGAGGACGGGGAATGAATTTTACGGACAGCGAATTTGAAAGGATGATGAAGGAGACGCCCCGCCCGGGCCGCGGAGGCGCCGACCCATGCGCCGGGTGCCGCTACTTAAAGGAGTGCAGAGGACGGCGGGGGCGGTGCCGGAAGAAGTTCCGCACCCTGATCGTGGAACCCTGCCCTTCGGGCCAGCCTGGCCCGGGGCATTGACCGTGGGCCGGGAGCTGGCCCGGGACGAGCGGAAAGGAATCCGGCGGCTTGTCACGGGCTGGTGCGCCAACTATGACAGCGGGGAGGACATCTGCCTTCCGCTGGACGGTTCCTGCTACATGCTTGGGAAAGGCTGGACGGGTTCTTTCTGCCGCTATTTCCGTGGGAGTGTCCTCCCGCTGGACCCGGTGCTGGAAAAGGCCGTCTGTGAGGAAGGGCCGCCGCCGGATACGAAGCCCTGCGCCGTCTGTGGGAAGCCTTTTCTCCCGGAGGGCAGGCAGGCCTACTGCTCCCCGGCCTGCAAGGACGAGGGGAACCGCCGCAGGAGCCGGGAGCGCATGAGGAAGAAACGCGCAAAACCCGGGCAGGGCTGTTACGATTTGGGCCTGCCAGAAGCCAGTGATTCCAAGGGGTCCTGACCCTGTTTTCCGGGCGGAGGTATTTTAATACCTTGCGGCCCGGTTTACGGGGGTATTTCGTAACAAAGGACGCTTCGGGCCAAGTTGGCCCGAGGCCGGAAAGGAGGGAACTGCCATAGAGATAAACCAGGGATATGAGATTTTGCGGTCGGTGGCCTTCACCAACGACCGGGGGTATGCGCTGGGCCACAACCCCAACGCGCCTTCCCCCTTCGTCACATGGACATTTTATGAAAATGCCGACGGGAGCCGTGACTATAACTGGGGCCACTACTTCAAGGACGAAGAGGCCGCCGTCCGGGACTTCGCCCACCGGGCGGCAGAGCACCGCTACCAGTTCGGCGTGGAGGAACGGGGGCCGGACAGCCAGCGGCAGGGGCCGGGGCATTACCGCTATTACTCCACCCAAAGGCCGGTGGACATAGGGACCTACCCGAAGCCGCCGGGCAACGGGCCCATAGAGATATTCAACTATGACGAGAGGATTCCGGTGGAGGGCGGGAACATGCTGGCGTGGGGCGAGCTGATCTATGGAAAGCCGCTGACTGAAAAGCAGATGTATGATTATGAGCTCAAGCCATCCAGCCACAACCCGGACCGGGCGGGGCGGCCTTCTATCACGGCACAACTAAAGGAAGCGGCGGGCAGACCAGAGAAATCAAAGGAACCGGAAAAGCAGAAACACCACAAGGCCCACGAGGGCAGATAGGAGGATCTATGAACGAGAAAGACAATCCCTTATTGACTGCGGAACTTACGGAGGAACAGAACGGGAACATGCTGGACGGCATACTGAACAACCTTCCGCCTTCGCCCCTCCCCCAGAGGCCGGAGGAAAAGGAGCTTGACCGGGTGAAGGAGCCGCCTGCCCCGAAACGGAGCCGGGAACGGGAGGAACGCTGACGGCAGGGAGGAAACGGGACAGGCACCTGAACGTGATGGTGACGGCGGACGAGCTGGCCCAGATACACGGGCGCATGGCCGAGGCCGGCATTTCCAACGCCGGGGCCTATATGCGGAAGATGGCCCTGAACGGCTATATCCTCCATGTGGACCTTGCGCCCGTCCGGGAGCTGGTCTCCTTGCAGCGGCGGTGCTCCAACAATCTGAACCAGATAGCCGTCCACGCCCACACCTACGGGCTGTACCCGGAGGAGATAGACGGGCTGAAAGAGGACTATGAAAAGCTGTGGGGGCAGCTGTCCGGGGTATTGAAGGAGTTGGCGGCGCTGGTGGGGAAATGAGTTTGAGGGGTGCGGCCTTTGCGGCCTGCGCCCCTCAATTATTTTAAACTTAATACGGGCAGAGTGGACAATCAGCATAAGCATCATCCACATTCTGAATGTTTATTGATATAATTTGTTTTTTATCTAAATCGAAAATGACCTCAAATGATATTTCTAGTTCCATAAGGGTTTCAGCCAATGAATAATGTTTATTCCATTCGCTATCAACAATAAATATCTGTCTAAAATCATCCATAGAATAGGAATCGGACTTAAAAATATTGAAACTAATATCGCACAATGCCTGTGCATGAATAGAAAAAAGGT
>CAJTZL010000110.1 GCA_910583695.1 uncultured Oscillibacter sp.
GTGGACAAGGTCATCCTCTCCCCCATGAGCCACGCGGGCTACTACCCCGGCGGCAGGGTCATGACCATGAAGGTGATCTTTGAACCGGGCACCTTCCGCCTTCTGGGGGCCCAGATTGTGGGCTATGAGGGCGTGGACAAGCGCATCGACGTACTGGCCACGGCCATCCACGCGGGGATGAAGGCCACCCAGCTGAAGGATCTGGATCTGGCCTACGCGCCCCCCTACTCCTCTGCCAAGGACCCGGTGAACATGGCGGGCTTCCTGGCGGACAATCTGGAAAAGGGCGTATTGCGGCAGTGGTTCCTGGAGGATCTCCCCGCCCTTCCCCGGGACGGCAGCGTTACGCTTCTGGACGTGCGGACCCCGGCGGAGTGTGCCCAGGGGCGTATTGAGGGCTTCCGGAACATCCCGGTGGACGAACTGCGGCAGCGTCTGGGAGAGCTGGAGCCCGGCAGGCCGGTCTATGTCATTTGCCAGAGCGGCCTGCGCAGCTACATCGCCTCCCGGATTCTCACCGGGGCTGGCTTTACGGCCTATAATTTCGCAGGCGGATTCCGCTATTATGATGCCGTAACCCACGACCGGAGCCTCATCGAACAGGCCTCGGCCTGCGGTATGGACCAATAAGCCACAAAGCCCCTCCCCGGCTCCAAACGGAGCCGGGGAGGGGCTTTCTCTCTTCATCTATGCGTCCCGCAGGGCCTCCAGCCCCGCCTCGTCCAGGAGCTCCACGGAGCCCCGGGACAGACGGATCATGCCCTCTCCCTGGAAGTAGCGGAGCATCCGGGTAATCACCTCCCGGTGGGTGCCCAGGTGGTTGGCGATGGTTTCGTGGGTGAGCTTCAGCCGGGAACCGCCCTCAATGGAGGACTCCTCCAGCAAGAAGGAAGCCACCCGCATGTCCAGGCGCTTCCAGAGAATCTGTTCCATCCGCCACATGACCTCGGAGAACCGGGCCGCCATGATCTCGTTGGTGTAGTTGGCGGCGGGGGCGGACTCCTCCAGGAGCCGCCGGTAAAGCTCCGCGGGAATCACCCAGAACGCCGTGTCCTTCTCCGCCTCAATGGTGATGTCAAACTGCACGCCCCGCAGGATGCACGAGGCAGAAAACAGGCACAGGTCCCGTTCAAACAGCCGGTAAACCGTCACCTCCCGGCCCTCGTCGGAGAGGATGTACGCCCGAAGCTGGCCGGATTTCACCAGCAGAAGCCCCAGACACTCCCCGGCGCCGCTGTGCAGCACCGTTCCCTTTTTCACCCTCCGCTCCGTCAGCCCGCCCAGGATTCGCTCCTGCTGGGCGGCGGTCAGCCTGCTCCAAATTGGAAAATAACTCTCAAACTCCATGCCTGCTCCCCCCTTTGCCGCAACACCAGTATAGGCGATTCCGGGGCATATGTCAAAGGAAACCGGGGAAGCCCCGGAAACTCCCGGCAGGGGAACCCGGGTCAGGGGGAGGTTCGCCGGTCGGAATGCTCAAAGCTGGCATACCGGTCCGTGTGCTGAAATAGCAGGTCCGTTCCATGCCAGAAGCAGTATCGCACCTCCCCGCAGAGGCTTTCGTGAATCGTGCGGGCCATGCGGCCCTCCGCCGGGGCCCGGAGGACCAGCCCCTGGGCGCTCAGCAGCTCCGCCTCCAGGCGGTAAGGCCCCTGCCGGACCCGTACACCGGTGGGAGACCAGCGCTCAATGCCCGCCCCCCGGTAGGTTGCCAGGCGGTACTCCCGGCCGTGGTAAAGCACCGAACCAATGCAGCCGGTAAAGCCCCCGACCGGAAGGGGTACCGTGGCGACGGCCAACATCAGACTGCCGCTCTTGGGCTCGTCCCAGGCGCACTGGGTCCAGAGATAGGCGCTTGGAAAGGACCGTCCCCGGTCGGTCTCGATATACCCGATTCCGTCTGTAAAATCCAGCGTCTCCCCGTTCAAGTTCAGCGTCCCCCTCAGGGAATGCCGCATGCTCAGCACACCGTGGGCGCACTGCATGCCGCCGAAAAGCCGGAAGGGGCCCATGATGTCGGACCCAAGGGCGGTCCGGGGGCCGTATCGCAGAACCCCGCTCAGGTTCAGCCCCTCCCCTTCGATTCGGAGGTCCAGCCCCTGGGCGCTGAACAATGAGGCTCCCAGCCGGACCCGGAACTGGTGCCGGGCGGCCCGGAACTGCTCCTCCGGGTACTCCAGCCACCACGCCTCCCGGTTGGACAGAACCTGGAGAGACGCACTGCGGCGGCCCGCGCCGTCGATATGGAAGGCGGGAATCAGCGCCAGCATCTGCCCCTGCCGGTTCTGGTGCTTCAAATACCAGCCCTCAAAATAGGGCCCCCGGCGGTTCGCGCCGTGGAAAAATTTCATAATGGCTTCACCCCAAGGGTCAGGATTCCCGAAATGGAGGCCTTTTATAACGAACGCCGGGAGGAGGGCTGCCCGTCCTCCGGAGTCGGCTTACCGTGAAAGCCGCTTCTCAGCGGAATCCTTCTTGTATTTTCCAGCAAAATATCGTATGATAAAAGAGAGCGCCGGGAGGCCCGCAGTGCGCCCTCCCAGCGGCAACCATATGATCAAAGGAGGCTACCCTATGGAAGAGAAACGAATGATAAAGGTCATCGTGGACGGCGAAGAGCACGCCTATCCCCACGGAACGCCCTACCGCGCCATTGCCGCGGATTTTCAGAGCCGGTTTCCCTGGGACATCCTGCTGGTCAACCGGGACGGAAAGCTCTGCGAGCTCCACAAGGTTCTGGACCGGGACTGCTCTTTAAAAATGATCACCGCCCGGGACAAGCCCGGCATCCAGACCTATGAGCGCAGTGCGGTCTTCCTGCTGCTGAAAGCCTTCTACGACGTGGCGGGCCGGGAGAACGTGGAGCGCATCTCCGTGGAATACTCCCTCAGCAGCGCCCTGTTCCTTCTGGCCAAGGGCAATTTCATCCTGAATCAGGCCCTGTTGGACAAGGTGGAGGCCCGCATGCAGGAGTTGTCCGCCCTGGCCCTGCCCATAGAGAAAAAGACCCTCAACACCGACGATGCCATCGACCTCTTCCGGGAGGCCCGGCTGGTCCACAAGGCCCAGCTCCTCAGCTTCCGCATCAACTCCCATGTCAACGTCTACTCCCTGGACGGCTTCGTGGACTACTTCTACGGTTACATGGCCCCGGATACCGGCTATATCCGGTGCTTCGGCCTGGAGCTGTTTGAAAACGGCTTCGTCCTCCGCCTGCCCACCCAGAAGGACCCCGGCCGCCTGGGGGACTTCCGCCCCTCTCACAAGGTCTTCCGGGAGCTCTATGATTCCACTCTCCGCTCCGAGGCGCTGAACGCCTCCAACGTGGCGGAGCTGAACACCACCATCTCCCGGGGAGAGGCCACGCCGCTGATTCTGGCCCACGAGGCCATGATGGAAAAGAAAATCGGCGACATCGCCGCCGAAATCGCCTCCCGGAAGGAAGTCCGCTTCGTCATGATTGCCGGGCCCTCCTCCTCCGGCAAGACCACCTTCTCCCACCGGCTGTCCACCCAGCT
>CAJTZL010000111.1 GCA_910583695.1 uncultured Oscillibacter sp.
CAGGTGGGCCGGAAGATGTACGGCGGCCAGAGCAGCAACCTGCCCATGAAGGTGAGCATGGCCGGCGTTCTGCCCGTCATCTTCGCCCAGAGCATCGCCTCTTTGCCCATTACCATCTGGAGCTTCGTGGGTATCCCCGCCGAGGGCACCGTGTCCCGGAGTGTCTATGATGCCATCGATACCAAGTCGGTGACGTATATGGTGGTCTATTTCATCCTGATTATCGGTTTCGCCTATTTCTACTCCAGCATCCAGTTCAACCCCGTGGAAATTGCCAACAACATGAAGAAGCAGGGCGGCTTCATTCCCGGCTTCCGTCCTGGCAAGCCCACGGTGGACTTCATCCGCAAGGTGCTGAACAAGATTACCCTGTTCGGTGCGATTTACCTTGGCATCGTGGCCATCTGCCCCCTGATCGTGGGCAGAATCCTGGGGAACAACTCCGTGGCCATCGGCGGCACCTCCGTCATCATTGTGGTGGGCGTGGCGCTGGAAACGGTCAAGGCCCTGGAATCCCAGATGCTGATGCGTCAGTACAAGGGCTTCTTAGAGTAATCAAAACAAAATTATTGGATGCCGGCGCCGGGCGGGGCCGTGAGCTCCGCCCGCGCCCGGAATACAGGAGGTTCAAACCGTGAAATTGATCCTGTTGGGCGCCCCGGGCGCCGGAAAGGGAACACAGGCCGACATCCTGTGTGAAAAGCTGGATATTCCCACCATCTCCACAGGCAACATCCTCCGCGCCGCTGTGAAGAACGGCACCCCCACGGGCCTGAAGGCCAAGGCCTTCATGGACGCGGGGCAGCTGGTGCCCGATGAGGTCATCATCGGTATCATCTCCGAGCGGCTGGAGGAGCCGGACTGCGCCAAGGGCTACATTCTGGACGGGGTGCCCCGCACCATCGCCCAGGCCGAGGCTCTGGAAAAGGCTGGAGTCGTCTTTGACAGCGTGGTCTCCCTGGAGGTCGGCGACGAGGTGATTATGGAGCGCATGAGCGGCCGCCGGGTCTGCCCGGACTGCGGCGCCAGCTACCACGTCGTGGCGGTGCCCCCCAAGGCAGAGGGCGTCTGCGACAAATGCGGCGGGAAGCTGATCCAGCGGAAGGATGATGCCCCCGAGACGGTGAAATCCCGCCTTGAGGTCTATCATAAGGAGACGGAGCCCCTCAAGGCGTTTTACGCGGAGCGGGGCCTTCTGAAGACGGTGGAGAACCAGCCGACTGTGGAAGCCAATTCCCAGGCGATCCTTCGCGTTTTGGGGAGATGACGGGATGATCACCCTGAAATCCTCCCATGAGATCGACTTGATGCGCCGGAGTGGAAAGATTACCGCGGCTGCCCGTGCCTTGGCAGGGGAAATGGTAAAGCCCGGCGTTACAACCCAGGAGATCAACGACGCGGTGGAGCGGTTTATCCGCAAGCAGGGAGCGGTTCCGTCCTTTCTCCATTACAACGGCTACCCAGCCAGCGTCTGCATCAGCGTCAACGACGAAATCATCCACGGCATCCCCGGCAAACGGGTCTTGCAGGAGGGGGATATCGTCAGCGTGGACGTAGGCGCGTACATCGGGGGCTTCCATGGAGACTGCGCGGCAACGTTCCCCTGCGGAAGGATTTCCCCGGAGGCGCAGCGCCTGATCGACGTGACCAGGCAGAGCTTCTTTGAGGGAATCCGCTTCGCCCGGGAGGGACAGCGTCTTCAGGATATCTCCGCGGCGGTTCAAGCCTATGTGGAGCGCAGCGGCTTCTCCGTGGTCCGGGAATACGTGGGCCACGGCGTGGGAGCCAAGATGCACGAATCGCCGGAGATCCCAAACTACGGCCGCCCGGGCCACGGCCCCCGGCTTCTCCGGGGAATGACCCTGGCCATTGAGCCCATGGTCAACGCCGGAGCCGCCGCCATCACCCAGTTGAGCGACGGCTGGACGGTGAAGACCGCCGACGGAAAGTGGGCGGCCCACTATGAAAATACGATCCTGATTACCGATGGCGCGCCGGAAATTTTGACGGCCCCCGCTATTTGACAACAGGTGAGAGAGAACGCATGGAGATTGCGAAATCAAACATCGTCCGCTCCAACGCGGGGCGAGACAAAGGCAAGCTCTTCGTCGTCCTGGCGGTAGAGGGAGAATACCTCCTGCTGGCGGACGGAAAATCGAGAAAGGTGGAATCCCCGAAGCGGAAGAAGCGCAGGCATGTGCTCTTCGCCTCGGCGGAGGAGACCCGCCTCGCCGAAAAGATCAAGAGCGAGGAGAAGATCACCAACAGTGAGCTTCGCAGGACCCTCGCGGCCTGCCGCGAGGTGATCCAGCCGGACCAGGAGGGATAACGTTTGGCAAAATCCGACATGATCGAAGTGGAAGGTGTTGTGGTGGAAGCCCTGCCCAACACGACGTTCCAGGTTGACATTGGAAATGGTCACATGATTCTGGCGCATATTTCCGGGAAACTGAGGATGAATTTCATCCGGATTCTGCCCGGCGACAAGGTCACGGTGGAGATGTCCCCGTATGATCTGACCCGGGGCCGGATCACCTGGCGCAGCAAGTGAACGAGAAGCTGAAAGGAATGGTTTGAACCTATGAAAGTTAGACCGTCTGTGAAGCCCATGTGCGAAAAGTGCAAGGTCATTCGCCGCAAAGGCCGCGTCATGGTCATTTGCGAGAACCCCAAGCACAAGCAGAGACAGGGCTGACATTTGAAAGTGGAGGTGCTTTAAAAGTATGGCACGTATTGCCGGTATTGACCTGCCGAAGGATAAACGTATCGAAATCGGCCTCACCTATATTTACGGCATTGGGCGCAAGAGCGCCAAGGACATCCTGGCGAAGTCCGGCGTAAATCCCGACACCCGGGTGAAGGATTTGACGGACGCCGACGAGCAGAAGCTCCGCGACGCCATCGACGACTACACCGTTGAAGGCGACCTCCGGCGGCAGACCGCCCTGGACATCAAGCGGCTCAGCGAAATCGGCTGCTACCGCGGTCTGCGCCACCGCAAGGGCCTGCCTGTCCGCGGACAGCGGAGCAAAACCAACGCCCGTACCCGCAAAGGTCCCAAAAAGACCATTGCCAACAAGAAGAAGTAAGGAGGGAGAAAGAATATGGCAGCACAGAAATCCGGCGGCAAGAAGGTTATCCGCCGCCGCGAGCGGAAGAACATTGAACGTGGCCAGGTCCATATCCGTTCTTCCTTCAACAACACCATGGTAACTGTCACCGACGCCCAGGGCAACGCCATTTCCTGGGCCTCCTCCGGCGGCCTCGGTTTCCGGGGCAGCAAGAAGTCCACTCCTTTCGCGGCCCAGACCGCGGCGGAGACCGCCGCCCGCGCCGCCATGGAGCATGGACTCAAGACCGTGGAAGTGTTCGTCAAGGGACCCGGCCAGGGCCGTGAGGCCGCCATCCGGGCGCTGCAGGCCGTGGGCCTGGAAGTGACGATGATCAAGGACGTCACCCCCATCCCCCACAACGGCTGCCGCCCCCCGAAGCGCCGCCGCGTCTGAT
>CAJTZL010000112.1 GCA_910583695.1 uncultured Oscillibacter sp.
ATGAAAGACATCGTAGAGATCCGCTGGCACGGCCGGGGAGGGCAGGGGGCGAAGACGGCCTCTCTGCTGCTGGCGGACGCGGCCTTCAACACGGGCAAGTACGTCCAGGGCTTCCCGGAGTACGGCCCGGAGCGGATGGGCGCGCCCATCACGGCGTACAACCGCATCAGCTCGGAGCGGAGCACGGTCCACTCCAACATCTATGAGCCGGATTACGTGGTGGTGGTGGACGAGACCCTGATCTCCGCCGTGGACGTGACGGCGGGCCTCAAGAAAGAAGGGGCTATCGTCATCAACTCCGGCAAGTCCCCCGACGAGCTCCGCCCCCTGCTGAAGGGCTACGAGGGCCGGGTGTGCACCATCGACGCCGGGAAGATCTCCGAGGAGGAGCTGGGGAAGAACTTCCCCAACACCCCCATGCTGGCGGCGATCGTGAAGGTCTCCGGCGTGGTCAACGCGGAGGAGTTCATCCAGGACATGGAGGCTTCCTTCAAGCATAAA
Source organism: uncultured Oscillibacter sp. (assembly GCA_910583695.1). Taxonomy (GTDB): domain Bacteria; phylum Bacillota; class Clostridia; order Oscillospirales; family Oscillospiraceae; genus Oscillibacter. Next base: position 502 of record CAJTZL010000112.1, read on the forward strand.
TTTGCCACGAAGCCCCAGGTCATCGAGGGCAACATGCGGGCCCTGAAACGCTCTATGGAGGAGGTCAAGGAAGGATGAGCCATTCAGCGAAGGATATGACCCCTCAGGTCACATGGAAGGACATCACCCCCGGCGGCGCCATCTTCGAGGGCGGCACGTCCCAGGTGGTGGAGACCGGCGACTGGCGGACCATGAAGCCGGTGCTGGACATGGAGAAGTGCAAGCAGTGCCTGCTGTGTGCGCCGGTGTGCCCGGATATGTCCATCCCGGTCAACCAGGAAGGCAAGCGGGAGGATTTCAACTACTTCTTCTGCAAGGGCTGCGGCATCTGCGCCAATGTCTGCCCCTTCGGGGCCATCACCATGGTCAAGGACGAAAAGTAAGGAGGGGCCAGGATAAAATGAGTATTCGAGAGAGACTTTCCGGCAACGAAGCCGTTGCCTACGCGATGAAGCAGATCAACCCCGACGTGATGGGAGCCTACCCCATCACGCCCAGCACCGAAATTCCCCAGTACTTCTCCGCCTACGTGGACAACGGCGAGGTAGACACGGACTTCATTGCCGTGGAGTCCGAGCACTCCGCCATGTCCACCTGCATCGGCGCGGAAGCCGCCGGATGCCGGGCCATTTCCGCGACCTCCTCCTGCGGCCTTATTTACATGGCCGAGATGCTGTACGTAGCCGCTTCCGACCGTCTGCCCATCACCCTGGCGGTTAGCTGCCGCGCCCTGTCTGGCCCCATCAACATCAACAACGACCACTCCGACGCCATGAGCGTCCGGGACGCGGGCTGGCTGATGCTGTTCGCCGAGACGAACCAGGAGGCCTATGACAACTACCTCCAGGCCATGCGGATCGGCGAGGCGGTGTCCCTGCCCATCATGATCTGCCAGGACGGCTTCATCACCTCCCACGCCATTGAGAACATCGAGCTGGAGGAAACCGAGGCTGTACGGAAGTTCGTAGGCGAGTACAAGCCCCAGCACTACCTCCTGAACAAGGACGAGCCCATCGCTGTGGGCCCCTACTCCACCCCGGTGTACTACATGGAGACCAAGCGCGCCCAAGCCCAGGCCATGATGGACGCGAAGGACGTCATCAAGAAGGTGGCGGACGAGTTCGCCGCCTGGACGGGCCGGCAGTACGGGCTGATTGAAACATACGAGATGGACGACGCCGAGGAGGCCATCATCATCATCGGCTCCTCCGCCGGAACGGCCCGGGAGGCCATCAAGCAGCTCCGGGCCCAGGGCAAGAAGGTGGGCATGATCAAGATTCGCTCCTTCCGTCCCTTCCCCGCCGAGGAGATCGCCGAGGCCCTGAAACACGTGAAGGCCTTCGCCGCCATGGACAAAGACGACAGCTTCAATGCCCACTGCGGACCGATTTTTGCCGAGACCTGCGCGGGCCTGTATGCCAATGGAATCAGCGGCCCCAAGGGCATCAGCTACATCTACGGCCTGGGCGGCCGGGACGTGCGGGTGGAGAGCATCCAGCACGTGTTCGCGGACCTGGAGAAGATCGCCGAGACCGGGGACGTGGGAGAGACCTACCGTTACCTGGACGTGCGCGAGTAAGGAGGGAGGAGTCAACATGGCCTATAATCTGAAAGAAAACGTCATGAAGGAAGACCGCTTTACCGGTGGCCATAGAATGTGCGCGGGCTGCGGCTGCCCCATCGCCGTGCGGACGGTGCTGCGGGCCCTGGAGCCGGAGGACCACGCGGTGGTCTGCTCCGCCACCTGCTGCCTGGAGGTCTCCTCCTTCATGTACCCCTATACGTCCTATAAGGACAGCTTCATCCACAACGCCTTTGAGAACGCCGCGGCGACGCTGAGCGGTGTGGAAACGGCCTACCACGCCATGAAAAAGCGGGGCAAGATCGATGCGACCTATAAGTTCATCGCCTTCGGCGGAGACGGCGGAACCTATGACATCGGCTTCCAGAGCCTGTCCGGGGCCATGGAGCGTGGACACGACATGGTCTATGTCTGCTACGACAACGAAGCCTACATGAACACGGGCATCCAGCGCTCCAGCTCCACGCCCCACTTCGCCGACACCACCACCACCCCGGTGGGCAAGGTGGTTCCCGGCAAGCCCCAGCAGAAGAAGAACCTGACGAAGATCATGGTGGCTCACGGGATTCCGTATGTGGCCCAGACGACGTTTATCGGGAACTTCAAGGACATCACGGAGAAGTCCCACAAGGCCATCTACACCCCCGGCGCGGCCTTCCTGAATGTGATGGCCCCCTGCCCGAGAGGCTGGCGGTATCCCAGCGAGAAGATGATGGAGATCACGAAGCTGGCGGTGGAGACCTGCGTGTGGCCCATGTATGAGGTCATTGAGGGCAAGTATATCCTCAGCTACAAGCCCAAGAACAAGCTGCCGGTGGAGGAGTACCTGAAGGCCCAGGGCCGCTTCGCCCACATGTTCAAGCCCGGCAATGAGTGGATGATTGAGGAGACCCAGAAGGAAGTTGACCGCAATTGGGAGGAGCTTCTCAAACTCTGCGAGCTGTAAGCGTTTTGCCTGCCTGCTGCATACACTCTCCAAAGCCCGGGGAGGCCGTCTTATGACGGCCTCCCTGGGCTTTTCAAGGTGATAAAATGGAGCAGCGTATTGGAGAAATGAATATCAGCTCCGCCGTGGGACCACTGCCCGGGGCTCAAAATCTGCAAGATTACTCTGCCCGCCTTCTTGGAGGAGGCTATGAAAATCAAAGAAGATCACCGGCAGCTGGAGCAGGGCCGCGAGGTCGGTGTTCTGTAGCTCTATGACGGAAGGATACTCTGCTTGATGATCTGCACGGGTTTTGCCGGGCAGACATTGGCCATGAAAAACCGACCCGTTCCTCTGGTCAAAACCACGCTTTGGAACAACCTGGGCCTGTTGACAAAGCAGCCAACATTTAGTATAAAGCAGCTTGCAGGCAAGAA
>CAJTZL010000113.1 GCA_910583695.1 uncultured Oscillibacter sp.
CCTATGACCTCCTTGATTGGCTACGCGGAGCTGCTGCGTAGCGGGACGTTGACCCCGGAAGAGCAGTTGGAGGCCGCGGACTACCTGTATTCGGAGGGAAAACGGCTGGAGAGCCTGTCACACAAGCTGTTGGAGCTCCTGGTCCTGAAACGGCATGACCTGCCCTTCGCCAAAGTCTCTCCGGCGGAACTGATTGAGGCGCTGGTAGAGAGACTGCGGCCGCTGTACGCCGCCAAAGGGATTCGTCTGTCCTGCGTATGCAAGGCGGGGGCCTGCCTGATGGATGCAGACTTGGTCTGGTCCCTGCTCTTGAACCTGGCAGACAACGCACAGAAGGCCATAGAGCAGGGCGGGGAAATACAGTTTCGGCAGGAGATGCTGGCGGACGGCTGCCTCATCCATGTCCTGGACAGTGGCCGGGGGATCCCACCCCAGGCGCTGGAGCATCTGACAGAAGCCTTCTACCGGGTGGATAAGGCCCGGTCCCGGGCACAGGGTGGTTTCGGTCTGGGACTGTCCCTGTGCCGGGAGATTGCCGCTCTCCACAACGGCAGGATTCGATTTGAAAACCGGCCAGAGGGTGGCGCCTGCGTGACGGTGGATCTAAGAGGGGGCCGGCCATGAGAACAATCAAACGATATATCCTCCCGCTGTTTACGCTCGTGCTTATTACTGTGGGCGCGGCGATGCCCCTTGCAGTTTCGCAAATGCAGGACAGCCGGATCAGCAGCCTGCGGGAAGAGTTCCTGCTTAATACGGTTAATCTGACGCTCCAGCAGGATGTTGGGGTAAGTCCGGTTCTCCGCCTGATTGCAGGAGAGTGTAACAGCATCCTGTGGGAGGAGGAAACAAAGCTCACCGAACAGGATGCAATCGAAGCCGCTAAGGCGGTGCTAACTGAAATGGAGGCCATGGACCTATTGTCTGTGGGCGATTTGGCACTGATACGAGACGCAGAGGGACGAGCTGAACCGATTCTCTTAATTGGCGGCGACGGCAGCTCCGCACTGGTTTGGAACTGTTATTCGTACAGCGAGAATGTGCCATACCAGATGTGGATTGATGACACGACGGGTAAGGCCGTACAGTTTCTGGTGAGCAGCCCTACGCCCCGAGATACGGATGCCGCCCACGCCCTGGCTGCAAACTGGAACATATTCTTTCAGGGCTACTATGGAATTGAAATTGTCAGTGTGAAAGAGGAGTCTCAAGGCATTGATTCCGGCGGCATTCTATACCAGTTCGTTTTTGGGGCTGATTTGCAGGACGGCTTGGATGTCTGTGAGCTGGAACTGAAACTGTTTGGCGGCTTAGCGATCTTTAAGTAAAATGATGCAGTTTCGTTGCCGGAATGTTAATGGTTCTTTCTATCCTCCCGCTATGATAAAGGCATCTCAAATAAAGAAGGTGCTTATCATGAACCAAGGAGAAGTGATGATGCGGTCTCGCGGCAAACGTGTGCGCAGGCGTAGACGCAGACGGAGCAGAGGATTGGGGAATTGGTTTCTCCCTGTTTCGGCTCTTTGCTTTCTGCTTGCGGTTTGCATCATGGGATTCAAACCGGACGCCTCAGCGCAGGGTGATTCCACATCACTGGCGAAAACCGCTTATCAGCCCAATAGCTCCACCCAGACCAATCCGGATTCTGCCACAGACACGCTCAAGGTTATCGAGCAAGGTGCTTCTACCCAAACTGACCCAAATTTTTTCCCGCTGCAGCCTGAGCCTTCAGTCGGCGCCCAGCAGGATCCCAGTTCCACATCGCCAGAGGCCAGCGGCAGCCCCAAAACCACCACACCAGACAAAGATAGCTGGAATCTGCTTCTGGTAAACCCCTGGAACCCGTTGCCGACAGACTATTCTCTCTCCCTGACAGAACTGAAGAACGGGCTCTCAGTGGATAGCCGGTGCTATCCGGATTTACAGGCCATGATGGACGCTTGCCGGGCGGATGGTCTGTCCCCAGTCATCTGCTCCGCCTACCGTACACAGGAGTACCAGGAGAAGTTGTTCCAGAATAAGGTTGACCGCCTGATAGCACAAGGATACTCTGAGGCTGACGCCCCAGTGGAGGCAGGGAAATCTGTGGCAGTCCCAGGTACTAGCGAGCATCAGTTGGGACTGGCAGTGGATATTGTGGACATCAATAATCAGCATCTGGATGAAACCCAGGAGAGCACCGCTGTGCAGAAGTGGCTGATGGAGCACAGCTGGGAGTATGGTTTCATCCTCCGCTATCCCAATGACAAAAGCGAGATCACCGGTATCATCTATGAGCCTTGGCATTACCGCTATGTGGGGCACGAGGACGCGGAGCAGATCCATTCCCTGGGCGTCTGCCTGGAGGAGTATTTGGAGGGAGTGTCCTGATGGAATTTTACGCAAATGAGGGAAAGAACGTATTGATCCAGGCAAACGGGAAAATCTATGCCCGCCATGCCATTACCACACATTTCGTCCAAGCGGGGGAAAGCTATATCGACCTTGTTGAACGATATGTTAAGCCCGTCTATCAGCCAGGGGATATCCTTTCCTCCAGCGAGAAGGTGATCGCCCTGTGTCAGGGACGGGTGGTGACAGAGGACCAGGTGCGCCCCGGCTTCTGGGCCAAGCTGCTCTCCCGCTTTGTCCGGCAGACTGCGGCGGGACCGGGCATGGGCCTGCCGGTGAAGATGCAGTTTGCCATCAACACCTGCGGTCTGGGCCGGGTGCTCTGGGCAGCGGTCCGAGCCGGTCTGGACAAGCTGCGGGGCATCCACGGCACTTTCTACCGGCTCCTCGGCGAGGAGGTCCGGGGATTGGACGGCTTCTACGGAGAAGACATCCCAGAATATAAGCACATCGGCATCCGCGTTCCCAGGAATCCAGACATGGTCTGCAATGAGGTTTATAAACGGACCGGAGTTGTTATGATGATTGTGGATGCCAACGACCTGGATGTAGACCTGCTGGGTAAAGGGAATCAGCTGAGAGACTGGAAGCAGGATCAACTCCTTGCGCTAATTGTAGATAATCCGGCTGGTCAGAACCGGCAGCTTACCCCATTCATCCTGATTCGGGAAATTCAACAAACATAACAGGCAGGACACGATAGCCATGTAGCGGCTGCCGTGTCCTGCTTCGGTATGTACGAAGGGAATCTTCTATACAAGAGAACGCATAAGAGCGCATGATATGCTCGAAGGATTTTGCACACTGGTAATCCCAAGGGGTAATTCAAATGCAGCTTTTTACTCTGCAAGATTTGACAGAGTATGTCTTTATTAAAGACCATGGTTGTTGGGATACCGTTTAAGCGATTTCACCGACTCGTATTGAATTTACTGGGTGCCTATGATAATATAATAG
>CAJTZL010000114.1 GCA_910583695.1 uncultured Oscillibacter sp.
TCCGGCGGACAGCGCCAGCGGGTGGGAATCGCGCAGGCCATCCTGGGCAATCCTCATTTCCTGATTTTCGACGAGCCTACGGTGGGTCTTGACCCGGAGGAGCGGATCAGCTTCCGCAATCTGTTTTCCCAAATGGCCCAGGACCGGCTGGTGCTTCTGTCCACCCACATTATTGAGGATGTTCAGTCAGTGTGCAATCAGCTTATTGTGATACACCAGGGCCGTATCCGCTTTGCCGGTACTCCCGCCGAGCTGATCGCCGGAGCTGTGGGCCACGTTGGTGTATTCCGGGAGAAAGACCGGCGGCAGGAGGTGGGCCTGCATATTACCTCCCGCGTCAACACGGCCCAGGGTATCGTCTGCCGCGCCGTGGCGGAGGAACTTCCTGATTTTGTGGAACAGGTGGAGCCCGCGCTGGAGGATGCCTATCTTTATCTCATCTCCAGGGAGGCGATGCAATGAACACCCTGCGGCAATTTCGTTTGGAGCTGACCCGATTGCTCCAGAACCGCCTTACTTGGCTGGCGATTCTTTTGACCGCCCTCTCTCCGGTTGCCGGCCTGACGGTCTACCGGCCTCTGTATTCCAGCAGCGACAGCGGCTATGTCACCACCATGCAGGGGATGTATCTTGCAAATCCGGCTCTGGCCGGCGGTATTCTGGGGGCTGTTGTATTTGCGATTCTCACTGTCTGGAGCATGGACAGGCTCCGGCGGGACGGCATGGAAACCTTGACCCATGCGGTGGTGTCTCCCATGACCGCCGCCCTGACCCGGCTGGGGGCGCTGCTGTGTGTCTCCATTCTGGCCCAGGCCATTACCACGTTGGCCTGGCTTCCGTATGCCATAATGAAACTGGGTGCGGTCTTTGATGTGGAAAGCTATCTGCTGATACACCTGATTTTTATGTACGGAGCGATTCCTCTGGCGATTTTGTTTGCCTCCGCCGCCTGTCAATTCACCCGGCGGGCTGATTTGTCTCTGGCCCTCTTTGCCGCCTTTGCCGCCCTCAGTCTGACGGTCTGGAAGGAGAAATGGCAGCTCTGCTGGCTGAATCCCTGTGTTTGGGCAGTCTCCGATGATTTTTCCAATTACCGTATTTTTCGCTCGGTGGCCTATGTGCGCCTTACCTGGCTGCTGGCAATGGCCGGACTGTGGGTATTGTCCTATCTCTGTGTACGTCAATACGGGAAGGGACCGCTCGGCTCATTTGCTCATAATATCCGGCGATTTTACCGTCCGGCGATAGCGGCGGCATTGATAGCCTGTTCCAGCCTGCTCTATATGGGCCAGCCCTTCCTCGATCACAGCAGCCCGGATATGGATTATGATTTTGTATTTGCCTCTGAATATATGGAGGCTGTCACCTGTTCCGGTCGTTATGCGGATGTGCATCCTGATCCAAAAACGGGCAGCGTATATGGGAAGGCCCAATTTCAGCTTCAAAATACCAGCGGTCAGGAACAGAATGTCCGTTTCCTTATCAATCCGGGATACGAAATTTCCTCCATTCAAGCAAATGGCGCAGATGTGCCGTTTACCTTGGAGGATAGGCAGGAAATCAACGAAAAGGCGTTCGTTGTGGTCATCCCTGCCGCCCCGGAAATTGAGCTTACCATGGAATATGGCGGTTTTCCCCAGGAGTGGAATATCGTGTCCGCTGAACAGGGCAGTCTGGAAATCAGCGGCGCCTATATGAAGCTAGAAAACGACGCGCTGTCGCCCTGTCCCTATAACGTGTGGTATCAGGGAGATCACCTTCCCAATGTGACGGACATTACCCTCCCCGGACATATGACCCCCATTTTGTTTGGGCTTGGCTCCACTGAGCTGCTGCAGGAAAACTCGGACAGCACAAAAACATGGCGCATGGAGCGGGACAGCTATCGCATGATTATATATGCCGGGGATTATATCCGGGAGGAAATTCCGGTGGAACCGGCGGGTATTACCGTCAATTTCTATTACAGCCGTAAGCATCAGCCCGTCATGGAGGCTATGAACGCCGCAGAATCCATCCGCCAGACCATTGAATACTGTACCGAACATATCGGCCCGTTGTCTTTTTATGGAGATGGGACCTTTAACCTGATCGAGCGGCGAAGCGACGGCGGCGGATATGCGGGAGACGGCGCCAGCATTGCAGACGAGCTGGACTATACCGCTGAAAACCTGTCCAACGGCGCAAAAGGCGGCTCCTCCGCTCAGGTGACGATCCATGAAATTGTCCATCAATGGTGGGGCCTGGGGAATATGTTTGACCCCATGGACGAGAGCGGCATTTGGTCTGCCGAGGGTCTGACCTGCTACACCACCTATCGCATTGTAAAGGCGCTGTATGGGGAACGTGAGGCCCAGGCCAGCTTTGTGGACGCTTGGCAGGAGGCCGTAGACGACTACTACAAGGATTTCTATGTCCGCCACCCGGAGTACCTGTCCGCCTTGCCGGAGCAGTATCAGGCTGACATTGCCAACAACTTGCGAGGGATGCGGCAATATAACGAAATGCCCTTGAAAATCTTGAAGGCTGAACAACTGGTGGGCGGTGAGGAGGCTATGGACGAGATTTTGAAAGGTCTCTTTGGCCGGGAGCTGAACCCGGAATATCCCTATCTGACCTATCAGGAGTTTCTGGATGCCTGCCATCTGACAGAGGAGGACTTAAACCTTGAATAAAATATTTCGATATGAGCTGCGGCGCTTGCTGTGGAACAAGCTGTTCTTCGGTATTCTGCTGGTGTCCCTGGGATATGGCTGGCTGACGCTGACTGGCTCTGTGGTCCGGGGCGTGGCTCACACAGCGCCTTTTTCCCCATGGAGCTTTGGATACTATCTCAGCCAAGCGCTGCCGCTGATCTGCCTGGGAGAATTGTTTTTCCTTGCGTTCTTCTTCTCCAAGGAGGAGCGTCTGCTCCGGCCCTTGACCCAAGCCACCCCAATCAGGCAGCGGCGGTATGCGGCTCTGCGGTGTGGAGCGGTGCTGACAGCTACCCTTGTCCTCTGCCTATGTGTCGCAGTCCTGGCGGTTGGATTCTATGTGTCGCTGTTTGGGTGGGTGGATTATGGGGAACTGATTTTACCCGCTCTATTGACCCTGATCCCGCCCATTGTCTTTTGCCTGGGGGCAGGAATGATGTTGAGCCGCTTCAACCATACTCTGATCTACGCTCTTATGGCGGCAGTAATTTTATTGACTGTGCTGCCCCTGCCCCCGGCAATCAATTTTTCGTTGAGCGATTTCTTCTCTCAATTTCCGTTGACGGTTGAAAAATTAGACCCAGCGTTTCATGTTCC
>CAJTZL010000115.1:0-1463 GCA_910583695.1 uncultured Oscillibacter sp.
CTATATTCTGCTGGCCTATACCAGTCTGAAACGGAATGTGCTGCCGGAGTAGGAGCGCCGCCCCAGATTCAGACCCAGAACAGGAAAAAAGCAGGCGGAAACAGTGGAGAGAACAGGGCCGGAAAGCATCCTCACATGAATCAAACACGCCCCGAAAGCGCAAAAAAGCCGCCGCCAGCACCGCCAGCCGCAGCTCATAACCTGAAGGTCGTCGGTTCAAATCCGGCCCCGCGACCAACTTAACAGGGTGAAAATGCTATCTTGCCCGTCAAGCCAGTGTTTTCAACCCATTCAAGGCCCTCGGAAAGTGAAATCCGAGGGCCGCGAAATTTTGCTATCCGCAAGCTGTTTTCCCAAACAGGCGGGTCTTGAACTCACACACCTGCCTTTCTGCATTCTCAACCCGCAAACCTACCCCGCGAAGGACAAAGAAATTTTATACGCTTTTAACGCCGCTCCAATGGCCCAGGGCAGGGCCGAAAGGAGCGGTGTTTTTTTGTGTTCTCTGAACTGCTGCCAGCGGATTCCCAATTCCGGCAAATTGGCCAGATGCTGATTTAGTGGTCATGCCCGGTTTGAACCCCTGTTATTTGTTGGTTCTGATAATGGCTTTCTCAAGAAAGTTCGTCTATGCTGGTTCCAGTCAAATGAAGGAGGCAGCATCATGAAAGCACAAAAGGATTTATATGTCCATCGCACCCAAAGCGAATGTACTGCGGCAGAGACCAACGAAGAACCGCCCGAGTACCGGCTCACCTGCGATTTACGCCGGAAAGACTTGGAGTGGCTCAGGCCACTCCTCAATGGGGCGGAGCACAGCTATTCCATTTCCAGATCCCTCAAAAATGTCCCAAACGAAGTACAACCCTTGTTCCGGTTCGAGCTGTTCTTTGATGGTACATATCAAGGCGTTGGATTTCTGCAAGGGCTGGATGATATGTGCGAACCAGCTGCATACCGCAGGCTGATGAAACCCTTCAAGGACAGCCTGCCGGTGCCGATGAACCTCGACCAACCCAGCAGCTTCTGGTTCACGGAAAAGGGGCTGCAAAAATTTGGGGACGCCATTGATGAAATCAATCGGTACGCAAGCGGAACTGGCTGGGACATTCGATGCATGGTACTTTGGGTGCATGAGATGAATTATATCTACCAGGACGAGTACCAAATTGCGCTGGGACCCGAATTTATAGACCCCGATGGTTTTGCACCTTTCTCCCATGCATCTGAACTGATGAATTTTGAACCTGAACAAGCAGCGAAAGTGATAACTCCCCCCAACAAAGGCCGTGATCATTCCCACCATTGGGATGGTCGCGGCACATTTATTTAATGAAAGGAAGCGTTCCTCATGATTATGAAAGCAGAAGTCAGCAGCAAGGCCCACCCGGAGTACGGGCAAGCCACGATCCCCCTCCCGATTCCGGACAGCCAGTACGACAGCGTCATTGATCTGCTGGAGG
>CAJTZL010000115.1:1563-3121 GCA_910583695.1 uncultured Oscillibacter sp.
CCGGCATACCCCTATAAACCGCCCCTCATGATGGTCTCGATCAACTCCGGGCCAGAGGGCACAGCCACCGGCTACCTCTATCTGCCCTGCCCGGACAAGCAGATCCAGCGGACGCTGGAGCGGGCGGGGAGCGGCCCGCAGGCCGTAGGGAAGGTAACCAACCTGGGCTATGTGTCCTACCACGGCAGCCTGACGCTGGAGGAATTGATGATGGACGATCCCGCGGAACAGCATCAGCGGGATCAGGCGATGGGAGGGATTTGACATGATCCTGTGTGTTTCCCAAGAATACTACGGCGAGAGCGTGCCCATCCCCTTCCCCGCCACGGCGGAGGAGGTGCGGGAGGAGCTGGGCAAGCTGGACACTGGCAGCCAGCCGCTGTTCATCCGTGGCGATGGCCCTGTGTGGCATTTTGAGGACCGGCTGGATCCTGCCGTGCTGTACCAGGAAACCGGCGTGGAAAAGCTGAACCGGCTGGCCGGACTGGTGGACGCCATGGATCTGGACGCCCAGAAAGTTTTTGCGGGGGCGCTCCGGGCGGAGAGCGTCAACGGCCTGGATGATATCCTGGACATCGCCTCCAGCCTGGGCCGATATGAGTTCATCGAGGGCGTCACCTCGGACAAGGAGCTGGGCGGCTGGCTGGTGGAGCATGGGCAGGCAGGGGTGGACTTTCCCAAGGAGGTCTGGCCCTACCTGGACTACGCAGGGATCGGCGCGGCCTATTACGCCGGCCACGGCGGGGCATACACGCCCAACGGCTATGTGAAGCGCCGGGAAGTGGTTCAGACGCAGAAAAAGACAGACCGCCCAGCCTTCGCCCTCACGCTGGCCTCCCCCACCGACGCCGTCAGTCTTGACCTCCCCGCCTCAGATGATGAACTGGAACAGGCGAAAAGGGCGCTGGGGCTGGACGATCTGGACAGCGCGGCCATCAGGGATGTGGAGATCGGCTACCCCTGGGCGCACCTGCTGCCCAGGGATGCCATCACCCTGAAGGACGCCAGCGTCCTGGCTGAGTGCGTCCGAGGGATGACGAGGGAAGAACTGAGGGTGTTTGGCGCGGTGCTGGAGGTGGAGGAGCCCCGTTCTTTTCATGAGGCTGGCACCATCGTCATGGATATCGACGACTACAGCTGGTGAGCAGCAATGAGCGGGAATACGCCTTCGCCGCCCTGGGGTATGCCGGGGCAGGGGATGAGATTCTGGAGATGCTGGACGGTTTCACCGATTTTGACGCCCTGGGACGGTCTGAGATGGAGGCGGACGGCGTAAGGGAAACCAGCTTCGGCAGTGTGCGCCGCCTCAGCGCCCCCTGGCCCCGGCAGGAGCCGGAACTGGGCCAGACAATGTGCTGAGCCTACATATTGAAATGGAAAGGAAACAGAATGATGAACGACAAATTTTTTCCCGAATTGGCCCGCCGCCTGAAGCGGGAGGGCATTGCCACCGGCCCGGTGGAAAAGGGCTGCCTCCCCGTGCTGGCGGACGGGCGGGCGGCTGTGCTGGTCATGTCCCACGGCACCGTTGCCTTCAACGCCGATGTGGAGCGCGGCC
>CAJTZL010000116.1 GCA_910583695.1 uncultured Oscillibacter sp.
GGGCGTTCTGGCCCTCCTTGCCGATGGCCAGGGACAGCTGGTCGTCGGGCACCACACAGCGGCAGGCCTTGACCCCCTCCTCCGCCATGCGCACCTCCACCACGTCGGCGGGAGCCAGGGCGGCGGCGATGAACTCGGCGGGGTCCTCGCTCCACTTGATGATGTCGATTTTCTCCCCCCGGAGCTCGTCGACGATGGCGGCCACCCGCTGGCCCCTGGGGCCCACGCAGGCGCCGATGGGATCCACGTTCTCCTCCCGGGACCAGACGGCCATCTTCGTACGGCTGCCTGCCTCCCGGGCGATGGACCGCACCTCCACGGAGCCGTCGAAAATCTCCGGCACCTCCAGCTCGAACAGCCGCTTCACCAGACCCGGGTGGGTCCGGGAGATCAGCACCTGGGGCCCCCGGGTGGAGTGACGCACGTCCACCACGTAGACCTTGATGTGCATGCCCTCCTCCAGAGGCTCGCCGGGAACCTGCTCCCCGGCCAGCAGCAGCGCCTCCGTGGACTCCGCGCCGGTGCCGATGCGCAGGGACGCGCCGCCGTTCCGGGGGTCGATGCGCGTAACCACGCCGGTGAGAATCTCGTGCTGCTTGGAGTTGAACTCGTCGTAGACCTTGCCCCGTTCCGCCTCCCGGAGACCCTGGATGATGACCTGCTTGCCGTTTCCGGCGGCAATGCGGCCGAACTCCATCTTGTCCACCGGGATATTCACCACGTCCCCGATCTCATACCGGGCGGAGAGGGCCTTGGCCTCCTCCAGGGACATCTCGTTGAAGGGGTCCACGTAGTCCTCCTCATCCACCACAGTCTTGCGGATGAACATGCGGAGCTCCTTGTGGACCTCGTCCGCCTCCACGACGATGTTTTCCTCCTCCACGTCCTTGTGGTCCCGCTGGTAGGCGGTGGTGATGGCCTTGATGACCTTCTCCAGCATGGCCTCCTTGGGGATGCCCCGCTCCTGCTCCAAAAGCTCCAGGGCGGCGAAAATCTCCCCGGGATTCATACCGGCGGGTTCTTTCTGCTTCTTGCCTCTCATCTTTGCCGATTCTCCTTAATTATAGAAATACGTTTCACATCATTCACAAGCGCTTAAAATTCCACCCGCAGGCGGACCAGGGCCACGTCCTTCTTCTCAAAGGTCCTGGACGTGCCTCCCGCCTCCACGGTGACGGCCCCGCTCTCCTGGTCGTAGGCCGTGAGGACGCCGGGAATCTCCTTCTGCCCGTCCAGGGCGCGGTAGAGCTTCACCAGCACCGGGCTTCCCAGGAACTGCGCGAAGTCCCCGGGCCGCTTCAGCGCCCGCTCCACCCCGGCGGAGCCCACCTCCAGGGTGTAGCTCCCCTCAATGGGGTCCGCCTCGTCCAAAAGGTCCGAGAGCTTCCGGGACACGGCCTCGCAGTCCAGAATGTCCACGCCGCCCTCCTTGTCCAGCAGAACCCGGAGGTACCAGGTCCCACCCTCCTTGACATATTCCACATCCCAGAGGGTGCAGCCTGCTTCCGCGACGGCGGGCGCGGCCAGCTCCGCGGTAAGTTCGGTGATCTTCTTCATAAATCGGCGGTCCTCCAAAGCATTTTGAGGAAGGGAAAATTGCCAAAAGAAGGAGCGGACCGCCGGTCCACTCCTTACCTTAGCTTCCATCTTACTCTAACATATGCAATATACCACAACTCATGAAAAAGCGCAAGCCTTTTTGCAAATTTTCGAAGAGGGATCAGATTTGTTCTATCGGAAGGCCCTGGAGATACCGGCGGACTACGTCAAAGGCGTGATTGGCCGCCAGACCCTGGATGCGGTCCCTCCGGCGGCGGCCCAGGTCCAGGGCGCGGCAGAAGGTCCCCTCCGGCGCGGCAAGGCCGATGTACACAATGCCCACGGGGACGCCCCGCTCGTCCGGGTCCGGGCCCGCTGTCCCGGTGACGGAAACCCCCAGGTCCGCGCCGGTGAGGTTCCGAATCCCCTCCGCCATGGCCCGGGCGCACTCCGCCGAGACGGGGCTGTATGTGTCCAGAAGGTTCTGGGGGACGTGGAGGAGGTCCGCCTTGACGCTGGTCCAGTAGCTGACCACGCCGCCCCGGTAGACCCCGGAGGCTCCGGGGATGGCGGTCATCCGTTCCGCCACAAGGCCGCCGGTGCAGCTCTCGGCGGTGGCCAGGGTGAAGCCGCGGCGGATCAGATGGCCGTGGCAGCAGTCCGCCAGGCCGCCGCCGTCCCCGCTGTAGACAATATCCCCCAAGGTTTCGCAGACCATCTCCCAGACGGGGGCCAGCATGGCGCGGGCCGCGTCCTCCGTGGCGGCCTTGGCGGTGGCCCGGAGGCGGACCTCGCAGGGCTTGGCGTAGGTGGCCAGGGTGGGGTTGGTCATATGGGCCATTTTCTCGTGGAGGAGCTCATCCACGGAGGATTCGCCCATGCCGAAGGTCATGATGTCCTGAGAGACGATGACCTCGTGGGAGAGCTTCCGGAGGTAGGGCTCCACGTGGCGGCGGAGCATGGTCTCCATCTCGTGAGGGGGGCCGGGGAGCATGAGGACGTGGACGCCGTCACATTCGAAAGCACAGCCGGGGGCGGTGCCCACGGGGTTGTCGAAGACCGTGCAGCCCTCCGGGAGCTGGGCCTGCTGGGTGTTGTTCTCCGGCATGGGGACGTGGAGGGCGGATTCGTAAAAGACGCGGATGTCCTCCAGGATGCCGGGGTGGAGGATGAGGGGCTTTCCGAAGGCTTCGCAGACGGTCTGTTTGGTGAGGTCGTCGTAGGTGGGACCCAGGCCGCCGGTGGTGATGAGGATGTCCGCCCGGCGGCGGGCGATGTCCAGCGCCTCCCGGAGGCGGTTGGGGTTATCGCCCACCACGGTGTGCCAGAAGACGTTGACGCCCAAGGCGGAGAGGCTCTGGCTCAGGGTTTGGGCATTGGTGTTGGCGATGTTGCCAAGGAGTAATTCGGTGCCTACGGCAATGAGCTCCGCAGTATGAGACATGGGAGGGTCCTTTCTGCTCCCCCGGCGGGGGGGGGCTTTTACTCGCCCTTCGGGCGGGGCGGAATGGATACCAGCGATGGCTGGTGCAATGCACCC
>CAJTZL010000117.1 GCA_910583695.1 uncultured Oscillibacter sp.
AGCTCCACCGCCATCTGCTCCGTCTCCCGGCTGGCGGTGCCGTTGCCGATGGCGATGTGCTCCACCCCGTGCTTTTGAATCAGCCGGGACAGCAGGGCGATGGCCTCCTCCTTCTTCCGCTGGTTGTAGGTGGGGTAGACCACGGCGGTGTCCAGGGCCTTCCCCGTCCCGTCCACCACGGCCACCTTGCAGCCCATGCGGTAGCCCGGGTCCAGGCCCATCGTCACCCTGCCCTTCACCGGGGGCTGCATCAAAAGGGGCTTCAAATTCAGGGCAAACTGCCCGATGGCCCCCTCGCCGGCCTCCTCCGTCAGGGCGGACCGGGCCTCCCGCTCCAGGGAGGGGAAGATCAGGCGGTCATAGGCGTCCTCCGCGGCGGCCTTGATAAACGCCATGGCGGGGGTCCCGGGGACCACCACCCGGCGGCGGAGGGTCCGCAGGGCCAGCTCCCGGTCCAGCTCAATGGAGACCTTCAGCTTCCCCTCCTTCTCTCCCCGGTTGACGGCCAGGACCTGGTGGCCCTGCATCCGGGAGAGGGGCTGGGTGAAGTCGTAGTAGAGCCGGTAAACCGTGTCCTCCTCCACGGCGGCCTCGCTGCGGAGCTTCCCGTTTTTCGCCAGCAGGGTCCGAAGGACCTTCCGCAGCTCCGCGTCGTCGCTGAGGAGCTCCGCCACAATGTCGGAGGCCCCCGCCAGGGCGTCCTCCGCCGTCTCCACGCCCCTCTCCGGGTCCACATACTTCGCCGCCTCGGCCGCCGGGTCCGGGCAGTCCGGCCCCTGAGCGAAGAGGAGCTCCGCCAGGGGCTGGAGGCCCTTCTCCCGGGCCATGGTAGCCCGGGTGCGGCGCTTTTGCTTATAGGGGCGGTACAGGTCCTCCACCTCCGCCAGGGTGGCGGCGGCGTCGATGGCCTGGGCGAGCTCCCCGGTGAGCTTGCCCTGCTCCTCGATGGATTTTTTCACCGCCTCCCGCCGCTCCTGGAGGCCCCGGAGGTATTGGAGCCGCTCCTCCAGATTGCGGAGGGTGGTGTCGTCCATGGCTCCGTGGTGCTCCTTGCGGTAGCGGGCGATGAAGGGGATGGTGTTGCCCTCGTCCAGAAGCTGGACGACATTGGCGACATACTGCGGGTTCTGGTCCAGCTCCTGGGCCAGCTGGGTGATGATGGGTTCCATATAACCTCCTTTGACGTCTGCGTCAGCCCTGGAGGGCGGCGATTTTTGCCTCCGCCGACCGCATGGTCTTGCGGAGGAAGATGATGCTCAATACCAGGGACACCAGCTCCGAGATGGGGAAGCAGAGCCACACCAGGTCCAGCTTTCCCGTCTGGGCCAGCAGCCACGCCGTTGGCAGCAGGGCCACCAGCTGGCGGCAGATGGAGCAAATCAGGGTATGAACCGGGTTTCCAATGGCTTGGCACACGGACCCGGCAATGATGTCGAAGCCCGCCAGCAGGAAGGACCAGCTGATGACCCGCAGGGCCACGGACCCGATGGAAGACATCTCTTCCGAGGCGTTGAAGAAGCCCAGCAGCGTCCCGGGAATCAGGTTGAAGGCGGAAAACCCGGCCACCATGATGACGGTGGCCGTGACGGCGGTGAGGCGGAAGGTCTTCCGCACCCGGTCCAGCCGGGCCGCGCCGTAGTTGTAGGAGATGATGGGCACCATGCCGTTGTTCAGGCCGAAGACCGGCATGAAGATGAAGCTCTGGAGCTTGAAGTAGGCCCCGAAGACCGCCGTGGCGGTGTCGGTGAAGGAGATCAGGATTTTGTTCATGCCGAAGGTCATGATGGACCCGATGGACTGCATGATGATGGAGGGCAGGCCCACCCGGTAGATCTCCCGGACCACGGCCCGCTCCGGCCGGATGTCCCGGAGGCGGATGTGGATGTCCTTGTTGAACCGGAGATTCATCCAGAGGCCGATGAGGGCGGCGACGATCTGGCCGAACACCGTGGCGGCGGCGGCCCCGGCCACCTCCATCCGGGGGAAGCCGAAGAGGCCGAAGATGAGAATGGGGTCCAGGAGGATGTTGATCACCGCGCCGATGAGCTGGGTGATCATGGAGTAGACGGTCCGCCCGGTGGACTGGAGAAGCCGCTCAAAGCAGAACTGGCTGAAAATGCCGATGGAGAGCCCCAGGCAGATGCGGGCGTAGTCCGTGCCGTAATTCACAATGGAGGGGATGTCCGTCTGGGCCAGGAAGAAGGGCCGGGCCAGCAGAAAGCCGCACATGCCGAAGAGCACCGCGCTGAGGAGGAAGAGGAAGATGCCGGTGTTGGCGGCCTGATCCGCCTGGTCCTGGTTCTTCTCCCCCAGGGAGCGGGAGAGCAGGGCGTTCATACCAACGGCGGTGCCGCCGCCCACGGCGATCATCAGGTTCTGGAGGGGAAAGGCCAGGGAGACGGCGTTCAGCGCGTCCTGGCTGATTCGGGCCACGAAGACGCTGTCCACGATGTTGTAGAGGGCCTGGACCAGCATGGAGATCATCATGGGGACCGCCATGTCCGCCAGAAGGGGCGCAATGGGCATGACGCCCATCTTGTTCTCCTGAGGCGCGGGGGAGGCTGATTGCATTTTGTTGTCTTTCATCTTGAGTATCCTTTCTGTATATGCGGAGGCTTGCGGAAAAAGGACGCGGCACAGGGCCGCGCCTTTTGGAAGGCTGGGGGTTATTTCTTCAATTCCCCGGTAGCCAATTGGGTCAGGTAGGCGTTGAGGAAGCCGTCCAGGTCCCCGTCCATGACGGCGTCGATGTTGGCGGTTTCAAAGCTGGTCCGGGTGTCCTTCACCATCTGGTAGGGCATGAAGACATAGGAGCGGATCTGGCTGCCCCACTCGATCTTCATCTGCACGCCCTTGATGTCGGAGATTTTCTCCGCGTGCTGCTGGGCCTTCAGCTCCAGGAGCTTGGCCCGGAGCATCTTCATGCAGTTGTCTTTGTTCTGGAATTGGCTCCGCTCCTGCTGAGAGGCCACCACGATGCCCGTGGGCTTGTGGATGAGGCGGACGGCGGAGGAGGTCTTGTTGACGTGCTGGCCGCCCGCGCCGCTGGCCCGGTAGACCTGCATCTCGATGTCCTC
>CAJTZL010000118.1 GCA_910583695.1 uncultured Oscillibacter sp.
CGGAGGAGGCTGTGGTTCCGGCCTCAGATCAGGAACCTGCCGACGAACTGCTGGCCGTGGAAGCTGCGGAGGCTGCCCCCGTTGAGGAAGCGCCTGCTTCCCAGGAAGAGGTTACCGGGGTCGGTATGCCCTCCGCTCCGGAGAATGTGACCGTGCTGCCTATGACTTCCCATACCGAACTGGATGCCGAGGCTGAAAACGGCGAAAATGCCGATCACGCAGCGGATGCCCAGAGCGGCTACACGGATGATATGACCGTGGAGGAGATCTGCGAGCGCATGACGATGGATGAGGCCCGGGACATTCTGGTTCCGCTGGGTACCTGCAAGGGGTGGACGCTGGGTCAGGTCCTTGACCGCCGCCCGACCAGCCTGAGATGGTACATGGTCGGCTGCCAGGATGCCAGCAACATCTTGAAGGCCGGGGCGACCCTGCTCTGGAACTACCGTCAGATGCAGAAGGCCGGCTAACTCATATCCTGCCCACCGGACTGATGGAAGGAGCTAATTCCTATGGACTACAAAGCGACAGGTTTTCCTTTTACCATTATGGACGTTGCTTCCCTTCTCCGTCTGAACATTAGGAGGGAAGGGTCCGGCCACATCTATGTGGACTGCCCCATCTGCGGTGACCGCCGCGGGAAGATGAACCTCAATCTGACGAAGAATGTCTGGCGCTGCAACTACTGCGGTGAGGGCGGCGGGATGCTGGCTTTGTACGCAAAGGTCTACAGGATCAGCAATTCAGATGCCTACAAGGAGATCTGCGATGCCTTGCAGACCGGGAGCGCTGCCTCGGCGTACAGCACTCCCAGTCCGGCTGGGCCTAATAAAGAGATGCCCCAAGCGGAACGTGCCAGCGAGCAGGAAATACACCGCACCTTTACTACTATGATGTCCGCTCTGTCCTTGACGCCAGCCCATCGGGAACATTTGCGCAGTAAGCGGGGACTGACAGACGCTCAGATCGACCAGTTTGGTTTCAAGAGCACCCCTCCCCCGGAATTCTGCCGCATATTGGCAAGGCAGCTGGCGGAGTTTGGATACCGGGTCCAAGGTGTCCCGGGTTTCTACATAGACGACTATGGAAAATGGACAATCAAGTTCCACCGGCGGACCTCTGGGATTCTCATTCCTATTCGCAGCGTGGAGGGACTGCTCTGCGGTCTCCAGACCCGTTTGGACAAGCCCATTCGGGATAAGGATGACCCGCCGGAAAAGTCCGGGATAAAATACCTCACGCTGTCCTCTACAGGTAAGAATATGGGAACCACATCGAAATGCCCAATCCATTTTGTGGGCGATCCATGCTCCCGCATCGTTTACGTGACGGAGGGCGCTTTGAAAGCGGATATTGTTCACGCCCTGACTGGCCGCTCCTTTGCCGCTATGATTGGGGCAAACAATACCGCTGGGTTGGATGAACTGTTCGCGTTTTTAAGGAAGAACGGCACCGAGGAAATCATTGAAGCCGAGGATATGGACAAGTACAGCAACGATATGGTCAGCAAGGGCGCGTCGAAAGTCTGCCAGCTGGCAGTCAAACACGGTATGACATGCCGGCGGCTGGTCTGGAATCCCAACTACAAGGGGATTGATGATTGGCAGCTGGCGCTGCACAGGAAAAATGAGATACGGAAGGAGGATGTGACCATAAACATGGAACAGCAGCTACAGTTGTTCCGGGTCTATCAGTTGGATCTGGATGGGATCAAAACCTATCCCTTTGCGTTCCGAAGCATCGAGGTAATGCGAAAGGTCGGTTATCAGCAGCCGCCGGCGGCAGATTACCGGCTGGTCTATGACGGGGAGATTCTCTGTGCTAAGGATGCGGAGCCCAAGGATGTACTGGAACGCATTTTCATTCGCTACAACGATACCTTCCCCGAGGGCTATCGGGGACACAGTTTGTCTATGTCCGACGTGGTGGAGCTGTATGACGAAAAAAACAGGAGCTATTTCTATTGTGACCAGTCAGGCTTTGTCCCCGTACAATTTTCCGCTGAGCTGGCAAAACCACTGCCAGAAGAGAATCATGGCGCATAGAAGCAAAGCGGAACAGCTGGAAGAAATGAGTTCGTTTTGCCATGCGCTGGGGGTGGAGGTTCAATACCACCCGCTGCACCGCTATTTCACTGCAATGTTTTGGGATGGATGGGATCTGGCCTACAATGAAGGCCCCGCTCTCGCCGTCCAACAGGAGATCCAACGACAGTCTGCTCAATACCCGGATTTGGTGTGCTATTGCTTTGATCCGTTCAGCACCCTGATCTATGCGGTTTGAGCAAAATGAGAAAAGGGACACAGTACCGGCCTATGGCTGGTCTGTGTCCCTTTGCTATTAAAATCAAACAGGAGGATTTTTACCATGGGAGTTTTTTCTGAAATGAGCATGGAGCAGGAGTATGGCAACAACCCGGCTTCTGTGAACATCGTTCCTACCGTTCCTGCGAAGCCGGAGGTGCCCGCCTGGGATGAACCGGCAGAGACTGTACCTCCCGCTTTCGAGGAGGAGCCGCACCAGCAGACGGAGCCGGAGACTGCCCCCGACGCCTTGATTCAGGTCAATGGCGCACCGGATGGCGAGCAGACTGTGCCCCAAGGTTCTGCTGCGGCTGAGACCAGCGACGATACAGCAGACGGCAAAGAGGATGAAGATGCCAAGCGGCAGGCCCATGAAGCTGCCGAGGCCCAGCGCAAGGCGGATTGGGAGGCAAAGCAGCAGCAGAAAAAAGCTGCTTTGCAGGCAGAATTGGATCGTCTGGCCGCTATGAGCGACGACGAGGTGATGATTGCCTCTATGAAACGCGTGAGTGCCGACACGGAACGGCTCACCCGCCGCAACATGAAGGATTGTGTGTCCGAATACATCCAGACGAAGTGTTTGGAGGACCCGGCTTTCGCCCGCCGTGTTGGACACCCGCGCAAGAGCATGATTCACTGCATCTGGTATATCAACCGCAAAGCCAGGGAGTACGTCGAGCGGGAAATGAAAGACAACGATGTCAAGCCTGAGAACGGCGTCTATGGCAGCGATGTCCCGGACGATCTCTGCTACCAGTGGGCGGTGGA
>CAJTZL010000119.1 GCA_910583695.1 uncultured Oscillibacter sp.
CACGGCCCGTTTTCTCGTTTTCTTCTGGAAGAAAAAGAGAAAATGGGGGGTGCAAAGTACCAGCCATCATCATGGCTGAAATCCCTCCCCGCCCGCAAGGGCGCGTACAAGCCCCCCCTCCCAGGAGGGGAAAAACCCCAAGTGGACATTTCCCCAAAACCATGCTATGATGCAGGCATGAAAAACCCCTTCCCCCCCGGGGAAGAAGACGCAAGGAGCCCGCCATGAACATCGGTAACGTATCCATTCCTTCCAAACTGGCGTTAGCCCCCATGGCCGGCGTCACCGACGCCGCCTTCCGCCGGCTCTGCGCGGAGCTGGGGGCGGGCTATACCTGCACGGAGCTGATTTCCTCCAGGGCCCTCTGCTACAAGGACCAAAAAACCTTCTCCCTCCTGCGGCAGTTCCCCGGGGAGCACCCCGCCGCCGTTCAGATCTTCGGCAGCGACCCGTCCTGCATGGCCGAGGCCGCCCAGATCGCCATCGAGCACACCGGGGCGGATGTCCTGGACATCAACATGGGCTGTCCCATGGGGAAAATCGTCAACAACGGCGACGGGGCGGCCCTGATGCGGGACCCGGAGAGGGCGGCGCGCATCGTGGAGGCCGTGGCGAAGGCCCTTTCCCCCATCCCCGTCACCGCCAAGTTCCGCCGGGGCTGGGACCTGGGCAGCTGCAACTGCGTGGAGTTCGCCCGGATTCTGGAACAGGCCGGGGCCTCCGCCGTGGCGGTCCATGGCCGGACCCGGGCCCAGGTCTACGGCGGACAGGCGGACTGGAACTGCATCCGGGCCGTCAAGGAGGCGGTGTCCATCCCCGTCATCGCCAACGGCGATATCTGGAAGCCGGAGGACGCGGCCCGGATTCTCCGGCACACGAAGGCCGACATGGCCATGATCGGCCGGGGCTGCTTCGGAAATCCCTGGATTTTTCAACAGGCGAAGGCCTTGCTGGAGGGGGAGCCTGTCCCGCCCCTGCCGCCCCTGGCGGAGCGGTGTGAGCTGGCCGTGCGGCAGTTTGAGCTGGCGGCGGAGCAGAAGGGCGAGCGGACGGCGGTTCTGGAGGCCCGGCGGCACTACTGCTGGTATCTCAAGGGGGTGCCCCATGCGCGCTACTATAAGGAGCAGATCGTCCAAATGAATACCCTGGAGGACGTGTACCGCGTGACCCGGGGCATCCGGCGGGACCTCCGGGACGAGCCGCGGGGGGAGGAGCGCCTATGACGGACTTGCGGGAGCGGAAGTGGATTGCCGCCGCCCGGGCGGGGGACCAGGGGGCCTTTGAGGAGCTGGTCCGGCTCTATGAAAAGCGGGTCCTGGCCCTGACCCGGCGGATGTGCAAAAATCCGGAGGACGCCGCCGAGGCCGCCCAGGAGGCATTTTTCGCGGCGTGGCGCGGCCTGGAGAATTTTCGGGGGGACAGCAGCTTTTCCACCTGGCTTTACCGGCTGGCCTCCAACGCCTGTGTGGACCTGCTGCGGCGGGAAGGAAAGCGGCAGTCCGCCGTCTCCCTGGACGACGAGGAGGCGAACCTGGACCTTCCGGCCGCCCTGCCCTCCCCCCAGGAGGAGGCGGAGCGCCGGGAGCTGCGGGAGCAGATTGAGGAGGGCCTCCGGACCCTGCCGCCGGAGTACCGGGCAGCGCTGGTGCTGCGGGAAATCCAGCAGCTGCGCTATGACGAGATCGGCCAAGTTCTGGGGGTGGACGTCGGGACGGTGAAATCCCGCATCAGCCGGGGGCGGAAAAAGCTGCGAAGTTTTTTGCTGGAGCGGGGGAACTTTTCTCCGCCGCCTCCGTCTAAACCATCAGGAAAGGAGGGCCGTTCATGAAATACTGTGAGGAATACGCGGCCCTGTTGGACCTGTTCCTGGACGGGGAGCTGCCGGGAGCGGAGCTGGAGCGGGTGCGGAGGCATCTGGAGGACTGCCCCGGCTGCCGGGCCTATGTGGACGACGCGCTGGCCATCCGCGCCGCGTTCCAGGAGGCGGAGGACACCGTGGTGCCGGAGGGCTTTGCCCAGGGCGTGATGGAGCGGATCCGGGAAGCCTCCGGCGGGGAGGCCGCGGAGCGGAAACGGCATTCCGCCCGGCGCTGGACGGGGACGCTGGGGCTGCTGGCGGCCTGCTGCGCCCTGGTGATTCTGGTGCGGACCGGTCCCGCCGGGGGAGAGAAGGCCGCCGCTCCCGCCGGAGAGGCGTACGGCGCGGCGTGCTATGATTCAAGCGCCTCCGAGGGGGCGGAGCCGTCCCCCCACGCAGAGATGAGCGAGGCGGCTCCGGAGGCTCCGGCAGAGGCCCCGACGGCGAAAATGGAAAGCCGCGCGGCGCGATCGGCGGATTTTGAAGCGGACGAGGGGGAAGCGCCGCTTCCCGCCCTGACCACGAGCGGGGTCTCCGAGACGCCGGAAGCCGTGACGGACAACTTGCAGCCCTACTCCGCCTCCGGGACAGAGGCCGCATTGTATCTGGATCAGGAAGAGGCCGGGGACCTGCTGGACGGATTCGACGTGGTGTGGGAGAATGCATTGGAAAGGTGTGTTCAGCTGAACGCAGAGGAATTTCGGGCGCTGCTGGAGGCCCTGGGCCGGGAGGAGATGCTGCCGGAGGGGGAGGAAGGACCGTTCCTGGTGGTGGTATCGGGGCCCCTGGAATAGAAAACGCTGCGGGCGAAAGAGAACCATGGATGTCTGTCAGGCCGGTTTCCCGGGAGGGAACCGGCCTGAAGCCTTACAGCCGGAAGGAATGCTTGTGGGAAGTGCATAGAGGTCATACCGGAATCCGGGCGTTTCGCCGTTATTTTACAAAAAGCGAAAAAAATAGGAAAAAGGGGATTGACAAAAGAGGGCGGGGCGTGGTAATCTAACAAAGCTGTCCGGCAGGGCAGGCGGATGTCAAGGGAAAGAAGTCGAAGTCGAAAAGAAATCGAAAAAAAGACTTGACAAACGAGGAAAGACGTGGTAATCTGGCAAAGCTGTCTGACACAACGGCTGGGGCGCAAGGGTTTGAAGAACGGACTTGAA
>CAJTZL010000120.1:0-1460 GCA_910583695.1 uncultured Oscillibacter sp.
CTTAAAAACCCCAACGGTCTAATCCTTGGCACCCCCGGCAGCGGCAAGTCCTTCTCCGCCAAGCGGGAGATCACCAATGCTTTCCTGATTACCCAGGATGATATTGCCATTATAGACCCGGAGGATGAATATTCACCCCTGGTCCAGCGGCTGGGCGGGCAGGTGATCGACATTTCCCCCACCTCCGACCAGTACATCAACCCCATGGACATAACCCTCAACTACTCGGAGGATGATAACCCCCTGACGCTGAAAAGCGACTTCATCCTCTCCCTCATGGAGCTGATTGTGGGCGGCAAGGCCGGGTTGGAGCCGGTGGAGAAAACGGTGGTGGACCGCTGCGTCCATATGGTCTACCGGGAGTACCTGCAAGACCCCCGGCCTGAGAAAATGCCGGTGCTGGGGGACCTCCACGCGCTCCTGTGCCAGCAGCCGGAGCCGGAGGCCCAGCGGCTTGCCACGGCGCTGGAAATTTACGTTTCCGGCAGTTTGAATGTGTTCAACCACCGGACCAACGTGAAAATCAACAGCCGGATCGTGTGCTATGTGATTAAGAAGCTGGGGAAACAGCTTAAAAAGTTCGGTATGCAGGTGGTCCAGGACCAGGTGTGGGGCCGGGTCAGCGAGAACCGGGAGGCCCACAAGTCCACCCGCCTCTACATTGACGAAATGCACCTGCTTCTCCGGGAGGAACAGACCGCCGCCTACACGGTGGAGATTTGGAAACGGTTCAGAAAATGGGGCGGAATCCCCACCGGAATTACCCAAAATGTCAAGGATTTGCTTTCTTCCCGCGAAATTGAGAACATTTTTGAAAACTCTGACTTTGTGTATATGCTCAATCAGGCGGGCGGCGACCGGCAAATCCTGGCGAAGCAGCTCAATATCTCCCCTCACCAGCTTGGCTATGTGACCAACTCCAACGCTGGCGAGGGGCTTTTGTTCTTCGGGAGCGTCATTATCCCCTTTGTGGACCATTTCCCGAAGGATACGGAACTCTATGAAATCATGACCACCCGCTTGGAGGACCTTGCGGCGCAGTAAAGGAGGTGCTGACCCATAGACCCATTGCAGAGTAATGAGACGATTCAGCAGTTTATGAAGCTGCTGGAGGAAAACAACCGGCAGGGGCAGGCGCAGGATTTGTCTCTCCTGATGTTCTACATGGACGGCATGACCCGGCAATTCGAGGCCGTATCCCAGGAATTGCAGGAGGTCCGCCAGCAGCTTGCCCAGGCCCAGGAATCCCCGGCGAAAAAGGCCATTGGCCGAATGGTGGAAGCCCTGGGGCACAAGGTAGAGCAGGCGCGGGAGGCGCTGGATGATCTGCGGGAGAGAATCACGGATTGCGCCAAAAATGCTGTGGAAAATTTCAAGGAGGCGGGTGTGACCGCATTGGACAAGGCCGTGTCCGCCATTGGAGTCAAAAATGTGCTGGAATCCTTGCAGGAGAAGATCAG
>CAJTZL010000120.1:1560-3004 GCA_910583695.1 uncultured Oscillibacter sp.
CCGTGTCCGCCATTGGAGTCAAAAATGTGCTGGAATCCTTGCAGGAGAAGATCAGCGGAATGCTTTCTGATACAAAGCAGAACATTGCGAAGGTGGAGAACATCGGCCATGAGCTGCGGAGCGTGGGCGGTCATTTGAAGAACGCCGGACGCGCCATGACCGGCAAGGATACGCAGACGGTGGACGGCGGGCAGGAGGGGCGTTTTCAGTCCGTGGTTTTGGCACCCATGCGGGCCACAAAAAGTCTGCTGTCCAGCATGAACAACGCCACCCTCGCCGCTATCGGCGGGATGGAGAGTTTGGAGCTGTCAGCGGAGGCCGCACGGGAGGCGCGGGCGGAGCGTCAGGCTGAGAAAAAGCCCTCCATCCGGCAGGCATTGGCGGAGAAACGGGCGGAAGCCGCTGCCCAGCCCGCCCCCGCGCCGGATAAAGAGCATAAGACCCCGGAGGCGGCTCTATGAGCGGCAAACGGTTCCAAGCCAGGGCGAAAACGGTGCAGAAGCTGGGCCGGGACGGTCTGGTGGAGCAGAACATGGCTACCGGCGAGGAAAAGCGCGTCAGCCAGCGGACGGCGGATGTATCCTTCGGTCCGGCCCGTCCCCAGGAACAGGCGGCGGGCCACCGCGCGGTTCAGCGGAGCGACGGCGATTCCACTTCCTCTGGCAAGAAACGGCGGAAACAGCCCCGGCCCGTCCAGCAGACAGCAGAGGAAGCGGCCTATGCCACCCCGGCCCCCGCCAGCGCACCGGAGGCCCCCATGCCGGATACTCCGTCCATGCGGATGGCGGCAGACGCACCCATGATGGCCGCTCCCACCGGCAGCGAGGCCCCGCCCCCGCCGCCAGCCTCCCGGAAGCGCCGCAAGCGGAAGAACCGTAAAAAATCCAAGCAGCGGCAGGCGGCAAAGCACACCCCGAACGCCGCCCGTTCTCTGGAAGATCAGGCTATGCGCACTGCTGGGGACGCTCCCATGCAGAACCGTCCCCCTGGCCAAGGGCGAAAGCCCTCGGTGAAACGCCCGCCCCGTCCAGTGGAGGGGGGCGGACGGCTGCAATTCAAGGCGGCAGAGGGTGAACAGCTCCCTTCTGACAGCAAGGCCCCCGCTGATGGCAGGGCGAAGATGAAGAAGCGGCAGGCACAGCGGTTTACCCCGGATTCCGCCCGTCCTGAGGACGAACCCCAGCCCTCCCGCCTGATACCTGATGGCGGCAGTCGGCTTCATTTTGAGGGTTCGGAGGTCCCGGCCCCTGACGCAGAAGCACCCGTTGATGAAAAGCGGGCGGTGATGAAGCGGCAGGTCACGGACCACGCCACCCAGCCGGAGCAGTCAGAGGGTGGGGGCGATACCCGCCAGCGGGACAGTCCACCGGCAGGATCGCCGTCCCCCGCGCCGGATGACCGGGCGTATCAGAAGCGGCAGGCGGTAAAATTCGCTGCCCACTCC
>CAJTZL010000121.1 GCA_910583695.1 uncultured Oscillibacter sp.
GTGGATATTCACAAAAAATCCTCCTTCCACGGAAACCTCTGTGCATAGGTTAGCAGATTCTAACTAAAAAAGCAAGTTTTTCTTGAAATGGTCTTGACAAGGTTGGTTAGCGGTGGTAAACTGAGGCTGATTTCAAGGTTAGTTTTCACTAACCACATTGCAGGAGGGGACGAAGAAATGATGCCGCTGACAATGGCAAAGGCCGGAGAGACGGTCACGGTCCGCAAAATCTCCGGCAAGGACAATGTGCGCCAGCATCTGGCGGAGCTGGGCTTTGTGGTGGACAGCACTGTGACGGTGGTCAGCGAAATCGGAGGGAACCTGATTGTGCAGGTGAAGGACAGCCGAATCGCGCTGGACAAGAGCATGGCAAACCGCATTATGATTTAAGAATCAAAAAGGAGGAGAGCAAGATGAAAACGCTGAAAGATGTGAAGGTAGGCGAAACCGTGACCGTGGTGAAGCTGCACGGCGAAGGCCCGGTGAAGCGCCGGATTATGGATATGGGCATCACCAAAGGCGTGGAGATTTTCGTCCGCAAGGTGGCCCCTCTGGGCGATCCCATGGAGCTGAATGTCCGGGGCTATGAGCTGTCCGTCCGCAAGGGCGACGCGGAGATGATCGAAGTCCAGTAAACGAACGCGGCGGAAGGCCGCTGTTATTTACACCATAAGTTAGCTATAGCTAACATTCGAAAGGAGAGAACCACATGGACATCAAGATTGCCCTGGCGGGCAACCCCAACTGCGGCAAGACCACGCTGTTCAACGCCCTCACCGGCTCCAGCCAGTATGTGGGCAACTGGCCCGGTGTTACCGTGGAAAAGAAGGAGGGCAGGCTGAAGGGTCATAAGGATGCGGTCATCCAGGACCTGCCCGGCATCTACTCCCTATCCCCCTATACCCTGGAGGAAGTGGTGAGCCGGTCGTATCTGGTAAACGAGAAACCGGACGCCATCCTCAACATTGTGGACGGCACTAACATTGAGCGAAATCTCTACCTCACCACCCAACTGATTGAACTGGGCCTGCCTGTGGTAGTGGCGGTGAACATGATTGACCTTGTGCGGAAAAACGGCGATACCATCAGCCTCAATAAGCTGGGTGAGGCCCTGGGCTGTGAGGTTGTGGAGATGAGCGCCCTCAAGGGCGAGGGCGGCATGGCAGCGGCGGAAAAGGCTGTGGCCCTGGCCCAGAGGAAACAAACCGGGGAGCTGCCCCATGTGTTCACCGGCAGCGTGGAACACGCCCTGGCCCACATTGAGGAGTCCATCCAGGGCAAGGTGGCGGAGGGCTATCTCCGTTGGTACGCCATCAAGATTTTTGAGCGGGATCAAAAGGTCATGGAGGAACTGAGCCTCGACCCCGACCTGAAAGCCCATCTGGAGCAGCATATTTCCGACTGTGAAAAGGAATTGGACGACGACGCGGAGTCTATTATCACCAATCAGCGGTATTCTTACATCAACTCTGTGGTCACCAAGGCGGTGAAGAAAAAGGCGGCAAAAGGCAGCCTGTCCGTCTCGGACAAGATCGACCAGATCGTCACCAACCGAATTCTGGCTCTGCCCATCTTCGCGGTGATCATGTTCTGCATCTACGCCATCGCTATGGGTGCTTCCGTTGCGGACGGCGGCGTGGGCATTGGTACTTTTGGCACCGATTGGGCCAACGATACACTGTTCGGCGAGATCGTCCCCAATTTCTTTGACGGCATCCTCACCTCCTTGGGCGTCAGCGGCTGGCTGTACGGTCTGATTATGGACGGCATCGTGGCCGGCGTGGGCGCGGTGCTGGGCTTTGTGCCTCAAATGCTAGTGCTGTTCCTGCTACTGGCCATTCTGGAGGACGTGGGCTATATGGCCCGTGTTGCCTTCATCATGGACCGCATCTTCCGCCGCTTCGGCCTGTCCGGCAAGAGCTTCATCCCCATGCTGGTAGCCACCGGCTGCGGCGTCCCTGGCATCATGGCCTCCCGGACCATTGAGCAGGACCGGGACCGGAAAATGACCATCATAACTACCGGCTTCATCCCCTGCGGGGCCAAAATGCCCATCATCGGCCTGTTCGCCGGAGCGGTGTTCGGCGGGTCCGCTCTGGTGGCCGTCTCCGCTTTCTTCATCGGCATCGCCGCCGTGGTGATCTCGGGCATCATGCTGAAAAAGTTCAAAGCCTTTGCCGGGGAACCTGCCCCCTTCGTCATGGAACTGCCCGCCTACCACGCGCCCTCCGCCTCCAACGTCCTCCGGGCCACCTGGGAGCGGGGCTGGTCCTTCATCAAACGGGCGGGGACCATTATCCTGCTCAGTTCCATCGTTCTCTGGTTCCTCCAGGGCTATGGCTTTGAGAACAGCGTATTCCAAGCCGTGGAGGACAACAACAGCTCCCTTCTGGCCTCCATCGGCAGCGGCGTTGCCATCATCTTCGCACCTCTGGGTTGGGTGGGCGATATGGCCTGGAAAGCCACCGTGGCCACGGTCACCGGCCTCATTGCCAAGGAGGAAGTGGTCAACACCTTTGGTGTACTCTATCAGTACGCCGGTGAAGCGGACTTGATGGAGGACGCCAGCGGCATCTACGCCGCCATCGGGGCGGACTTCGGGGCCATGGCCGCGTACAGCTTTATGATCTTCAACCTGCTCTGCGCCCCCTGCTTCGCCGCAATGGGCGCCATCAAGCGGGAAATGAACAACGTAAAATGGACCCTGGGCGCCATCGGCTATATGTGCGGTTTCGCCTATGTGGTGAGCCTGATTGTCTTCCAGTTGGGCGGACTTGTTACCGGAGAAGCGGCATTTGGCCTTGGAACGGTTGTGGCTCTGGTATTGCTGGCGGGAATCCTCTTTCTGTTGTTCCGCAAGGGTTATCAGGGCGAGGAGAACGCCCGGCGGCTGACCTCCGTGGC
>CAJTZL010000122.1 GCA_910583695.1 uncultured Oscillibacter sp.
TCCAAGGCCTGCATCGACCGGGGAATGCAGATGGACATTGACGACGGCATCGCCCTGGAAAACGAGCTTTTCGCCATGTGCTTTGCCACCGAGGACCAGAAGGAGGGCATGGGCGCCTTCCTGGAAAAGCGCAAGGAGAAGCACTTCCAGAATAAATAAAAAGGACTCCCCCGTACCGGGCGCCCGCTTCCCGGGCGGAATGGTTTCCGGGAATGGACGCAGAGAACTAGGCGCGGCGGTGGCGGAGGAAGGGCGGACACATAGGTCCGCCCCTACATGGATTCATTTTATCACAGGAAAAGGAGTTCGGAAAGCATGAAAAAAGTTCGCGTCATCACCGCGGAAGAAGCGGCGCTGATGGTCAAGGACGGCGATACCGTCACCACCGGCGGATTCGTCAGCTGCGCCTGTCCCGAGGCGCTGACCAAGGCTCTGGAGAAGCGCTTTGAAGAAACCGGGCATCCCCGGGACCTGACCCTTTTCTTTGCCGCGGGCCAGGGCCACCGAGACGGCACCGGCGGCGACCACTTCGGCGGCGAGGGCATGTGCAGGCGGGTTGTGGGCGGCCACTGGGACCGGGCCCCCCGGCTGGGGGATCTGGCTCTGGCCAACAAGATCGAGGCCTACAACCTGCCCCAGGGCGTCATCACCCACATGTTCCGGGACATCGCGGCCCACAACATCGGAACCATCACCCACGTGGGCCTCTACACCTTCGCCGACCCCCGGAACGGCGGCGGCAAGCTGAACGAGTGCACCAAGGAAGATCTGGTGAAGCTGGTGAACATCGAGGGGGAGGAGCGGCTTTTGTACAAGCCCATCCCCATCAATGTCTGCCTGATCCGGGGCAGCTACGCCGACGAATACGGCAACTGCACCGTACATAGAGAGATCGGCCCCCTGGATGTCACCGCCCAGTGTCAGGCCACCAAGAACTCCGGCGGCATCGTCATTGTCCAGGTGGAGAAGATCGTCCAGGGCGGCACCCTGGACCCCCGGCTGGTGAAGATTCCCGGCATCTACGTGGATGCCATCGTGGTGGGCTCTCCGGAGGACAACAACCAGTGCCTGGGCATGCCCTATGACGGAGCTCTCAGCGGCGAGTTCCGCATTCCCGTGGACGACATTCCCTCCATCCCCCTGGATGCCAAGAAGATTCTGGCCCGCCGGGCGGCCATGGAGCTGCCTCAGGACGCCATTGTGAACCTGGGCACCGGCGCGCCGGAGAAAATCGCCAACGTGGCGGCGGAGGAGGGCATCTCCGACAAGATGACCCTGACGGTGGAGGCCGGAAGCATCGCCGGCGTGCCTTACGGCGGCACCCAGTTCGGCGGTGCGGCCAACTCCATGTCCATCCTGGACCACAACGTCCAGTTTGACTTCTACCAGGGCGGCGGCCTGGACGTGGCCTTCCTGGGCCTTGCCGAGACGGCCCCCAACGGCGATTTGAACGTCTCCAAGTTCGGCACCCGCCTTGCCGGGGCGGGCGGCTTCATCGACATCACCCAGAACGCGAAAAAGGTGGTCTACTGCGGCACCTTCACCGCCAAGGGCCTGAAGACCGAGTGCCGGGACGGCAAGCTGGTGATCACCCAGGAGGGCGCGAAGAAAAAGTTTGTCAATCAGGTGGAGCACATCACCTTCTCCGGCACCTACGCCAACAAGGTGGGCCAGCCGGTGCTGTACGTCACGGAGCGGGCCGTCTTCGAGCTCCGTCCCGAGGGTGTGACCCTGGTGGAGATTGCCCCGGGCATCGACCTCCAGACCCAGGTGCTGGATCAGATGGAGTTCATGCCCAAGATTGCCGAGGACCTGAAGCTCATGGACGAGCGCATCTTCAAAGATGAGCTGATGGGCCTGGCAAACGACTGAGTCCAAGGGGAACTGCGTCCCCCTTAGACGCTCCGCCGCGCCTTTGACGCGGCTCCGCTGAACCCCCTCACGTTCGCACGGCGAACGTATCGCGCCCCATGGCGCGGGCAGTGGAGTTCCGGTCAGGCAAAGCCCGCCCGGAACGAATTTGAGGGATGCGGCAATGCCCCATTAAAACTAGGAGGAACAACAAAATGGCCTTAATGACCGCCCAAGAATACATCGAGAGCCTGCGCAAGCTCAAGACCCGGGTCTACATGTTCGGCGAGGAGATTGAAAACTGGGTGGACCACCCCATGATCCGCCCCTCCATCAACTGCGTCGCCATGACCTACGCCCTGGCCCAAGACCCCCAGTATAAGGATCTCATGACCGTGAAATCCAGCCTGACGGGCCACACCGTCAACCGCTTCACCCACCTCCACCAGTCCACCGAGGACCTTATCAACAAGGTGAAGATGCAGCGCCTGCTGGGCCAGAAGACCGCCAGCTGCTTCCAGCGCTGCGTGGGCATGGATGCCTTCAACGCCGTCTTCTCCTCCACCTACGAGATCGACGAGAAATACGGCACCCACTACCATGAGAACTTCAAAAACTTCATCACCATGGTCCAGGACAACGACCTCACCGTGGACGGGGCCATGACGGACCCCAAGGGCGACCGTTCCAAGGCTCCCAGCCAGCAGGCGGACCCGGATATGTACGTCCACGTGGTGGAGCGCCGGGAGGACGGCATCGTGGTCTGCGGCGCCAAGTGCCACCAGACCGGCTCCATCAACAGCCACTGGCACATCTTCATGCCCACCATCTCCATGGGCGAGGCGGATAAGGATTGGGCCGTCTCCTTCGCCTGCCCCACCGACGCCGAGGGCATGTACATGATCTACGGCCGCCAGTCCTGCGACACCCGGAAGCTGGAGGAGGGCGCCAGCATCGACGTGGGCAACGCCAAGTTCGGCGGCCAGGAGGCCCTGGTGGTGCTGGACCACGTGTTCATCCCCAACGAGTACAT
>CAJTZL010000123.1 GCA_910583695.1 uncultured Oscillibacter sp.
GACTCAGTGCGAGATGTACTGCGTCCGAGGCAAGAAGGGCGAGCCTGTGGGCATCGGACGCCTGGAGCGCTTCGTGGCCGACTGGCACAACGCCCACGCCACCGAGGCCCCCGAGAAGCCCGTCTCCAACGGACACCGCGTCGCCGTCGTCGGCTCCGGCCCCGCCGGCCTCACCTGCGCGGGCGACCTGGCCCGGAAGGGCTACGACGTGACCGTCTTCGAGGCCCTCCACCTGGCGGGCGGCGTCCTGGTCTACGGCATCCCCGAGTTCCGTCTGCCCAAGGCCATCGTCCAGAAGGAAGTGGACGGCCTGAAGGCCATGGGCGTGACCATCGCCACGGATACGGTCATCGGCCGGACGATCTCCATCGACGAGCTGATGGAGGAGCAGGGCTTTGAGGCCGTGTTCATCGGCTCCGGCGCGGGCCTTCCCATGTTCATGGACATCCCCGGCGTGAACTACCGGGGCGTCTACTCCGCCAACGAGTTCCTCACTCGTATCAACCTGATGAAGGCTTATCTCCCCGACTCCGACACCCCCATTCAGCGGCCCAAGAAGGTGGCCGTGGTGGGCGGAGGCAACGTTGCCATGGACGCTGCCCGCTGCGCCAAGCGCCTGGGGGCCGAAGTTTACATCGTCTACCGCCGCGGCATGGAGGAGCTCCCCGCCCGGAAGGAAGAGGTGGAGCACGCCGAGGAAGAGGGCATCATCTTCAAGACCCTCTGCAACCCGGTGGAAATCTTCGCCGACGAAAACGACGACGTGAACAAAATCCGCTGCATCCGCATGGAGCTGGGCGAGCCCGACGCCTCCGGGCGGCGGCGGCCCATTGAGGTGCCGGACAGCGAGTTCGACCTGGATGTGGACTGCGTGATCATGTCTCTCGGCACCAGCCCCAACCCCCTGATCAAGTCCACCACCAAGGGCCTGGAAATCAACCGCAAGGGCGGCATCGTGGTGAACGAGGACGGCCTGACCTCTCGGGAGAAGGTCTACGCCGGCGGCGACGCCGTCACCGGCGCGGCCACGGTCATCCTGGCCATGGGCGCGGGCAAAACCGCCGCCAAGGCCATTGATGAGGCCCTGAGCAAGTAATATGATAAGAAACGTCACGGGCATCCCCGCTCTGGCGTTGGCGCTGTGCCTCCTGCTTGCCGCCTGCGGCGGGCAGGGGGCTTCGCCGTCCGAAGCGCCGCCGGAGCCCCGGTCCCCCGATACCGTCCCGCCCGCCGAATCCGGCCCTGCGGCCCCGGTCCCCTCCGTCTTCCCGGAGCTGGAGGAGACGGAATGGCCGGTGGTCAGCATCGACGCGGAAGATTACGGCATTGTGCAGGACCCCATCGGGGACCCGGCGGTTTACGGCGGGGCGGCCTCTCTTTCCCTGGGCAAGCTGATTGCCTGTTCCCTGTCTTCCGACGGCGCGGCTGCCGAGAATTTGTCCGACGAACTGCGAAAACGGTTTCTGGAGGCCCCTAATACCCTGCTGGCCTACCTGGTCCTGATGGGGGACCAGCGAATGGACTACTGGGACCAGCCTCTGGCGTCCGAGGTCATCTGCCGTCACATTGCCTCTGCCGACGCCGCCTGGTATGAAGGGTCAGAGGAATTTGCCCGGACGCTGTCCTCCTGCCGGGAGCGCTATCCCTCCGGCAGGATTGCGGAGTTTCTGGACGTGATGGAGCAGGAGCACGCCGCATCCATGGAGCGGCAGCGGGAAGCCATGGAGGCGTATCAAGAGCACTGGAACGAACAGCCATAAGACGGCGCCCCGGAGGGGAAATCCTCTCCGGGGCGCTGCTTGCGTATTCTCTTCCGAATTTCTCAATGCCCCTTCCGCTTCTCCCGCCGCTTCTCCTGGCGGAGGGAGAACTTCCGCGCCTCCTCCGCCTCCCGCTCCGCCCGGCTGCGGCGAATCCGGGCGGCCTTTCCCTCCTCCCGCTGGAGGGCCAGGGCCTGTTGGGCCTTGGTGCCCGTCCCGGCGGGCCGGACGGCCCTCCGGGCCTCCCGGCGGGCGCGCTTGGGGCTGACCTTCCGCTCCGGCGGGCCCTTTGCGGCGACGGGCGGGCTGAAGCGCAGGCTCCGCCAGTTCTCCAGCAGGAAGGCGTAGACCTCCTGATCTCCCGGCTCGGCCCCGAAGGGGAGCTTGCAGATCTCATAGGTTCCGCCGCCGCTCCGCTCATAGAGGAGGACCCAGAAGGGGTCCTCAAAGCGGATGGTCAGGTTTGCGTATCCGGTTTCCATACGCGGTTCCTCCTTTTTGTGTCTCTCACGGAGAACGGACAACCAAAGGAGGCAGGTTACTGATACCCCGGAGGGTACGCCCGGACTACCAACCGGGCCGTGTTTTTATCTCCGCAGGATCATCATATCCGAAAAGCAGGCAAAATACAAGGGCTCCGGGCGGGCACACAGGTCCGACCCTTGCAGGGTGTTCTATTGAGAGACAGGCAATCCCTGGAGGAATGGCCTGCCCTGGGGGGCAGGCCCCAAAGGTGTCCTATCGACAGAAGGGCAGGCCCGGAAAAAGGCAGACAGATATCCCCTGCCACCAGATCAGCGGCAGCGAAAAGAGGAGCTGGTCCATTCGCCACGGGACAAACCCCCGCCGAATCCAATTGCGCGAGGGAAGTCATTCCGGCTCCGCCGATCATTCAGCCGCGTCTCCCCGTCCCCCCGCGGGCCGTTCCTTCTTTTTCTCTTTTAGACCGTGCACGGCCCGTTTGTCTCCGGCCTAAGAGCCGCCGCTTCGCGGCGGTTG
>CAJTZL010000124.1 GCA_910583695.1 uncultured Oscillibacter sp.
TCTGGAAGAAAAAGAGAAAATGGGGGGTGCAAAGCACCAGCCATCTTCATGGCTGTAATCCCCCCGCCCGAAAGGCGAGTATCACCCCCGTCTCCCGCAGGGAGACCGCCCCCCCCGCCTTTCGGGAAGGGCAAAACCAAGGGCCAGCCTGGTGGAGAGGCTGGCCCTTGTCTTCACTGTCCCCCGCTGCGTGTTGGAAGATCCTCGCGGACTTTCGCTTCGGGAACGGACGGAGAAGCAAATTATTTGAGCACGGAGGCAGCAATGGCATCGGCCAGCGCGTCGATCTCCGACTCGTTCTGGGGCTGGAGAGAGGAGGTGACGGTCATCTCGTCGTCCAGAATCTCCATGTGCTTGAGCTGCTCGATCTCCTCCCGCATCAGCGCCCCGGACCGGGGAGCCCAGGAGCCGCTGCCCATGATGGCCACGGTGCGCTTCTGGAGATTCAGCGCCTTCATGTCCATCAGGAAATTGTGCATCGGCGGGAAGATGCCGAGATTGTAGGTGACGGAAGCCAGCACCAGATGGCTGTACTTGAAGAGGTCCGAAATCAGGTAGCTCACATGGGTACTGGAGACGTCGTAGAGCCGCGTGTTGGTCACGCCCCGAGCCGTCAGCTTGGCGGCCAGCACCTCCGCGGCGGCCTCCGTGTTGCCGTACATGGAGGCATAGACGATCATGACGCCCTTTTCCTCCGGCTCGTAGGTGGCCCAGTGGGTGTACTTGTCGATGATATAGCCCAGGTCCTTCCGCCAGATGGGGCCGTGAAGGGGGCAGAGCATCTTGATGTTGTCCAGGCCCACAATCGTGGCAGCCTTGTTCAGCAGGGCAACCACCTGGGGGCCGTACTTGCCCACGATGTTGGTATAGTAGCGCCGGGCGTCGTCAATCCATTCCCGGTCAAAGTCCACCTCGTCGGCGAACAGCTTCCCGTCCAGGGACCGGAAGGAGCCGAAGGCGTCGGCGGAGAAGAGGACGCCGTTGGTGGTGTCGAAGGAAACCATGGCCTCCGGCCAGTGGACCATGGGGGCGTAGACAAAGGCGATGGTATGCTTGCCGAAGCAGCGGCTGTCCCCCTCTTTCACTTCGTCGATCTGGTTGGGGTCCAGGGCGAAGCCGAACTGGTTGAGAAGCGTCACCGCCTTGGGGGTGGTGATGATCTTCACCTTGGGCCAGCGGAGGAGAATCTCCTCAATGGAGGCGGCGTGATCCGGCTCCACGTGGTTGATGACCAGATAATCCAGGGGACGGCCCGCCAGGACGGCCTTGACGTTGGCGATGAACTGGCGGCCCACCGCCCAGTCGGCGGTGTCAAAGAGGACGGTCTTCTCGTCCGTGAGAACATAGGCGTTGTAGCTGACGCCGTGGTAGAGGGGATGGATATTCTCAAAGAGGGCCAGAC
The DNA here is from genome assembly GCA_910583695.1 of uncultured Oscillibacter sp. Lineage (GTDB taxonomy): Bacteria > Bacillota > Clostridia > Oscillospirales > Oscillospiraceae > Oscillibacter. The sequence goes on from CAJTZL010000124.1 coordinate 1,403, forward strand.
GGTGCTCGTCTGCGCCTACCCAATAGAGGTCGTCGGTGACTTGGCGGTAATTATACATAGAGCTGCCTCCTTATTTTAAGTCCGGGGCCGTTAAACTTCGATCTCGATGAACGCGTCCACGCCCTCGCCACAGTGGGGGCAGGTCCAGCCTTCCGGCAGGTCCTTGAAGGCGGTGCCGGGCTTGACCTCGTTTTCGGGGTCGCCCACCAGCACGTCGTACTCGTGGCCGCAGCCGTTGCAGATATAGAGCTTCCGGGGCGGCGTGACCTTCTTGGGTGCCATCCGCTTCATCTTCACCATGGGCGGCGCGGGTTGCTTCTCCCCGGTGTCCAGGGCGGCGGTGAGCAGGGGCAGAATCTCCATCACGTCCCCCACGATGCCGTAGTCGCAGTTTTTGAAGATTTTCGCATTGGGATTTTTATTGATGGCCACGATGCAGGAGGCGTCCTTGATGCCTTTGAGGTGCTGGATGGCGCCGGAGATGCCGCAGGCGATATAGAGGTTTCCCTTGAACTTCTGGCCGGACATGCCTACATAGCGGTTCAGGGGCACGTATTTCAGCGTCTCCGCCACGGGGCGGCTGGAGCCCACGGCGGCCCCGGCGGCCTTGGCCAGGTCCTCGATGAGCTTCATGTTTTTCTTCTCGCCGATGCCCTGCCCGGCGGAAACCACCCGCTCCGCCTGGGTGATGGGGGTGTCCATGGGAATGCCCACGGTGAAGTCGTGCCCGTCCTTCTTGAGGTTGGCAACCAGGGCCTCCACCTTCTCCTGGGCGGTTCCGTCCTTCCAAATCTGGCGCTTCCGCGCGCCGGTTTCCGGGCCGCGCTGCTGGGCGGGAGCGGAGGAGGCCTCCTTGGCGGCCTTGCCCAGAATGTGGGAGGCGATGACGACCCGCTGGATTTCGTTGGTGCCCTCGTAGATGGTGGTGATCTTGGCGTCCCGGTAGAAGCGTTCCACTTCCATGCCCTTGAGGTAGCCGCAGCCGCCGAAAATCTGGAGGGCGTCGTTGGTGACCTCCAGGGCGATGTCGGAGGCGTACTGCTTCGCCATGGCGGACTCCATGCCGTAGGGTACATGGGCCTGCTTCAGCTCGGCGGCGCTGTAGACCAGGAAGCGGGCGCAGCGGAGCTTGGTGGCCATGTCAGCGATTTTGAAGGCGATATTTTGCTGCTGGCAGATGGGCTTTCCAAACTGGATACGGTCCTTGGAATACTCCACCGCCGCCTCATAGGCCCCCTGGGCGATGCCCAGGGCCTGGGCCGCGATGCCGATGCGGCCGCCGTCCAGGGTGGACATGGCGATCTTGAAGCCCTGGCCCTCCTTGCCCAGCAGGTTCTCCTTGGGGACC
>CAJTZL010000125.1 GCA_910583695.1 uncultured Oscillibacter sp.
GCGCCCCGTTCATGGCCCCATTCATAGCCGTCTCCGGGCTGCTCCAGCGGGTGAGGTAGCAGACGAGGCCCGTATCGTAAAAATACAGCTTGGGCGTAGATACCGTCCGCTTCAATACATTGTTAGAGTAGGGCCGGAGCAGGAACACAATGCCCAAGGTTTCCAGGATATGAAGCCAGTTCTTAGCCGTAGCCTGGTCAATTTCCGCGTCATCCGCGATGCCCTTGTAATTGATCTGCTGGCCGGCCCGGGCAGCAGAGGCCCGGAGGAAGCTCAAAAACTTCAAATCGTCAATGCCGGCGGAGAGCCGCCGCACATCCCGGTCCAGGTAGGTGCTGATGTAGCTGGAGTAAAAGATGTTGGGATTGGCATACTGCCCGCTGACCAGTGCCGGCATCCCGCCGGTAAAGATCTGCTGAAAGATGGCAGGGGTATCCAGCACTGTCCGGTGGTCCTGCCGCTCTGTCAGGGCGGACAGCTCCACCCGGAAGGGCGGTGTACCGTCGTCCTCCATGATCTCCCCATAGGATAGCGGGGAGAGCTGCAGCAGCGCCACCCGGCCGGCCAGGGACTCCTGAACGCCCTCCATCATGGAAAAGAGCTGGGAGCCGGTCAGCCAGAAGTCCCCCGGCTGGCGGCGGCTGTCCACCATCATTTTAATGTAGGGAAACAGCTCCGGGGCGTACTGCACCTCGTCGATCAGCAGCGGGGGCTTGTGGAGCTGGAAGAACATTTTGGGGTCGGTTTTTGCCAGTTCTCGAATGGTCAGGTCATCCAGCGTAACCGTCTCCCGGCCCCGGCCCTCCTTTTGAGCCAGGTGTTCCAGCATAGTGGTTTTGCCCACCTGCCGGGGACCGGTCACCAGAAGAACAGGGTATTGTGTGGTAATTTGCTCCAATAACCGCTCCATGTGACGCTTGATATACATCGTGCTTTCCTCCTGTTCTCGGCCATATTCTTATTATAATCCAATTATAGCCAAAGTATAAGCGTTGTGCAAGCCTAATTTGTGTCTGCGATAGGCGAGGGACTATCATCCTCTATAATACCGCGCTTTTTTTGATTTCCGCTATTTTTCGCTTCCACTCTATCAGATTTTTCTCTGCCCGTTCCCGTGCGGTGCGTTGCTGCTCAGGCGTTAACGCACAGAACTCCCATTCCTGAATATCTCTTTGAACAGAAGCGGCCATGCGGCAGAGGATGTCGTAGGCGATCTCTGAACGAGTGGGCGCATGGTGTTCCAGAGCGTTCTGGCCCTCTCGAAACAGTTCCAGGTAACGGTCATACTGTTTTTCCGTAATAAACTCCCAGCCATAGGCGTCCAAAATATCCTTCTCACTGCTATACTGCATGACAGCTTCAAATTCCGCCTTACGGGCAGCTTGTTCCCGGTCAATCTTGCGCTTGTACTTCTCTGCCAATCGTTCCAGTTCTTTCAAAATCTTTTTACAGGCGGCAGCTTCCAAGAGATAACCTGCGGCATCAGGATTTACTTGTTTCCCCATACCTTCACCGTCCTTTTCCCGCGCAGTTCCTTCACAAGTCTTGAAACGACACGCAGCACTTCATCCACATCTGTCTGCGTGTTATCCACACTGAGCGAAAGCCGAAGCGCGCTGGCAGCCATCTCATCAGAGCGGCCGATTGCCAGCAGCACATGGCTGGGGGACAGAGACTGAGCGGTACACGCAGAGCCGGTGGAGGCGCAGATGCCGTGTTGGTCTAACAGCAGCACCAAGCTCTCCCCCTCGATCCCCTCAAAGGAAAAGTTCACATTTCCAGGCAGCCGGTTTTCCGGATCGCCATTCAAAACAGCGTCAGGAATTTGAGATAGCCCCGCAATCAGCCGGTTCCGAAGGGCAGACATCTTTTGCGTATTCTCCGCCATGTGGGAGCAAGCCTCCTCCAGCGCCGCCGCCATACCCATGATGGCCGGTACATTCTCCGTTCCGGCGCGACGGCCCTGCTCCTGGTCTCCGCCCTCTATCAGTCGGGTCATGGGAATTCCGCTACGGGCATACAACGCCCCGATCCCCTTCGGTCCGTGGAATTTGTGGGCGGACAGGGATAGCAGATCAATATTCTGGACCTTTACGTCAACGGGGAGGTGGCCCGCCGCCTGTACCGCATCCGTGTGGAATGTAACGCCCTTTTCCCAGCATATCGTGCCGATCTCGGAGATGGGCTGAATGGAGCCAATCTCATTGTTGGCATACATGACGGTCACAAGGCAGGTGTCCTCCCGGATGGCCCGCTCTAGCTGGGCGACGGAAACGACGCCATTGGAATTAACATCCAGCAATTCAACTTTATAGCCCTCCCGCTCCAGCTTCTCCAGGGTGTGCAGGACGGCGTGGTGCTCAATGGCCGTGGAAATGATGTGCCGCTTTCCGGCCTGTGCGCCTGCTTGGGCAGCGGAGAGAAGCGCCTGGTTATCCGCCTCGCTGCCCCCCGACGTAAAGATGATTTCATCGGGAGAAGCGTTGAGACAGGCCGCAATACGCGCCCGGGCATCCCTCAGAGCCTCCGCGGCCCTTTGGGCGGGGGCATACAGACTGGAGGGGTTGTACCAGATGTCCTCCATACACAGGAGCATAGCCTGAATGACCGCCGGAGTCATTTTTGTGGTAGCCGCATTATCCATATAGATCATTTTATCCGCATCCTTTCATGTCTGAAAGATTGGAAGCGCCGCAAAGACGACGCTCCCAATCGAAAAG
>CAJTZL010000126.1 GCA_910583695.1 uncultured Oscillibacter sp.
GGGCGGGGTGAAGCTCTTGAAGATGTTGGTGGGAGAGCCTTTCAGGCCGATGGTGCTGGGGTCGATGAGCTTGTGGTCCTTGAGCTTTTCAAAGTCGAAGGTGGCCAGGGGCTTGTTGTAGGTCTCGTAGATGCCGCCGATGGACATGTAGCGGGGGTTGTTCAGCTCCTTGATGCAGGTCAGGAGGCAGGGGGTCTTGACCTTGATGGTCATGTAGCCGTCTTCCAGCATCCGCTTGACGGTGATGTTTTCCCCGTCCTTGTGGATGTCGGCGGCGTACGTCACCTGGGGCAGGTTCAGCTTCTCGGCGATCTGGGGGCCCACCTGGGCGGTGTCGCCGTCGATGGCCTGCCGGCCGCACATGACCACATCATCCTTTTCCACGCCGATGGTGTCAATGGCGGCGGCCAGGATCTGGGAGGTGGCGTAGGTGTCGGAGCCGCCGAACTCCCGGGCGGAGACCAGGACGCCCTCGTCCGCGCCCATGGCCATGAGCTCCCGGAGCATGGAGGCCGCCGGGGGCGGGCCCATGGTGACGACTACGACCTTGCAGCCGGTTTCGTCCTTCAGTTTCAGAGCGGCCTCCACGGCGTTCATATCGTCGGGGTTCGTGATGGTCTGCATGGAAGCCCGGTTCAAGGTGCCGTCAGGGTTGACGGCTACCTTACCGGAGGTGTCGGGAACCTGCTTCACACAAACAATGATCTTCATAGTCGTTTCTTCCTCCTCTTACAGACCCATGTTGGCGGAGATGACGATGCGCTGGACCTCGGAAGTGCCCTCGTAAATCTCGGTGATCTTGGCGTCCCGCATCATGCGCTCCATGGGATAGTCCTTGGTATAGCCGTAGCCGCCGAACATCTGGAGCGCCTTGGTGGTGGTTTTCATGGCGTGCTCGGAGCACCAGAGCTTGGCCATGGCGGCCTCCTTGGTGTAGCGGACGCCCTGGCCCTTGAGCACGGCGGCCTGATAGGTCAGGAGGCGGCCCGCCTCGCAGCCCATCTCCATGTCGGCAAAGGTGAACTGGGTGTTCTGGAACTTGGAAATGGGCTTGCCGAACTGGACGCGGCCCTTGGTGTACTCCTTGGCCTCATTCAGTGCGCCCTCGGCGATGCCCAGGGCCTGGGCCGCGATGCCGATGCGGCCGCCGTCCAGGGTCTGCATGGCGATGGAGAAGCCTTTGCCCTCCCGGCCCAGCATGTTCTCCTTGGGAACGATGCAGTCGGTGAACACGATCTCGGCGGTGGGGGAGCCGTGGAGGCCCATCTTCACCTCGTGCTTGCCCACGCTGAAGCCGGGGAAGCTGCTCTCCACGATGAAGGCGGAGATGCCCTTGGTGCCCTTGGTCTTGTCGGTCATGGCGAAAACCACAAAGACGTCGGCCACATACCCGTTGGTGATGAAGATTTTGGAGCCGTTCATAACATAGTGGTCGCCCTCCAGCTTGGCCTCGGTCTGGCCCTTGGAGGCGTCGGAGCCGGCGTTGGGCTCGGTGAGGGCGAAGGCGCCCACCTTATGGCCGGTGGTCAGCATGGGGAGGTACTTTTTCTTCTGCTCCTCGGTGCCGTGGGTCAGGATGGGGTCGCAGCACAGGCCGTTGTGGGTGGCCACGATGTCGCCGGTGGAGGCGCACTGCTTGCTCAGCTCCTCGATGCAGATGGCGGAGGCCAGGGGGTCCGCGCCGGTACCGCCGTACTCCTTGGGCACGCACATGCCCATGACGCCCAGGTTGAACAGCTTCTCGATGTTCTCCCGGGGATACTCGCTGTTCAGGTCCGTCTCGGCGGCGATGGGCTTCACTTCGTTCTCGGTGAACTCGGCCATCATCTTCCGGATCAGCTGGTGCTCACGGCTCAGATTGAAATCCATGTGATGTTCTCTCCTTATTTGAAATTTGGGAAACCGGTTTATATGGACAGGCTCCGGAACCCCCGGAGCCTGTTCCGGGTGAAGGGACGGGGCTTACTGAATGCCCGCGATATCCTTCGCAAGCTGCTTCTTGCCCTGGATGTTGCCCTGGCGGGCAATCATGATGCGCTGGGCTTGGGGAGAGCCCGCGCCGTGCATGGACTCCGTGCGGTACCCAACAGCGGCCGCACCCAGGCACATGTTCTCCAGGAAGCGCATGACCCGCTGGCGGTCCTCGGTGGAGACGCCCTCCCGGGCGGCGAAGAACTTGTTGCAGATGTCCCCGATGGTCTCTCCGTTCCGGCCCACCACGGTGGAGGACTCGAAATCCTTCTGAGAGGGCATCGTGACCATCAAACCGCCGGCCACGTCCTCGGCCAGGCGGACGATCTCGTAGGGGAAGCGGGTGACGTTCTGCTTGCAGACGTTGGCAAGCAGGAGGTCGATCTGGTAGTTGCCCGCCTTGGTCTTGAAGCCCTGAGAGGAGCAGGCGATGCCGCAGCAGTAGAGGGTTTCGTTCAGGTGGGTCATTTCAATGAGCTTATCCTTCACGGCGGAGGCTTTTTCCACGCCGTTGTACTCGGCGGCCAGGGCCGTGGCTCCGATGACCACGTCGCCGACGCCGACTTTGCAGCCGCCGTAGCTCTGGCGGTGGTAGCCCGCGAAGCGCTCCACGATCATGCCGGCGAACTCATATTCGCCGTTGAGGAAAATGTACTCGTTGGGGATGAACACGTGGTCCAGCACCACCAGGGCCTCCTGGCCGC
>CAJTZL010000127.1 GCA_910583695.1 uncultured Oscillibacter sp.
TTTCCGTGGAAGGAGGATTTTTTGTGAATATCCACGAATCTGCTGAGGACTATTTGGAGCGCGTCTTGATGATCCGGCAACGAAAAGGCGTGGTTTATTCTATCGACATCGTCCATGAGTTGAATTTCTCGAAGCCCAGCGTCAGTGTGGCGATGAAGCGTCTGCGGGAAAACGGATATATTCAAATGGATGCGGACGGCGCGATTACTCTGCTGCCGCCAGGGGAGGAGATCGCCCAGCACATATACGCCCGGCATCAGCTTTTATCGGAATTTTTGACGCAGTTGGGGGTATCCCCGGAAACTGCGGCTGCGGATGCCTGCAAAATAGAACATGACATCAGCGAGGAAAGCTACAAGCGGATCAAGGAAGTTACGCTCCAAAAGCGGACAGGCCTGGGATAGACGAAAACCGCCCCTTCATTTTCGGAAGGGGCGGCTGTCTTATTTTAGCTCCAGCAGATTCGTCATACTTCGCAGACTGACGCCCAGGGTGGAGAGGTTGTGCAGGGTGGCGGAGGTGGCCGGAGGCAAAATGCCCAATGCTCCAAGGGCAATCAGGGAGCTGTTGAAACCAATGACAAAACGGTAATTGGAGTGGATGCGCCCGGTCAGCCTACTGGCGAGACGGCGCAGACTGACCAGCTCGTTGAGATCGTCCGCCGCGATGGTGATGTCCGCGATCTCTCTGGCAATGGCCGCACCGTCACTGATGGCAATGCCCACATTGGCCTTGGACAGTGCCGGGGAATCGTTGATGCCATCCCCGATCATGATTACCGTATGGCCTTTCGCCCGTTCCGCCTCCACAAAGCTGGCCTTATCCGCAGGCAGAATTTCCGCATGGTATTCGTCCACCCCTACCTCTGCGGCAATGGCGGCGGCGGTGCGCTCGCTGTCTCCGGTGAGCATAACGGCCCGCTGGATGCCCAACCCGCGAAGCTGCCGGATCACGGCTCCTGCCTCTGGCCGCAGGGGATCGGAGATACAGACCACAGCGGACAGCACGCCGCCAATGGCCAAATACAGATGGGAATACTGATCCAGCAGGGAATCGTAACGCTCCTGTTCCCCCTCTGGAATGGTACAGTGTTCGTCCTCAAAGACAAAGTGGGCGCTTCCGATAATCACACGCTGGCTGTTCACTTCGCTGACAATACCGTGGGCCACAATGTACTCCACCTCGGAGTGCATTTCCTCATGGGACAGCCCCCGCTCCCGTGCGGCCTGGACAACCGCGTTAGCCATGGAATGGGGGAAATGTTCCTCCAGGCAAGCGGCCAACCGCAGCATATCCGCCTCATTCTGCCCTCCGAAGGGAATGACCTCCGCAACCACCGGGCAGGCATGGGTCAGGGTGCCGGTCTTATCAAAGACCACCGTATCTGCCTGGGCAACTGTTTCCAGATACTTGCCGCCCTTTACCGTCACATGGAACCCGCTGGCCTCCCGCATAGCGGAGAGGACAGCCAGGGGCATTGCCAGCTTCAGGGCGCAGGAGACGTTCCGGGTCAGCAAATAAGTGAGCAGACTGCCTGCCAGAGTATAGGGCACCAGCCTGTCCGCCAGATTAGCCGCGCGGCTCTCCGCCGTGGATTTCAGGGACTCCGACTGTTCGATCATAGCAACGATCTTGTCATACCGGCTGCTGCCTGACTGGCCGGAGACTTGGAGAACGCACTCGCCCTCCTCCACCACTGTCCCGGCATAGACCGTCATGCCCGTGCGTTTGGAAACCGGGATGGATTCTCCGGTGAGGGACGCCTGATTGACCATGACCTCACCCTCTGTGATCACACCGTCCAGAGGGATCAGACTGCCCAGACGGACACATACCTGGTCGCCGGTCTGGATTTGAGACAGCGGCATAAGGACTTCGCCCTGGGGCGTTCTCAGCCATACCTGGTCAATGTTCAGCGACATACACTGGGCCAGATCACTGACAGACTTTTTGTGGCTCCATTCCTCCAGCAGTTCCCCCAGTCCCAGGAGGAACCGCACCGAGGACGCGGTGGCGAAATCGCCGCGGAGCAGGGAGATCCCGATGGAGAGGGCATCCAGCACCTCCACAACCATCTGTCCTCGCAGGAGGCATCGCAAACCACGGAGCAAATGGGGGATCGCTTTCCAAACGGTATAGGCGATCCGGAGATGAGCGGGGAAAAAGAGGACGGAGACAGCTTTCGCCGCTGCCATGCCCACCAGCTTTTCCTCATACGTCCGGTTCAGCGCACGACTGCTGCTGACAGGGGGATGCGGGCCGTCCATCTGGTAGGAAAACTGGCTGAACGCCCGAAGAATCTCCGCCTGGGAACCTTGATACTCCACAATGGCGCATCGGGTCCGCTCGTGGACGGAGGCACGGATGACTTGGGGAAGTCTCTGGAGATAGCACGCCAGCAGATCGGCCTGCTCCAGAGTCATTCGGGGCTGGGCCATTTGGACCCGGATACGGCCCCGGCCTCGGTGTTTGATGATCACTTTCATTTCAACCTCCAGGGGCAAAAGACAGAGGGCCGTAGCCCCCTGTTCTGTGTATGGGTCAGGTTTCCTCGGCGTCCGCAGTTTCTTGCTCCGCCCGCTGGGCGTTGAGGTCCTTGGCCGAGGCCAGTATGTCGGCAGCGTTCTCCTGC
>CAJTZL010000128.1 GCA_910583695.1 uncultured Oscillibacter sp.
ACCCTCCGGGCCAAGATCGACCTTGCCAGCGGCAACTTCAACATGCGGGACCCGGTGCTCTATCGGATTAACCACCTGCCCCACCACCGCCACGGAAATACGTGGTGCATCTACCCCATGTACGACTTCGCCCACCCCATCCAGGACGCCCTGGAGGGCATCACCCACTCCCTCTGCTCCCTGGAATTTGAGGCTCACCGGCCCCTGTACAACTGGGTTGTCGAAAACTGCGACCTGCCCGCCAAGCCCCGGCAGATCGAGTTCGCCCGCCTTGGCATCGACCACACGGTCATGAGCAAGCGGAAGCTCCGCCGCCTCGTGGAAGAGGGCCGGGTCTCCGGCTGGGACGACCCCCGGATGCCCACCCTCTGCGGCCTCCGCCGCCGGGGCTACACCCCCAAGTCCATCCGGAACTTCTGCGAGCGCATCGGCGTGGCCAAATCCGCCAACGTGGTGGAGTACGGCTTTTTGGAGCACTGCCTCCGGGAGGACCTGAACGCCGCGGCGGAGCGGGTCATGGCGGTCCTCCGGCCCGTGAAGCTCACCATCACCAATTACCCCGAGGGGAAAACGGAGACCGTCACCGTGGAGAATAACCCCGTGGACCCCGCCGCCGGAACCCGGGAGGTCCCCTTCTCCCGCAGTCTCTGGGTGGAGGCGGACGACTTCCTGGAGGTTCCCGTGCCCAAGTACAAGCGGCTCTATCCCGGCGGCCCGGAGTGCCGCCTCAAGGGAGCCTATCTCATCCGCTGCACCGGCTGCGTGAAGGACGAGGCGGGGATCGTGACGGAAATCCTCTGCGAGTATGACCCGGAGAGCCGGGGCGGCGACCCCGCCGACGGCCGGAAGGTCAAGGGAGCCACCATCCACTGGGCGGACGCCGCCACCGCCGTGAACGCGGAGGTCCGGCTGTACGACAACCTCTTCTCCGACGAAAACCCCGACGCCGCCGACAAGGACTTCATCGACTGCCTGAACCCCAGCTCCCTGGAGGTGCTGACGGGCTGCAAAGTGGAGGCTTCCCTGGCGGAGGCGGAGGCCCCGGCGAATTTCCAGTTCCTGCGCCAGGGCTACTTCTGCCTGGACAGCAAGGACAGCGCGCCGGGACACCTGGTGTTCAACCGGAGCGTCAGCTTGAAAGACAGCTTTAAGAAATAAGCCAAAACCGCCGGAGGGAAATCCCTCCGGCGGTTTTTCGCTTAATCCTCGATGGTGGTCGTGGTGACGCTGGTGTAGGTTTCTGCGGAGGCAGAGCTCTTCGTCGCTACGTTATAATCCGTGTCCCCGTCCTGGGAGGACAGCTGAACCTCATAGTCCTCCAGGGTGCCGGTGACCGTCACGCCCACGTCCTCGCCTCCGGCGGTCTTCACCGTCCCGGTATAGACGCCGTTTTCTGCGATTTCGTCGGTGATGTCAAACTCCGCATTGTCCACGGTCAGAATCAGCTTGCCGTCCCGCAGTTCCACATCGGCAAAGGCGCCGACGACCTCTACCCGTTCTCCCGCATCGTTTTCCAGCACGATGTGGGAGTCGTCCTGGAAGATGATGCGCATGTTCTCAAACAGTTCGCCGTTTGTGGCGGCGTTGGCGCTGACCGCCAGGGCCAGGGTGAGCACGGCGGCCATGGCCACCGCCCGCAGGGCCTTCAGCGGCCGCCGCATGGTCTTCTTGTTCATCTCGTTCATTCTTACAAGAACCTCCTTCTTCGCCTCGTCGGAGGCCCGGAGCCGGGAAAAGGTCTCGCGATACAGTCTCTCATCCATCATCAGGCTTCCGCCTCCTTCAGTTTGGTTTTCAGCTGTCCTCTGGCCCGCATGAGCCAGGTCTGGACGGTGGACGCTTTGGCCCCCAGCAGCTCCCCGATCTCCTTCACGGAGTAGCCCTCGTAGTAATGGAGGTACACCGCCGCCCGGTATTTGGGGGGCAGGGCCATCACCTGCCGGAACAGCTCCGACTGAGCGGGCCGGTCGAACACGGCGGCCTCCGCCGCCTCGTCCAGGGAATCCGTCCGCCGCCGCCAGGGGGAGCGGAGGAGCTTTTTGCACTCGTTGGCCGCCACCCGGAGAAGCCAGTGCTTCTCATGGTCCGGGGATTCGAAATCCTTTGGCTCCAAGTAGAGCTTCAGCAGGGTTTCCTGCATCACATCCTCTGCGTCCGCCCGGTTTTTCAGGTAGCTGTACGCCAGCCGGAACACCATGTCGCCGTAAAGCTCCACGGCCTCCCGGAACCGCTGGTCCGTCAATGCGTCTCACCTCCTTCGTAAGTTGGTTTGGAAGGGCCCTTCTGCTGGGGATATCCTTTACAAGGGCATAATATCTCACGAACCTGAAAATTTTCTCAAAAAAACCGGGGGACCCAAATCGGGTCCCCCGGTTCGACGCTTCCTTGGACAGGCTTATTTCTTCCTGCCCTCCCATTTGGTGACGCAGACGGAGCAGGCGATGTCGCCGGTGACATTCAGGCAGGTGCGGCCCATGTCGAAGATCCGGTCCACCGCCACGATGAGGCCGATGTAGGCCACGGGAATGCCCAGGGCCTCCAGCACCATGGCCAGCATGATCATGCCCGCGCCGGAGACGCCGGCGGTGCCGATGGA
>CAJTZL010000129.1 GCA_910583695.1 uncultured Oscillibacter sp.
CGCCGTGCCACACACAGCCGAAGTCACCTGCCACCAGTACGAGGTCCTCTTTTGTAAGGCCCTCCTGCTCGTAGAAGATTTCCGGCTGGAAACGGCGGAGATCCCCGTGGAGGTCTCCCGTGATATAAATTTCCATGGTGTATTCTCCTGTTATTTTCTAATCGTCCTGTCGATCTCAACGTCGGTATATTTGAATTTGATACGGATGGTTTCGGCATCCACAACAGTGATCCTCTCCACATACCTGCGGGTGATGGTATCATCGTATTCAGTAAATTCGGACTTCTGCTGCTTCAGCCATTCCGCCAGCTCCCGCAGTCTGGCCTCCTGACCGGCCCGCTGTTCCTCGTCCTGCTGGAGCGCGCCAAGCCGCCCCAGGATTGCCTGTTTCTCCTCCATGGTCGCCTTGAGCTGGGCGTTCAGTTCCTCGTTCTCCATGTCCTCCAGGACCTTGTCCAGCAGCTCCGCCTGCTGGGCGGTCAGCACATCCAGGCGGTTGCGAAGGGTCAGCGGGTCGATGCCATCCGCACTGCCGCCCTGCTGGACGATACTGGCGAGATCCAGCAGTTCATCGCCAAGGCCCTGCCCTGCCTGGACAAATTCATTGATGCCCTCCAGAATGGCCTGATGTAGCTTGTCCTCATCCATGCTGGGCGAATCATGGCAGTATTTCGTGCCGAACTCCAGCCGTGACACACATCGCCAGACGATCCGCTTTTTACCGTTCCGCGCCCAGGTGCATCGCTTGTAGGGGGTACCGCACTCTCCGCACACCAGCAGCTCGGACAAGGCGTATTTGGCGGAGTATTTGCCCTGCTCGGTCTTTCCGGTTTTCTGCATCACCTTCCGCTTGCTGGACCTGCGGGTCATCTCCTCCCGCACCTGATAAAACATCACTTTGGAGACAATAGCGGGGTGGTTTCGCTCCACATAGACCATAGGACGGTCACCCTGATTTTTCTTCACCGTCTTGCTGATGCAGTCGGTGGTGTAAGTCTTTTGCAGAAGGGCGTCGCCAATATAGCGCTCATTGGTCAGGATATTGCGTATCACCTGATACGTCCAACTTCGGATACCACTGGCAGTGGGTACGCCATCCGCCTCCAGCTCCCTCTTGATCTGACACAGACTGCACCCGTCCAGATAACGGCGGTAGATGCGTTTCACGACCTCCGCCTCCGCTGGCACGACCTCCGGCTGACCGTCAAGCCCCCGCCGGTAGCCCAGCAGCTTCTGGTACTGGAAGGGGACGTTTCCCGCCTCCCGGCTCTTTTGAATCCCCCAGATCACGTTTTTGCTGATGGACTCGCTCTCCGCCTGGGCAAAGCCGCTGAATAGGGTGAGCAGGAACTCGCTGGACTCGGTCAAAGTATTGATATTTTCCTTTTCGAAGATCACGCCGATGCCGTTGGCCCGGAGCATTCGCACCACCTCCAAGGAATCCACTGTGTTCCGGGCGAAGCGGGAGAGGGACTTGGTGAGGATCAGGTCGATTTTGCCCCGTTTGCAGGCGGCGATCATCTTTTTGAACTCCACCCGCTTTTTCATGCTTGTGCCGGTGATGCCCTTATCGGCGTAAATGTCCACCAGCTCCCAGCCCTCATGCTGGCTGATCAGCTCGGTGTAGCTGCGGATCTGGGAGGCGTAGGACGACTCCTGTTCCTCCAGCGCGGTGCTGACACGGCAGTACGCCGCCACCCGAAGAACATCGGGCCTGCCCTCGCTGGGCGGGATGATGGTGATGTTTTTGCTCATCTGGCGCGGCCTCCTTTCCTCTGGGTACCGACAACACTACCACACCTTGGCGGGAATAGCTATCACTATTCCCAAACAGTCTGGGGGCGGTATTTATCCCGCGCCAGCCGTTTGGCGGCGTACAGTTCCTCCAGGGTCAACAGGCCAGCGGAGGCGGCCTTTTCCAGCAGTCGTGTCAGCAGGATATACCGCAGTTCGCTTTTTGTGTCGATCATGCGGATGCCTCCCGGAAATAGTCCGGCCCCTTTACCTGCTGAATAAACCGCGCCACATCCTCCAGGCTGTCGGTGACCGGCATCTCCGGCAGGGCGGCCAGCACATCCTTGCTGTAGCGCTTGCCCTTGGCGGCCCGCTCATCCAGGATGGCCACCACACAGGTGTCTGTCTCGGTGCGGATGGCCCGCCCGAAGCCCTGCTTCAGTTTGATCTGCATCTCTGGCACCACCACCGCTCGGATGAACAACCGGAGACTGGGATGATTTTCCCGCTCTTTTTCCTTCAGAGCGTCTGGGACGGCGAAGGGCAGGCGGGGGATGATCAGCAGGGACACGCAGTCGCCGGGGAAGTCAAAGCCCTCCCAGGCGGCCCCCGCCGCCAGCAGCACACTGCCTGGGCTGGCCTTGAACTGCTCCGTGGTATGGATGGCGCTACGGCCCATGGTGGAGCTGTTGACAAAGTCCCCCCCAAGAGCCTGAAATATGGTATAATAAGAACAGGGAGGGGGCAGGGATATGCAGTTAAAATATCACATGGTAACGATAGAGGACAAGGCCTGGCTGAACTGGAGCGCCGGACCGGGAAGCGCCGGAAGAAGCGAACAAA
>CAJTZL010000130.1 GCA_910583695.1 uncultured Oscillibacter sp.
GTGGTGCCCGACGACCAGCTGTCCCTGGCCATCGGCAAGGAGGGCCAGAACGCCCGGCTGGCGGCCCGTCTCACCGGCTATAAAATCGACATCAAGCCCCAGAGCTATCAGCCTGGGGAGGACGAGGAGCTTTTCCCCATGGAGAGCCCGGCGGCTTCGGAGGATGCGGAGAAAGAGGACCTTGCGGAGGGGGAGCGCCCGGCAGGCGGAGAGACCCTGGAGGACTCTGCGGAATAAGGTTTGCGCGGCGGTGCGCCGCTTGGAGAGAAAGGGGGGACCCGGGTGCCCAAGGTGAAAAAGATTCCCCAGCGCCAGTGCGTCGGCTGCCGGGAGATGAAGGATAAGAAGGCCCTTCTGCGGGTGGTCCGCTCCCCGGAGGGGGCGGTGAGCCTGGACTTCACCGGAAAGAAGCCCGGACGGGGGGCCTATGTGTGCCCGGATGCGGCCTGCCTGAAAAAGGCCCGGAAGTCCCGGGCCCTGGAGCGGGCTTTTGAGACCGCCATCCCCCCGGAGGTTTACGACGCCATGGAGGCGGAGCTGGGAGGCGGGACATGAGCGGAAACAACGGAATTTTATCTCTGCTGGGCCTGGCTCTCCGGGGCGGGCGGCTGGCCGTGGGCGAGGAGCCCTCGGCCCTGGCGGCCAAGGCCGGACAGGCGCGGCTGCTGCTGACCGCCGCCGACGCGGCGGGGAACACCCTGCGCCGGGCGGAGCATCTGGCGGAGGAGGGCCATTGCCTCCATTTGACGCTCCCCGTTTCCAAGGAGGAGCTGGGGGGAGCCCTGGGCCGGGGCAGCGCCGCCATCGCGGCCCTGACGGATTTGGGCCTTGCCGCCGCCGTGGCGGAGCGGCTGGCCCGGCTGAACCCGGAACGGTACGGCGAGGCCGCCGCCCGGATGGACTTGAAGCGCCGCCGGGCCGCGGAGCGGAAGGCCGCCCCCCGCCGGGACCCGCCGAAAAAGGACCCGCCGCCCAAGGAGCGGGACCGCCGTCCCCCCGGATTCCGCCGGGAGGGGGACCGTCCCCGAGCCCCGGAGGGGGGCCCGAGAGACCGGCGGTCCGGGAAGCCCCGCCCCTGGGGCGGTGAGCGGGCCGGAACCTGCCGCCATTACGGCGGCAGGCCGGGAGAGGGCCGTCCCCGGAAGGGGGACCATCCCGGAGGGCAGAGATCCGCCGGAGGCCGCCCCCGCGGCGAAGGGCCGGACCGCCCCTTCGGCGGACCCAGGCCCGCCGAAGGCCGCCCCCAGAGCGGAAAGCCGGGCCGTCCGCCCCGGTACGGAGGCAAGGCCGGACCCAGGCCCCCCCACGGCGGGGGCCGGAACAAGGGCGGGGGGCACTGAGGTGCCGCCGCGGATGACCGGGCCCTGCCGGCCCACCCATTTTTATAAAATTTCTCCGCTCCCAAGTCCGTCTGAAAGCCGGCGGAGGGTCCGCCGGTTTTCAAACGGGCTTCTGGAGAGGAACAGAACGAGGTGTTTTATTTGGCTATTGAAAAATACAGAGTCCATGAGGTGGCGAAGGACTTCGGCCTGCCCACCAAAACCATCACGGAGATCCTGACCAAGTACGGTTCGGCCCCCAAGAACCACATGCAGGTGCTGACGGACCGGGAGTTGTCCATCATCTTTGACCGACTGACGCAGGATCACGCCATTTCCGACATTCAGGTCATCTTCCAGGAGACCTACCAGGAGGCGAAGCCCGCTCCGGCCCCCGCCCCGGCGGAGGAGCGCAAGGCCGCACCCCAGCCCGCGCAGGGAAAACCTGCCGCCCAGGGCCAGCAGCGGCCCCAGCCGGGACCCCAGTCCGGCGGGAACCCGCCCCAGAAGGGCGGAAGGCCCCAGCCCGCCCAGCCCTCTGCCGCCGGGCAGCAGCCGGGCCAGCCGGCCGCCCAGAAGCCCGCCAGCCGGGTTCCCCAGAAGAAGATCGTGGACACCCGGAAGGGCGGCGACGTGAACCTTGCCAAGTACGACGAGCGCCTGGAGACCCTGGGCGGCCAGCAGGGAGAGCGGATGCAGCGCCAGCAGCGCTCCGGCCGGGAGAAGGTCCAGGGGCGTCAGCAGCGCCGGGGCGGCCCCGTGTTTTCCAACAAGCGACGCCAGGACGAGGCGGAGAAGATGCGCCGTCTCCAGCTGGAAATCGCCAAGAAGGCCCCCGTCAAGGTCCAGATTCCCGACGAGATTTCCGTGGGCGAGCTGGCCAGCCGGATGAAGAAAACCGGCGCGGAGGTGGTCAAGGCCCTGATGAAAAACGGCATCATGGCCTCCCTGCCCCAGATGATCGACTACGACACCGCCGCCTTCATCGCCGAAGAAATGGGCTGCAAGGTGGAAAAGGAAGTCGTCGTCACCATTGAGGAAAAGCTCATCGACGTCTCCGAGGACAAGGCGGAGGATCTGGTCCCCCGGGCTCCCGTGGTGGTGGTCATGGGCCACGTGGACCACGGCAAGACCTCCCTTCTGGA
>CAJTZL010000131.1 GCA_910583695.1 uncultured Oscillibacter sp.
TGCCGCCTGGGGAGGGGCAGAGGGTTCCGGTTCCAGCGGGGCGGGCGCTGCCGGGAAGAACAGGCTGAATTGGCCGCTCTGGTCCTCCTGTGCCTGGGTGCGCCGTTTGCTCGCCAGGGCGCGGGCCACAGCCGCCAGCCGGTCGCCGGAAGCGGGCGGGGCCTCGGAAGGTGTGCGTTGGGGCGTGGGGGCCGCGCGCTTGGCCTCTTTTGCCGCCTGTTTCTTCTGACGCTCCGCCTCCAGGACAGCCTCCGGCAGTGGAGTAAACAAAGGAGATTCCCCCCTCTGATACATCCCCACATCCCGTAGGGCGAGCTGCATTTCAGTATAGTGGGGTGTATCAGGCGAAAGAGGGGCAAAGTCGCTCAACATCCGGTTGAAAATCTTCTCCACCTGTTCCGGGCTGTCCAGCAGGGGCAGAATATCCCGTTTCGCCGCGTTAAAATCCCACTCGTGGGGATAGGTCCGGTCGGGGTCCGGCTTATAGTAGTTGAAAGCGTGAATCCTCTGGGCAAGGGTTACTTTCTCATAGGCCGGAAGATACGCCTTTTCCTGATCGTTGAGGTACTGCCCGCTGTCAATCAAGGCTCGGACACGCTTTTGCACCTGGTTCCAGTTCAGCGTGACCGTATCATAGCCCTTATAGCCGGATTCCTCATCCGAACGTGTGAAACGGATTCCCTTGGTGCCATAGTTCTCGTCATAGCCGGTATAGCAGCGTCCACCTTCGCCATAGCTGCTTTTCAGAAAATCAGCGCACTCTTTGGCGTTGTGGCCCTGGACAAAATAGGAGTATATTTGCAGCTTGCTCTCGGCAATGCTGGGGCCTCCGGTCAGCAGGCGGGTGATCTCGTCCTCCGTGATGAAGCTGGCCTTTGCCGGGGCGAACCCCTCTACCGCCTTATATTGCTCTTTTACCGCAGATAAACGGTCGATACTTGTGAGCAGGTAAACCGGGTCATGAATTTTATGAAAGCGCAGGAGGTTCGAGTTAAATCTGTACTTATCCAGAAATGCGTCCACTTCCCGCCAAATTTGCTGCCGGTGAACCGGGAGCTTCAGCAGTTCAGAAATCTCCTTTGTATCGTCCGGGAAACCTTTACCCAAGAAGTGCTGAGAAATGATGGGCATAAGGTTCAGTTTCTTTGCACTGTCGCTGAAATCCTGGCGGAGATACCACAGTTTCTCCGCCAGTTCCTGCACTTCGTTGTCGGGAGCTGCGTCAATTTTATCCTGCGTAGCAAATGTTCCATCCCGCAGGAGGTTGGAGGTCATAGCGGCGGCGCTCACCCAGGATATGAGTGTGCTGCCAGGGCCAAATGCAGACCGTCCCGGCGCGATGCGGAAGCCCTCGCTGTTAAACCACAGAGAATATTCCTGCCCGCCAATGGTAACGCCCTTGCCGCCCTCCCCAAACTCCTTTTTCATAAAAGAGGCAGCATCGGAGCCGGTGGGACCCTTCTGGAAAAATGCTACAATACGCTCAATGCTGTGCTTCTCGTTGCCGCCGCAGGTGAGGGCGCGGCCAATGACCGCAGACGGCACAAGACCGGCAGGGGTAGAAATATGCTGCTGGGCCGTCTGGTGGTCCTCCGCCTGGGCCTGGGCAATATTTTCAATCTGTTCTTCCACCGTGGGGAACAGGGAGAACAGAGAGAGGTCCGGCGCCCCAGGGACGGGCGGTTCCTCCACAGACGCAGAAACGGCGGGCTGTTCGCCCGCCGCCGGTTCACCCTCTGGATTTACTTGTAGACGATCTCCGCCAAGACCATTTCCTCCGCCTGAGCCGTGAAGCTGTTCACCGCCTGGACCCATCCCATCTGATCGCGGGCCTTCATCGCCTCGTCCACGCCGTTCTGCTTCTTCAAGTCGGCCACCATCCGGTCCACCTGCTCCCTCGCCTGCCGGTCGATCTCCCGCAGGTGCGGGTACAGCCGCCCCGTCAGCAGCATGGAGGTGTGCGTCCCTGGGTGGTGTTCCTCCAGAAATGTCTCCCGCAGCATCCCGTACTTGCCCAGGGGCATTTCCTCCAGTTCCTCCGCTCCGTCCACTGCCAGGTCGGGAATCAGGTAATCGCCCGCCTGCTTGTAAGTCAGTTCCATCGTCATGGGTAACGCTCCTTTCTTCACTTTCACACTTTACAGTGTTGAATTCTTCCTTGACCTTAGTATAGTCGATCACAGGCGATTTTGCAAGAGGTTTTTCAATATTTTTTTCTTTATTTTTCGCCTGTTCCCGGTCATAGGTCTTGACGGCGCGGCCGATTTCTTCCAGAAGGTCCAGGGAGACTTTGCTGGCGGCGCTGCCCAAATGGTGAAGGACGGCGGGGGTGGAAAACTCGACAATGCCCGCAAGGTCCTCGTCCTCCAAATACTCGCTGGGGTCCAGGCCGCAGCGGGTCAGGA
>CAJTZL010000132.1 GCA_910583695.1 uncultured Oscillibacter sp.
CTGGGCAACGGCGGCCTGGGCCGTCTGGCCGCCTGCTACCTGGACTCCATGACCACCCTGGAGATTCCCGCCACCGGCTATTCCATCTGCTACGAGCTGGGCCTCTTCAAGCAGAAGATCGTGGAGGGCCAGCAGGTGGAGCTCCCCGACCACTGGAAGGACCTGGGCGCGGCCTGGCTGCTGCCCAAGCCCGCCGAGGCTCAGATGGTCTCCTTCGGCGGTACGGTCCGGGAGTTCTGGGCAGACGGACACCTCCACACCGTCAACGAAAACGCCACCATTGTCCAGGCGGTGCCCTATGACATGGAAATTGCCGGGTACGGCACCGATCACGTAAACGTCCTGCGCCTGTGGGACGCCCGTCCCACCAAGGCCATCGACATGGACCTCTTCGGCCGGGGCGAATACCTGAAGGCGGCGGAGGAGGAGGCCATGGCCGAATCCATCGCCAAGATCCTCTACCCCGAGGACAACCACGTGGAGGGTAAGTCCCTGCGCCTCAAGCAGCAGTACTTCTTCGTCTCCGCCACCATCCAGTCCATCACCGCCAAGCACCTGGATACCTACGGGACGCTGAAAAACTTCCACGAGAAAAACATCATCCAGATCAACGACACCCACCCCACCCTGGTGATTCCGGAGCTGATGCGGGTCCTCATCGACGACACGGGAATGGACTGGGACGACGCCTGGTATATCACCACCCACGCCGTGGCCTATACCAACCACACCGTCCTGGCCGAGGCTCTGGAGCGCTGGCCCCAGACCCTGATGGAGCGCCGCCTGCCCCGTATCTGGCAGATCATCCAGGAGATTTCCAACCGCTGGCAAAGGCGGGTGGAGGACTTCTACCATGATCCCGCCAAGACCCAGAAAATGGCCATCATCTGGGATGGCGAGGTCCGCATGGCGAACCTGTGCATTGCCGGCGGCATGGCCGTCAACGGCGTGTCCGCCCTCCACTCCGACATTCTGCGGAACGACGTCTTCAAGGACGCCTGCACCATGGAGCCCCAGAAGTTCCAGAATGTCACCAACGGCATTGACCACCGCCGCTGGCTCAGCGAAATCAACCCCGGCCTGGACGGCCTCATCAAGGAGCTCACCGGCGGGGACGCCTACCTCTCCGACGCTTCCGTTCTCCAGAAGCTGGACGCCTTCGCCGGCGACCAGAGCGTGCTGGACCGTCTGGCGGAGATCAAGCGGAAGAACAAGGAGGCCTTCGCCGTCCACGCCAAGCGGAGCCGGGGCGTCATTCTCAACCCCGACGCCATCTTTGACGTACAGGTGAAGCGGCTCCATGAGTACAAGCGGCAGCTTTTGAACGTGCTCCACATCATCGCCCTGTACCAGAAACTCAAGGATGACCCCAATGCCGTCACCCAGCCCCACACCTTCCTCTTCGGCGCGAAGGCGGCACCGGGCTATGTGGTGGCCAAGCGGATCATCCGCCTCATCAACTCCCTGGCGGACCAGATTGACCATGACCCCGTCTGCAAGGATAAGCTCCAGGTGGTCTTCCTGGAGAACTACCGGGTCTCCCTGGCGGAGGTGCTGATGCCCGCCAGCGAGGTCAGCCAGCAGATTTCCACCGCCGGCAAGGAGGCCAGCGGCACCGGAAACATGAAATTCATGATGAACGGCGCCCTGACCATCGGAACCCTGGACGGCGCCAACGTGGAGATGCATGAGGTGCTGGGAGACGAGAACATGTTCCTCTTCGGCCTCCACGCCGACGAGGTGGACGCTCTGAGACGGGAGGGCTACGTACCCCAGCGCTGGTACAACCGGGACGAGAAGCTCCGCCGGGCCATGGACGCCCTGCGCACCGGCTTCCGGGACGGCGTGGTTTACGATGACCTCTATCAGCGGCTCCTCCTGGGCATGGGCGGCAGCCCCGCCGATGAGTATCTGCTCCTGGCGGACTTCGACGCTTACTGCCAAGCGGAGAAGCGCATGGTGGAAACCTACGCCGACCCCGCCAAATGGAACCGCATGAGCCTGCACAACATCGCCCGCAGCGGCATCTTCGCTGCCGACCGCTCCATCGCCCAATATGCCGACAACATCTGGCACGTACCTCACAAATAAGTGTGCGGCATGACAAAGGGACGTATCCGAAACGGATACGTCCCTTGCGTTTATACATTTGGTTTACGAAATGACCTTGCTCTCCACTTCTTCCCGCAGCTTCACGGCGAATGCCTCCAGGCTCATGGCACCCAGGTCCTCTCCGCCCCGGGTACGGACGGAGACAGTCCGGTTCTCCACGTCCCGGTCGCCCACCACCAGCATATAGGGGATTTTCTCCAGGGTGGCCTCCCGGATCTTCTTGCCGAT
>CAJTZL010000133.1 GCA_910583695.1 uncultured Oscillibacter sp.
TGCCCGCCTGTTCAATGGCAAGCACTATCAACTGCCAAACAAGACCGTGTGCCTCACCTGCCCGGCCTATGTTTCGGAGACGGATCGTTGACGGGACGTGATAAAAATTTGAGACTGCCAGCCTTGCCGCCCCTCCAATTTCACGTATGGAGGGGCGGCGTCATTTGTCCGCCACACCATCGCACAAAAATTTTGGAAGGAGTTTTTCAGAATGATTTTCAAAGCAACCCTCAGCGGCCAGGCCAGCCCGGGATACGGGCAGGCCACCATCCACTTCCCCATCCCGGACAGCGATTATGACCTCGTCATCCGTATGCTGGAGGACATTGGCGTTGGCTCCCCTACCGCCCAGGACTGCCGGGTGGTGGGGCTGGAGGGGTTATACCCTACCCTCAAACGGCTGAACGGCCAGGCCATCAACGTGGACGAGCTGGATTATCTGGCCAAGCGGCTGGACAGCTTTTCCGATGGTGAGGACGCCCAATTTGAAGCCATGGCCTTCAAATTGAACCTGTCCAGCATCAAGGACTTCATCAACCTGACATTCTGCTGCCAGCAGGCCACGGTGATCACCAACTTCTCTGATCTGGAGCGGGTTGGGAAAAGCCATGCCCTGACCATAAACGGCGGTGCTATGCCTGCGGCAGAGTACGACCAGGTTGATGGCCGGATGGCGGCCCTGGATCTGCTCCAAAACAAAGCAGGAACGATCACCCCCTACGGCGTGGTCTATGACAACGGCCTGGAACTGGAGCCGCTCTACGATGGGCGGCATTTCCCGGCATACCTCTATAAACCTCCTCAGATGGTGATCGAGATCAAATCCGAATCGAACGGCGAAGCTGCCGGGTATCTCTACCTGCCCTGCACGGACACGCAGCTCCAACGGACGCTGGAGCGGGCGGTAGCGGGTCAGGATGGCTTCAGGATGGAGATCACCACGGACGATCTGCCCCCGCAGGTGTCCGCCGCGGTCAGTCTCGCCCGCGACAGCCTTGACGAGATCAACGGCCTGTGCCGGGCCATCGAGCCGCTGACCACGGCTCAGCGGAATAAACTGGAAGCAGTGGTGCTGCTGGCCCGGCCCCAATATGCCAGCGAGGTGCGCAAGCTGGCGGAGAACCTGGACCAATTTGATTTCATGGCCAGGCCGCTCATCCAGGAAACAGACATCGCGCTCACCGAGCTGGGCTGTGTGGCCTACCACGGCAGCGTGACGCTGGAGGAATTGATGCGGGACAATCCCGCGGAACAGCACCAGCGGGAGATGGGAGGGATGAAATAATGGTGCTTCATGCAGCAAAAAGCCCGTTCAGCAATGATGTGGCCCACATCAGTTTCCCGGCGGAAACGGATCAGGTCAGAAACGAGGTGCTCGCCGTGGAGGACTTCGGCGGCTGGGCCCCCGCGCAGATCATCGGCGGCGAAGGGGCTGCGCAAGCCCTTGCCGGACACCTTGAGCGCGACGCCCTGTTCAGCGAAGAAGGCGTCCGGAAGCTGAACCAGCTGGCCGGGCTGGTGGATGCCATGGATCTGGAGGCCCAGAAGGTTTTTGCGGGGGCGCTGATGGTGGCACACGCCAAATGCCTGGATGATGTGCTGCGCGTGGCGGGCAGCCTGGACAGCTATGAGCTGTTCCCCGGCATCAAAACGGACGAGGATCTGGGCCGTTTCCTGGTGGATACCGCCCCCATCACCGGCAAGTTCATTTTTGCCGAGGAGGCCAAACCCTATCTGGACTACGCCAAGATCGGTGCGGAACAGCGGAAGCTGCTGGGCGGCGTCCATACGGAACAGGGGTATGTGAAGCGCCGGGAGGTGGTTCAGACGCAGAAAGAGGAAAAACGCCCTGCTTTCGCCCTCACGCTGGCCTCCCCCGCTGGTGCCGTCCGGCTGGATCTGCCCGCCCCGGAGGATGAGCTGGAACAGGCAAAAGCGGCTCTGCGGCTGGACGATCTGAGCGGTGCCGTCATCCGGGAAGTGGAGATCGGCTACCCGTGGGGGCACCTTCTGTCCACGGACAGCGTCAGCCTGGAGGACGCCAACACCCTGGCCCAATGCGTCCGGGCAATGACCAGCCAGGATCTGAAGGTGTTCGGCGCGGTTCTGGAGGTGGAGGGGCCAAGCTCGTTCCATGAGGCTGGCACTATTGCCATGGACATCGATGACTACGAGCTGGTGACCGACAGCGAAAGGGAGTATGGCATGGAAGCCCTGCGTTACGCGGGAGCGGGGGATGAACTCCTGGACATACTGGACGGCTTCACCGATTTTGACGCCTTGGGCCGCTGTGAGATGGAGACGGACGGCGTGCGGGAAACCAGCTTCGGCAG
>CAJTZL010000134.1 GCA_910583695.1 uncultured Oscillibacter sp.
CTCACCAGCTACGGCAGCCAGCCCCACGATATGCGGGCCAACTTCCCCCTTATTGAGCAGGCCCACCGGCGTCTGAAGGATGTGGTGGTGGAGAACAAGGACTTTGAGAAGCTCATCCGGCAGTATGACCGCCCGGTGAGCCTCTTTTACTGCGATCCCCCCTACCACGCCACAGAGGGGTACTACCAGAACATCGGGGAGGACGGATTCACAGAGAAGGACCACATCCGCCTGCGGGACGCCCTTCTGTCCATTGAGGGGAAGTTCCTGCTCTCCTACAACGACGACGCCTTTGTCCGGGAGCTGTACGATGCCCCCGGCATCCAGATCGAGGCGGTCACCCGGCTGAACAACATCAAGCAGCGGTACGACCCCAACTGCCAGTTTGCCGAGGTGTTCATCGCCAACTACGACATGACCGAGCGGCAGCGTGCCGCCACACAGCTGAACCTGTTTGATTTCGGGCAGGAAATTTAATCAGAAAACGGAGGAATATCACATGAAATTCATCAAAGAGATCACACCCAAGGGCCTCCTGCTTCCAGTGACCGCCGCACGGCTGGCCGGGTTCAACGCCGGCGACAAGGTGGAGTACCACACCCTGGATGGGGCCATGCTGGTGCTGAAAGGGCGGATGAGCGCGCCGGAGCTGCTGGCCGTTGTCCAACAGCTCACGAGCACGTCGGCCCAGCTGCTCCACTACCTGTCGGAGGTCTGCGGCCCCTGTGAGGACTGTGATAAGGACAGCTGCCCCTACAACGACTTCGAGGAGGAAGCCGTTCAGGTGAACGAGTATCTGCGGGAGGCCGCCGGCATCCCCGATGGGGCCAAGCTGTGCGCCGAGGTGGACGAGGAGGCCCACACCATCACGGTTCTGGCGGCGGAACACCGCTATGACCTGCGGGACCTTCCGGCGGATCTGCTGGAGACCTTCATGGTGGTGGGCGCCTGCCTGGGCAGGCTGGAGGAGCATCTGATCGCGGAGGATACCGTCTATGGCGGCTGATTTTCCCTATCTGTACCCCTACTCCCGCGCCGACGCCCGCCGTCTGAGGCAGACGCAGATGCACGAGGACAGCTTTCGGGTGAATGTGGACTGCGCCAGAGCCATTGAGCAGGCGGTCCGGGATTATTTCAATGAGGCGGACGAGTCGCTGGCCGAGGGCTGCGCCCAGTCTGTGCTGGAACAGTTCGGCTTCAAGCGGGTGAACTTTGTCCTCGCCAACTCCCTGCAAGAGTTCCGTAAGTCGGTCTGCAAGCATCTGGTCAGCGATGAGACCTACCAGTGGGGCAGGAAAACCTTCGTTCCCCCGGACGGCAAGTATAACCGCTGCTATGCGGTGGATACCGCCGCGGCACTGCTGGAGTCGTTCATCGGACAGGCCAGGGACGCATACCAGGCGCTGGGGCTGTTCGGCCTGGAACACTGTGCCGGTAACCCGCTGGAGCAGGACTACAAGGGCAAAGTGCTGGTGATGCGTCCCGATACGCTCCGGGAGAGCTGCTGGGACCCCCGCAATATGCTCTGGCTGGCGGAAGGCGGCTTTGGCTGTTCTCCCCACGCCAGAGGTCAGGCGGTCTACGCCACCTGCCTGGGCGACGGCGAAAAGACCCGCTGGAACCGCTCCGACTTCGCTGGCGTTCTGGATGAGCAGTATCTGCCGGACTGGGCGCGGGAGAAGCTGGAGGAGCTTCGCACTCCCCAGCAGGAACAGGACACCGGGCCCGCCATGGGCGGCATGACCATGGAGTAATTCCATTTTACCAAAAATTTTTTAGGAGGAACCGACAATGAAACAGGCCCCTGACCCGGCCCTCACATCTCAGCGGGAGACCCTCCCCATGCAGGTGGATGTGAAAATCCACTCCCTCCACGCCAGCGGTCCCGTCCTGGCGGACGCCTCCGTCAACCTGAACGGGTGCTTCGCTATCCGGGGCGTCAAGGTGGTGGAGGGCAGCAACGGCCCCTTCGTCTCCATGCCCAGCTACAAGGGCAGGGACGGCTATAAGGACATCTGCTTTCCCTGTACGAAGGAGTTCCACCAGCAGTTCCATCAGGCAGTGCTGGACGCCTATCAGCAGACTCTGGCTCAGATCCCACAGCGCCAGCAGGAGGGCCAGAGCCAGGATGCTCCGCCCGCCCCGGAAATGAAAATGTAGAGGAGGAAACGACGATGAAGAAACTGACCGCAGTCTGCGCCCTGGCATTGGCGCTGACTATGGCCCTCGCTCCCGCCGCTTACGCGGCGGAGTGGGC
>CAJTZL010000135.1 GCA_910583695.1 uncultured Oscillibacter sp.
CGCCCAAAAGCCGGACGCCACCGCCTGCGCTGAAATCGAGTTCTGGAACAAGTACGGGCGGTGGGTGAACCGGGGCACCACGGGGATCGCCCTGCTGGTGGATACCGACCAAGGCTATAAACTGCGGCACGTCTTTGATATGTCCGACACCAACAGCCGGGAGGGGCGCACCATCCCCATCTGGCGGATGAAGCCGCAGTATGAGGGGCCGGTGTTGGAGGCGCTGGAGAACAGCTACGGCGAGTTTGCCGACAAGTCCGACTTTGCCGAGTGCCTGCTGCAAACGGCGAAGGTCATCGTGGAGGACAACTTTGGCGACTACTTCACCGAGCTGTGTCGCGTCAAAGAGGGCAGTCTGCTGGAAGAACTGGACGACCTCAACACGGAGCAGTGGTTCAAGGGCCTGCTGGAAAACAGCGTGGCCTATATCATGCTGACCCGTTGCGGCATCGACCCCCAGGACTATTTCAGCGGTGAAGATTTTGCCCATATCTACGACTTCAATACCCCGGAAACCCTGTCCATCCTGGGCGGCGCTGTCAGCGACATTTCCGAAATGCCTTTGCGGGAAATTGCCAGCACGGTACGGAATCTGTACCGGGAGGAACAAGAGCAAAATCGCACATTTGCCGGAAACGCCGACAGGCGGTATAATGACGGCAGAGTAAAACGTGAAAGGAGCGTTGAACATGGAACTGACGTATCGGACGGAGGGCGACTACCGCCTGCCCAACTTGGAAGCGCCGGAGGCCCCGAAGGTGGGAAAATATGGGATGCTGCGGCGCAGTTACCTCAAAAGCCACAGGAACGGCTACTACACGGGGATGCAGTTGAGCGGCAGACTGAACGCCCATCTGGAGAAGATCGACCGGGAGGCCACCGAGATGGTGGAGCGGCTGACGGCGCAAATGGCGCGGGAACAGGGCGTGACGGAAGAACTGAAAGCGTCCGACGAAATGAAGTGGGTGGGGCTGATGAACAACATCCGGGCAGCGGCGGAGGAAGTGGCACTGGCGGAGCTGATCTACACCGACGTGTAAGCGGCACCCTCCCCGCCGGGGAAGAACAGCAGCCCCCGCCCGCCCCGTCAACGGCTGGCCCGACCGGGCTTGAAGTCAGGCATCACGACTTTAACGCCCGTTCTGACATGGACTACTATTACCAGGACGGCGAAAAAAGCGAATTGCTCCGCACCTGCGACGCCCTGAAAGACCACAGAACGGAAATCGCCGCCTTCTTTGCCGACCATCCAGGCCGCAAGGAGCGCGGCGATTTTATCAAGTCCTTTTTCAATAACACCTACGTTGAGATGATCCTGTCCAATGGACAGCGGGCCGGGTATCGGGCGTGGGACGATGTGCTGACCCTCTGGCGCGGGGCGTACCTCTCCCGTGAGAGGGAGGTGTTCATGCGCTGGCCAACCGTGGCTGACTCCATTTACGGGATGATCCTGCTTGACCAGTGGCTTGCCCCGGATGAGCGCCCCCTCCCCAGCGAAGCGGAGCAAATCTCCTTCATTGAACAGGCCGAAGCGGAAAAGGCTTCGGCCTTTACCATTCCCCAGGAGGCCATTGACTATATCCTGTGCGGCGGGAGCGGCGTATCCGAGGGGAAGTACCGCATTTTTGAGCAATTCCAGAAAAATGAGGGCAAGCAGGAAAATATCAAATTCCTGCGGGATGAGTATGGCATTGGCGGACGCTCCGACGCCATCCCCGGCAGCGGCTATTGGGAAGATCACGATGGCAAGGGTATCACCATTTCCCGCAATTACAGCGACCCTGACGGCAAATTCCTGTTGTCCTGGGCCAAGGTGGAGAAGCGCATCGGGGAACTGATTGCCGCCGACCGCTATCTGAACCGGGCTGAAAAAGAACATTACCCGGAATATCAGGCACAGGTGGAGGCACGGAAAGCGCGCTGGAAAATCGCAGATGAAATCCGCTCTATCATTGACGATTATGTGGACTTCAAGACCCAGCTTGGCGAAAAGGAACAATGTGCGGAGGTCTTGTTCGCCAGAACTTGTACGCACAGTTTTGGGGTGGGAGATAGGAAAAACTATGTCCTGACAATGGAGGGCAGCTTTGTTCTTCCCACCCTGCGGGACGCTATGCAGACCATCATCGGGGACAAGACCCACCTGACGGAGCGGTGCGAGGCCATGCTTGCCGAGCTGAACGGCCCCCTGG
>CAJTZL010000136.1 GCA_910583695.1 uncultured Oscillibacter sp.
TTCGTCCGTATCATGCCCTTCTAGGGCTTATTCAAGCCTCCGGCTTAGCCGGAGGCTTTGACTTTGGCGTTTTCCCCTCATTCCTCCGACGGGGGAATAACCACGATAGCCGGGGGCTCCGCCGGTTCCGCCGGGGGCTCCGGTTCGGCGGGAACCTCCGCCGGTCCCGCGGCCGGGACGCTGGGCTCCGCATTTCCGGGGGCGGCGGGCGTCTGCTCCGAGGGCGCGGCAGGAATTCCGGGCAGCGTGCCTCCCGTCTCCGGAACCTCCTCCTTGGGGGGCCCCACCAGCACCAGACGGTCCCGGTGCTTATAGTCGCTGATGGCCTCCACGTCGCTGGAAATCAGATTCCCGCTGCCGTCGAAGATGTTCCGGTAGGTCTTTACCCGGTAGCCGGTGTAGGGCGTGACCTTTACCTGCCGCTGGCCCGAGGCCAGGGAGGGGTCCAGCTGTTCCACCTCCTCAAAGGGGGTGGTGGACAGGGTCTCGTAGGTCATTTTCACCGTCAGGTCGTCGGTCCTGGTGCCCCAGAGCTGAACGGTGAGGTAGCCCTTGTCGTATTTCGCCGTAATCTTGACGGGATACTGCGTGTTGTTGGTAAACTTGTAGTCCGGCCCGCCCCAGGAAACCGTGGCGTCCATGCCCCGGGTGATGTAGGCGGGGATATACCGGTGGGCATAGCGCTCCGTGATTTCCATATTGGCCAGCAGGCAGGCGTAATACAGCGTCGACGAGGGCTGGCACACCCCGCCGCCGATCTCGTCTACGGTCTCCCCCTGGACGTAGGCGGGGGCGGCCTTGTAGCCCTTGGCCTCCGTCCGCTGGCCCACGGTCTCGTTGTAGGAGAACAGGTCCCCGCTGTTGAGCACCGTCCCGTCAAAGGCGGCGGAGGCCAGCTTCACGTTGCTGACCCGGGCGGCGGTGCCCCCCACGTGGGTGGTACACTCCCCCAGCAGGTCCCGGAAGAGGACGGCCTTCAGCTCCTCCGCCGTGATCTCCGGCTCCCGGATGTCAGCGGGAACGGCCACGGTCTCCCCCGGGGCGGCGGCGGTCAAAAGCCGCTGGGCGGACCCGGTTTCAAAGGAGGCCCCCCGCTTCTCCGGCAGAATGCCGCCGGTTTCCTTGTCGTACCGGGCGTTCTCCATTTCGCCGGACACGGCCTCGTGAACGGTTTGAATGGACAGGGGCTGGGCGGGGTGGGTGGTCATGTCCACCTGGACCTCCGTCTCCCCGGAGGCGGCGGCGCTCTCCAGCACCAGGGCCAGCCCCTCCTCGCCCACGGAGCGGCCGTTGGCCTCCTTGGTCAGCAGGATCTCGTCGTCCAGCACCGTAAAGCTGCCGTCCACCGGTTCCATGGCCAGTTCCTCCGCCAGCCGGGCCACGCCCTCCCGAAAGATCTCCTCGTCCCGGTCCTGGGCCGTCAGGCCGTCTCCCTCGCTGTCGGTGAGGATGGACAGCACCCGGGCCCCCCGGCTGAGGAAGGGGGCGGCGGCCTGCTCGTCAAAATGCCGCTGGGCGATGCCGGGGCACTGCTCCGCCGTATAGCCCAGCTCCCCCAGAGTGATGGAGGCCCCGGCCGCCTCGGGAAGCCAGCCCTCCGCCTCCGCTGTCTGAACCGGGGAGACGGTCAGGGCCCGCCCCGGCAGGGAGCCGGCCAGCACCTGTCCCGCCTGCTCCACCGTCAGGCCCCCCACGTTTACGCCGCTGATGGTCTCTTTGGGGTAAAAGGTTGTCCGGGAGCCCGCCCAGTAGCAAAGCCCGGCATAGGCCCCCGCCATAATGGCGGCGGTCAGAGCCAAGGCGATCACCACCGGGGCGGCGGAGCCCTTCTTCACGCTTCCCCCGGCGGCCGCCTCATTGATCATCTGTCCCATGAAGCCCTCCTTTTCGGCCCCGCACACCGGAGGCCGTTTCTCTCTCAGGGTATTCTAACACAGTTTTCCGGAAAAAGTGATTACAATATAGTAACAAGAAATCGGCGACTCAGCCGGGAGAGCTTCCGCTCCCCGGCCTCCGGGGAATCCGGATGGTCATGACAATTTCTTCCTCCGTGTCCTCCCGGAGGCACCGGGCCTCCACTCCCGCCTCCCGGACGATGCGCAGTCCCCGGTCCACGCTGTTCAAAAACAGCCGCACGTCCTTCACAATGTACGTCCGCCGCCCCGCCGGGGCCGACGTCTGGAGCTC
>CAJTZL010000137.1 GCA_910583695.1 uncultured Oscillibacter sp.
CTGTTTCCTATGGGCGGCCTGGGCGCAGGCGGGGGAACAGTAGCGCCGCCGCCCGTCCAGGAGAGCGGGCCGCCCGCAGAGGGGGCAGGCCCGCGTCTCCACGGGTCCGGGGGCGGTGAGGGCGGCCTCCAGCAACGGGTCCAGAGGGAGAACCGCCGCCCGGAAGTAGCGGCATAGGGGCCCCGTCCAGGTTTTCCCCAGCATATAGCACTCGCAGTCCAAAGGCAAGCATCCCACGGCCCGGTCATAATTGGCGCACCACTTCACCACCAGGGCCCGGATCGCCGCCCGCTCCTCGCGGGTGAGCTCCCGCTGCTCCATGCCGTCACCTCCCCCCGCCGGGTCCGGCCCGGCTCCGCAGATAGGCCCGGAAGCAGGTCACGCACCGCAGACCCCGCCAGTAGGGGCACCCCTCGCACTCCGATCCCCTGGGGGCCGGGGTGGGTTCCGGGGGCCGGTGGTAGGTGGGCTGCTTCATAAAGGGCTCGTAGGGGCTGTCAGTGAAGTTCACTCGTCCCCTCCCTCGTCCTCGTCGTCCACGTCCCAGGGGGGCGCGTCGTCGTAGTCCTCCGGCTCGTCATACTCGGAAAAATCCTCCTCCGGCTCCGCCGCTTTCTGCTGTTTGGGGCGGTAAATCTTGAAGTACCACCCGGCCCCGCCGCCGATAGCCAGCACCGCCAGGGCCGCCAGGAGCATCCCGGCCCCGCCGGACTTTTGGGGCTCCGGCTCCGGTTCGGGGGCCGGTTCGGGCTCCGGGTCCGGCTCCGCCACAGGGGGCGGGGCCTCCGGCTCCTGCCCAGGCTCCGCCAGGGCCAGCAGATCGGAGGCGGTGACGGCGTTGAGAAAATAGACGTTCTCCGCGCCCCGCTGCCGGTCTATCACAAGGTAGAAAACCGCCTCGTCCGCCGTGGTGATGGTGAAAAACTCCTTGCCGTCCTGGTCCGTGGCGTTGTCCAGCACCGTCCCCGTCCCCTCCGGGGTGAACGGCTTGGGCTCCTGGGGCTGCTCCACGGGCAGGGGGTCCACAGGCTCCAGCCCTACCCAGGGGACATACTCGCCGCCCTCGTCGCCGCCGCCAGCGTAGGCGGGAACGGTGAGTACCCCCACCATCAGGACGGCGCAGAGCATCGCCGCCAGCATACGGGATTTTTTCATTATGTCTCCTCCTTTCTCTCGCCGGGCTTCTGGACACCGTGTCCAGAGCCGTCCCGGAGCTGCCGCAGGAGGGCGGGCAGCTCGTCCAGGGACACGCTCATGCCCCGCACGATGTCCACGATCTCCTCATTCTCGGCCTCCCGGTGCTTCTGCTCCAGCTCTTTCAGCCGGGCCTGCTGCTCGTTGATCTTGGCCTTGACTTTCTCCATCTCGGCCCAAATTTTCGCGCTCTTGCTGACTGCCATTCAAAACCTCCTTCATCATGGTAAACGCCCCCAGGCGTAAAAATGGGACTGCCAGTAGCTTGTATTCAGACTTGTAAATTGCACCGGGTCCCCACAGTGCAGCATCATTCCGTCTCCCACATAGAGCCCACAGTGGGTCACGCCGTCCGGGTTGGGCGCGTCGTAGGTGTAGCGGAAAAATACAAGGTCGCCGGGCCGTGGGGAGCTGACGGGGGTGCAGTAGTTATAGAGCCCCTGGGCCCCCAGGCGGCCCACGTCCCAGCCGCATTGGTTCAGCACATAGGACAGGAAGCCGGAACAGTCAAAGGACGTGGCCGGGGAGCTGCCGCCCCAGACGTAGGGGTAGCCCAGGTACTTCTCCGCCTCGGTGAGTAGGGCGGCAAAGTCGGGATCGGAAAGATACTGCTCCGGCACGTCGTAGGGCTGGGGTGGGTTGGTGATGTACTTGTCCACATAGCCGGAATTGGGGAACAGGTCGGGCCGGTTGCCCAGGGCGGCCATGTAGAGTGCGTACCGGGAAAGCTGCTCCCCGCTCATGATGTAAATGGGCAGGTGGGACAGGTCCTCGTTTTTCAGCGTCACCGTGCAAATATAGTAATCGTAGTACACGCGGTAGCTGCTGGAATGGGTGTTGCCCTCGCCGTCGGTCCAGGTGTCCGTCTCGATGTAATACCGCCGCTCCGTCACCACGTCCTCCGTCAAAATATACTGCCGGTC
>CAJTZL010000138.1 GCA_910583695.1 uncultured Oscillibacter sp.
CCTCAAAAATGTCCGGCTCGTCCTTGCCATGCCCCACCTCATTGCAGGTGAAGATCTCACCGAAACAGGACAGCACTCCGCACCGGTCCAGCGCGGCCTCCACCAAATGCCGGTCGGTAGCGGTGGCAATACACAGCTTGACGCCGTCCTGCCGAAGCCGCTCCAGGAGTTCTGCCACACCTGGTTTCAACGGGACCTCGAAGCGGTAATACCGCTCCAGCATAGCGTTGACTCCGTCCATAATCTCGTCGATGCTCTGTGTCACGCCATACTCGGTCTGGTAGTAGCGGGCCGCCTGGTGCAGACTCATATTCTTGAATGTCTCGTTCAAATTCTCTTTCGGCTGATACCCGATGGAGCGAAGATAGGTCTCTCCAATGGTGTCCCAGATGAACATAGAGTCCAACAGCGTGCCGTCCACATCAAAAATCGCGCCGCGAATCCTCATAGGCCCACCATTTCCTTTGACATCGCCCGCAGCTCCCGGCAGGCCCCCTCAATGTCCTCCGCCGAGAAGATGGCCGACACCAGAGCCACGCCGTCCACGCCGCTGCCGGCCAGCCTGAGGATGTTGCCCCGGTTGATGCCGCCGATGGCCACAATGGGCACATCCACCGCGTCGCAGATGGCCCGCAAGGTTTCGTTGGACATCTGCTCCACATCGGTCTTGGTGCTGGTGGGGAACACCGCCCCCAGGCCCAGATAGTCCGCGCCGTCCCGGACAGCCTGGCAGGCCTCCTCCACCGTGTGGACGGAGACGCCCAGAATCATATCGTCCCCCACCCGGTGGCGGACCTCGCCCGCCGCCAGGTCCTCCTGGCCCACATGGATGCCGTCCGCCCCGCAGGCGATGGCGATTTCCACGTTGTCATTTACAAGGAAGGGGACGCCATACCGGCGGCACAGGGCGCACAGCTCCTTCGCTTCTTGGAGGAAGGCCGTTTCGTCCAGTTCCTTCTCCCGCAGCTGCACACAGGTCACGCCGCCCTTCAGCGCCGCCTCCACCTGCTCATACAAGGTCTGTTTCCCGGTCCAGGCCCGGTCGGTGACGGCGTAGAGCAGCATATGCCGCTTATCGCACTTCATACTTGGCTCCCCTCTCCAGCTCCGCCGGGGTGAGGCGGTACATGGCGTCGATGATGTAGTTCCGATAGGAGGAATTGCCGTCCAACTCGGTCAGCCGCCGGTGGGCGATCTCCCCGCACAGGCCCATGGCGCACACGGCGGCGGCCGTGGCCTCCAGGGGACAATCCGGATTGGCGGTGACAAAGGCCGCCGTCAGGGCGGAGAGCTGGCAGCCGGTGCCGGTGATGGAGGCCATCTCCGGACGGCCGTTGCGGATGCAGAAGGCCCGCTCCCCGTCCGTTACAATGTCAATGGCCCCAGTGACGGCAACGACCGCTCCGATCCGCCGGGCAAAGTCTTTGGCGAAAGCCACAGCCCCGTCCAGGTTCTCCTCCGTCACCTTGTCCGCCACATCGGCATCCACACCCTTGGTGGTGCCGCTGCCCAGGGCCAGGGTTTTGATTTCGGAAATATTGCCCCGAATCACCGCAAACTTTACCTCGTTCAGCAGCCGAAGGGCGGTATCCGTCCGCAGGGTGGAGGCCCCCGCCCCCACCGGGTCCAGCACCACAGGATGGCCCAGCTCATTGGACCGCTTCCCGGCGGCGAGCATGGCCGGGATGGTGCGCTGGTTCAGGGTTCCAATGTTGATGTTCAGTCCACCGCAGATGGCGGTGATCTCCACGGCATCCTCCGGGTCGTCCGCCATAATGGGCGAGCCGCCGCAGGCCAGCAGCATATTGGCGCAGTCGTTCACGGTGACATAGTTGGTGATGTTGTGGACCAGGGGGGATTTCTGGCGGACATTCTCAAAAATCGGTTCAAACATGGTTTTTTACTCCCTTTCTCTGATTGGCAACAAAAAACAGGGGGCATCTGAATACGATGCCCCCTGAAAAAAGTAGCGTTTCCTACGACTTCCTCCGGCGGCATTATCCGCATCAGGTTCAAGGGTCGAAGGTCTACCT
>CAJTZL010000139.1 GCA_910583695.1 uncultured Oscillibacter sp.
CCAGTGGATGGCCGGATTCCGCCGCAGCCAGGTCAGCTGCCGCTTGGCGTACTGCCGGGAGCGGAGCTTCACCTCCGCCAGGGCCTCCGCCTCTGCGGCCGTTCCCTCCAGGACGTCCAGAAACTCCTTGTACCCGATGGCCTGGAGGGCCGTGGCATTCCGGGGAAGCCCCCGGCCCAGCAGGGCCCGGACCTCCTCCAGAAGGCCCGCCTCCGCCATGCGGTCCACCCGGCGGTCAATGAGGGCCTTCATGTCCGCCCGGTCGGCGAACTGGAGGCCGATCCACACGGCGTCGTACCGGGGGGGCAGGGCCTCCGTCTCCTGGTTGTGGGCGGTGATGGTCTTCCCGGTCTCCCGGTAGACCTCCAGGGCCCGCAGGATCCGCTTCACGTCCGCCGGGTGGAGCCGCTCCGCCGCCGCCGGATCCGCCTGCTGCAGCTCCCGGAGCAAGGGCTCAATGCCCTCCGCCGCCAGGCGTGCCTCCAGCTCCCGCCGCACGGCGCCTCCGGCACAGCCCGCCGCGAAGACACGGCCCTTTACCACCGCGTCTATCCAGAGGCCGGTGCCCCCCACCAGAATGGGCAGCTTCCCCCGGGCCAAAATGCCGTCGATTACGGGGACGGCCTCCTGGGCGTAGCGGGCGGCGGACCACTGCTCCGCGGGGTCCGCCACGGCAATCATGTGGTGGGGCACGCCGTCCATCTCTTCTTCTGTGGGGGCGGCGGTGCCGATGGTCATGCCCCGATAGATCTGCATGGAGTCGGCGGAGACCACCTCGCCGCCGAATTTTTTGGCCAGCAGGACGCCCAGGGTGGTCTTGCCGCAGGCGGTGGGGCCCACGACGCAGACAATCTTCGGCGCCATGTCAGAAGCTCCGCCCCAGGGCCCGGGCCTGTTCACAGGCGGCGTCCATGATTTCCGGGGTCTTGGCCGGGTCCACGTCCAGTCCTCCGGCAAAGACATAGTCGAACCGGGGGATGCCGAACATTTTCGCAAGCTGCTTCCAGTACAGGACCCCCAGGCTCTCGGGCTGCTCAAAGTCCCCGCCGCTGGTCAGGTAGGCCAGCCGGTCCGCCCGGCAGTCCCCGTGGCAGCCGTCGGCCTCGTAGTGGTAGCAGAGGCCGTTGGCGGAGATGTGCTCTATGTAGGTCCGCATCACCGCCGGGAAGCTCAGGTCCCAGAAGGGGGCGGCGGCAACGATCTTGTCCGCCGCCTGGAACTGCCGGGCCAGATCGAACACCGGCGCGCCGAAGGCCCCCACGGCGGCCAGCTCGTCCCGCCGGTTCAGGGCGGCGGGAAGGAAGGGCTTCAAATCCAGCGCCTCCAGGGCCGCAGTCTCCACCTCCGCCCCGGGGTGGGACTCCCGGAAGGCGGAGAGAAAGGCATTTGCCAGGGCGCGGGTCCGGGAGTCCGGTCCCCGCTGGCTGATACAGCCGTCAATGAATAAAAGTTTCATGTCATTCCCCGTCCGATATCGTTGTAAGGATGGGCTTGCCCTCCCGGTCCAGGAGGGGCGTCAGCCCGGCGCCTCCGCTCCCGCCGCCGAACCTGGCAAAGAGGTAATTTACCCCAGTGACCCGGTCCACAAGAACCCTGGCCTCCACACCAAACGTATTCTCCTGACAGGCTGTCACAAAGCGTTCTTTTTCCTTTGCCATGCCGTCCTCCTCTCGGGGTCCAGGGGCCGGAGCCCCTGGTTTCTCCGCCAAGCGGAGAAAAACTTGAAATCATTTTCCTGACGACAGGCGCGTCAGGAAAATACCAAGACTCCCGCCGCCCTGGGCGGCGGCTCCAGTGACCGGCGTCACTGGAGGCAGGGGATTCTCAAGGGGGAGCCCGCTCCC
>CAJTZL010000140.1 GCA_910583695.1 uncultured Oscillibacter sp.
TTCAGCCAGTTGGTGTGGAACCGGCCCATGGTCTCCGGGTTGGACTTGGTGGTCTGGGCGGTGACCTCCCTGTACCGGGCCAGGGGGTCGGCGAAGTCGTCGGCGTAGACGAAATCGTTCCCCGTGTTGTAGGGCGGGTCGATGTAGATCATCTTCACCTTGCGGTAGTAGGCGGTCTGGAGCAGTTTCAAAACCTCCAGATTGTCCCCCTCTATGTAGAGGTTCCGGGTGTGCTCCCAGTCCACGCTCTCCCCGGGGCAGGGCCGCAGCGTCCCGGCGGACCGCTTCTGTGCCAGCCGCAGGCACTCCGCCTTGCCCTTCCACTCGAAGCGGTACTTTTCAAAATCGTTGTCGATGTACTCCCCGCACAGCCCCAGCAGCTTGTCAATGTCCAGCTTGCCCTCGGCAAAGCACTCCGGGAACACCCCGCGGAGCTTGTCCAGGTTGGCACGCTCCAGGTCCATGGAAAGGCCGTCCATTGTGTCCATATCAGTTACCTCCCGTGACCGCGATCATAAATTCTCTTATAACCTTGGCCGTCAATTTTTCTTGTTCCGCGAATTTTTGAATCTGCTCCTCCAGTTCCACATCCAGCCGCATGGCGTCAAAGAACTGGCTCTCCCGGCCCTTCATCAGCTCCCGCCGCAGACGGGTGGCCTCCTTTTCCAACGACAGCCGCTTGAGCCGGTCGCCGGTGACGGACTCCCGCTCCGCCTCCAAGGCGTGGATTTGTACCTCCAGGCCGTCCAGCTTCCGGGCCAGCGCCGCCTTATGACCATTACAGCGCAGTTTCATCCGCTCCATCTCCTCCGCTTGGGCGGGGGAGAGTTTTTCCGCTTCCTGCTCCAGCAGCGCGCCCACGGGAACCAGCTTGTCCAACTCATGGGGTGCGCTGCGGCCTTTCAGCCAATGGGGAGAGCGGGAACCGTCCTCAGCGCAGTCCAGCACGGGCAGGGCCAGAACAGCCCTGCACTCGTCCTCGCTCAGCGCCCTGCCGCTGTCGGTGACGCCGCACAGCACGGGGATCTCCCGCCGGGCGCTGCCGCCGGTCAAGGTGACGGTGTACAGACCGATCCGGCAGGGCTCGATGGTCCCCTCCACCGTCAATGTCCCGGCGTTGGCGCACTCTATCTCATGGAGGACCCCCTGGCCGATGATGCTGGAAAAGGTGATCTGCCCCGCCCGGGGCTTGAAGCCGCCGCCCATGCCGTATCGTTTCTGGCTGCGGTAGGGGCGGTTTCTGCTGCCCGTCCAGTAGTAGAACAGCACCGGCAGAGTTTCATATTCCGTAGCGGTGACGGTTTTCGCTTCCTCATCGATCACGAAAACGCAGTCGGTATTTGTCTCATTGTACCGCAAAAAGAAGATTTTTACAAGCCGCCAAAGAGCCTCATTCAGCTCGTTTGCCCGCCTGTCGATGTACCTGGGAGAAAGGTTGACCCGCTGTGCCAGCTCCCGGCTGAAGGTGGTGAACAGCACGTCCTCGGCGGCGGAAACGGCGCGGCGGTTTTCCTCCTCGTTGCGCACGAGCGTCTCCTGATAGTCCGCCTCCACCTGAGTCCTGGGCCGCAGGCGGCTCTCCGCGTCCCGGAACCCCGCGTTCAGGTCGTTGGTGAACCCGCCCAGCACGCTGTCGGTGAGGCCGAACACCCCGCCGGACACCAGCGTCCGCTTGCTGGCCAGCTCCAGCTTTCGCACGTCGGAAAGGTTGTCCCGGTTGATGAAGGCCAGGGAGAGGACGTCGTTTTCCTGCCCCAGCCGGTGGCAGCGGTCGATGCGCTGTTCCAGCTTCAGGGTGTTGTAGGGCAGGTCGTAATGGATCACAAAGGCGGCTTCCTCCA
>CAJTZL010000141.1 GCA_910583695.1 uncultured Oscillibacter sp.
GCCCCCAGCATATCCCCGTCCTGGGCGGGGTAGGTGCTGGCCCCGATCCCCCCGATGATCCCGTTGCCCAGCGTCACCAGGGAGGAGGCGCAGGACTGGAC
Organism: uncultured Oscillibacter sp.; assembly: GCA_910583695.1. Classification (GTDB taxonomy): domain Bacteria; phylum Bacillota; class Clostridia; order Oscillospirales; family Oscillospiraceae; genus Oscillibacter. The sequence goes on from CAJTZL010000141.1 coordinate 102, forward strand.
CGTGAACAGGAGGAGGACGCAGGCCAGGGCGATCACCACGCCGCCAGGGTGACGCTTGACGAAGCCAGCCACTTTTTCCGCCAGCTTCTCCGCAGAGACGGCGGTTTTCTCAGCGGCCTTGGCTCCCTGCTTGGCGGCCTCCCGCGCCTGTTTCACGTACTGCCGTTTTTGGCGCTGCTTTTGGGCAAACCGGGCCAGGGCGTTTTTGCCCAGGTCCGGGTGCTTCTCCAGCTCCGTTTGAAAGCGGTGCTCCGCCGTGGCCTTGACATACCGGCGCTCGGCGCGGGCGGCGGCCTTGGCCGGGTGGTCCCGGATGGCCTGCCGCGCCGTCCGGGCCGTTTTCCGCCCCACGGCCTCGCCCACAAGCTCGGAGTGGTGGGCCCCCTCGGTCCCCACGTTCTCGTGCTCCACCTCGTACACCTTGCCGTGGACGAAGCCGTGAACGCCCCAGCCCAGGGCCCCGGCCCCGCGCTTCACCGGGCCGGGGGGCTTGACCGGGGCCTGGGCCGCCAGCTTCTCCTGGGCCGCGCCCATACGCAGCTTGGCCTTTTCCGCCTTGACCGCGCTCCGCTCCGCCCGCGTCTGGCCCTGGGCGCTCCGCTTCTTCCCCTCCTGCCGCAGCCGTTCGGAGGGCCGGGCCCGTTCGCTCTCCTGGTGGAGCTTGGACTTGTACCCAGACCTCTGGACACGGTGTCCAGAGCCAGGCCGGGCCTTACCCCTGCCCATTGGCCTTGTCCTCCGGCTTGGTGGTCAGGAGGGTGTAAAGCTCGGTGTCCTGGGGGAAGTGGTCCACAAAGGGGATGGTGGTGTCCCCATAAAAAAGCAGCCCCTCGCCGGAGCCGGAGTGGGTGACGTAGGAAAGCTGGTGGGGGGAAATCCCCAGGTGGCTTGCCAGCACCTTTTGATCCCCGGCGGCCTGGGACAGCATATAGAGGAAATCGCAGTTGCCGAAAATGGACTCAATTTCGCTGCTCTCCAGCAGGCTTTTCACATTCTGGGTAATGCCGCTGGGGATGGCCCCCCACTTGCGGAAGCGCCGGAAAATCTCCACACTGTACGCCGCCGTCTGGGGCTCCGCCAGCAGAACGTGAAACTCGTCCTGATATACCCAGGTCGCCCGCCGCCGGTCCCGGTTCTCCGTCACCCGGCCCCAGATTTGGTCCGTGAGGATCAGCAGCCCTATCTTTTTCAGCATCTTCCCCAGGGCCTTGATGTCGAAGCACAGGAGGCGGGAATTGACCTGGACGTTGGTTCGGTGGTTAAAGAGGTTGAGGGACCCGGTGCAGTACAGCTCCAGGGCGGAGGCCACCCGCCGGGCCTCCGGCTCGGACTGTTTCAGCAGCTCGTCGTAGAGGTCCTGGAGAATGGGCATCCGCTCCGGGGCCGGGTCCGCCAGATAGGGCCGGTAGATGGTCCGCACACAGCGGTCGATCACCGTCTTTTCCACAGGGGCCAGCCCGCTCCGCCCGCCCACGATCAGCTCGCACAGGGAGAGGATGAAATCGCTTTTCAGGGACAGGGGGTCCTCGTCGTCGGCGTAGTTGGGGTTGATGTCCATGGGGTTGATGAACGTCCCCGCCGTGGCCGACGGGGACAGCCGCACCACCTGGCCCCCCAGCCGGTTCACCAGGGGGTAATATTCCCCCTCCGGGTCCGCTATGATGATGTCGTCGTCCGGGAGGGAGAGGAACACGTTGACGATCTCCCGCTTGGCGGCGAAGCTCTTGCCGCTGCCGGG
>CAJTZL010000142.1 GCA_910583695.1 uncultured Oscillibacter sp.
CCCGCAGCTCCGCCTCGTCCGGTTCCAGATAGCGGCGCATATCCTCCAGGGCGGCGATGGTCCCCAACCGGGTCCCGCCTCCGCTGTAAATGCAGACCAGATTTCTCTCCTCAAACGTCAGATCACTCATGTTATCGCTCCCTTTCCGCGCTCTTTTTCGGCGCTGTTTTTTTGCGGTCCTTCTGGGGCGGGGCGGCGTTCAGCTTTGCCAGGACGGATTTTTTCTCCCCCTGCTCCCGGCGCTGGGCCTCGGCCAAATCCGTGAGGGAAATGGGCTGGCCGGACCGGGCCTGCTGCTCCAGCTCCGCGACAGTGGCCTTGGGGCCGTTGTTGATGATGCCGTCGATCATCCCCAAATCGTCCTCCAGAGACATCTCCGCGTTTTTCAGATAATTCTCCGGCTGGATGAAGTCCGGCAGCTGCTTGAAGCCGTAGCTGTCGCAGTAGTGACAGGTTAGCACACCGTCCAGCCGGATGGCAATGATGTCGCTGACGGACATGGACGGACGCTGGTAGTCCGCCGGGTGGTCGTTATTGAATACATACCACAGCCGTTCCAGGGCTTCGTCCGCGCTGTTCACTTCGGATAACGGGGCGGTGTAGGCCAGATCGTAATTGCCGCGCTCCACCTTGCGGCCAATGGAGTTCAGCCAGTCCAGGGATTCATAGCGAATATCCCGCAGAGAATCATCGCCGTCGAGCTTCACCTGATAAATGGCAAAGCAGTCCCCGCCGTGGTTGAGAAAAGCCCGCTCCCGGTCCTCCTGCCAGTCCATGCGGCCCGCCACGGCCTGCCGGAAGTCCGGGCTGTCCTCCCATTCCTCGCGGGGGACGGCGAACATCACGCCCTCCGGCTGTTCCATCAGGTCCTCCCGGTCAAAGACCATTTCCGGGGCCTCGCCGGTCCGCACCATGTAGACGGTCATATCCCGGTCCACCAGCTCCGCCCCCCGCTCTCTGGACAGGGGCAGGAGGTTCGTCCCCGAATAGCCCAGCTCCGCCAGACCGTCCAGCGTCATGGAGCTGTCCGGCATGGGGTACTCGTCCAGTGTCGTGTCCGGCTGGACGGCATCCTTCTGGGAGAGATGCTCCCGCAGTTCCTCCAGGACTTCCATGGGGGCGAGGTCAACGGCCAGTGTGCCGATCTCCTCCGTCCTTCGGATATGCTCCACAACGTCCGGGATGGAGAGGCCGGGGGAATCCAGCTGTCCGCCGTCGAGCTGGGCCATGTCGTGCTTGGTGTAAAGCGTGTAGCCCCAGCCCCCGTCACTGGCCTGGATATAGAGGTACACGGAATCGTCCAGAAGGTAGAGAGCTTCCTCCGCCTGTTCCGAGGGCGCAGGGACGGCGGGGGCCGACTGCTCCGGTTCGTCCTCCACATGGAGCGGAAGTGCGGCGAAATTCTCCAATTCCTCCTGGGTGAAATATCCCGTTGCCTGGAGTTCGTCCTGGGTGCGGGGCCGGTCTACCCCGGAAATGACATTAAATACCCTGTCATTGTCGGAAATGTGCATCAGGGAATTGTCATTATTGAGATAGTGTCCGCGATTGTCATAGTGGTCGCGCCTGCCCAGGTACACCTTGTCGTCCGGCCCCACCAGTGCGTCCAGCTCTGCGCCGTCCTTGGCGGTGTAGGGGCTGATCCGCGCCGCCACAACGGTAAAGAAGTCGTCCCGCCGCAACGTGCCGTTGTTCAGCTGGTCCAGCAGACCGGCGCACACATCCGCTTTGCCCATAAAAAGGATTTGGCTGGGAATCAGCGTTTCTTTAGGTACTGCTTCATGTTGCGGATTTTGGTGGTGTTCTCCTGCATACAGTCCAGC
>CAJTZL010000143.1 GCA_910583695.1 uncultured Oscillibacter sp.
TTATCGACCTCCGGCTTCTTTTCCTCCGACATGATGCCCAGCATGGTGTCCTCATCCAGTTTCCCGGACTGACTGAGTTTTTTCATCCGCTGGGCCTGGGACAGCGACGGAGTAGCCTGTTCACTCTCGATGGTCTCCACCAAAAGTTCCTGTTCCTCCGGCTTCAAATAGGAAATTTCTACGGCGGGGGTCATGGCGATTTTCTTATCGTCCACCATTTGCTGAAGCTGGGGGGACAGATCATTGAGACGAACATACCGCTGAATTTGGGACCGGCTTTCGCCAGCTTCTTCTGCAACGATCTGAACGCTCTTTTTCCCGTCCGACTTGTACCCAACTTGGGTACAAGTTAAATCTCGTCTCGCGCCCTGTCGTTTGATAGCATCCAGCTTCATTTTATAGGCTTTCGCTTTCTCGCTGGGCAGGATATTTTCACGCTGGATATTACTATCCACCATGAAAATAATGGCGGTATCCTGGTCCAAATCCCGGACGATTACAGGCATGGTGTCCAGCCCTGCCAGTTCACAGGCGTGTTTGCGCCGGTGTCCGGCCACCAACTCATAGCCGCCGCCCTCGCGGGGGCGGGCGATGGCGGGCATGAGAACGCCGTATTCCTTGACGCTCTCCACGGTTTCCTTCATAGAATCATCATCCCTTACGGAAAACGGATGGTCGGGGAACGGGTACAGCTCGGACAGCGGGATATTCTGCACCTTTTCCAGTTTCGCATCCTGACGCTCCTGCTCCGTGGAGAACAGATCAGCGGCTGATGCCAGCTCTACTTTTCGCGCGCTGCTTTTCAAGCCGTAGCACCTCCCGCGTCAGATTTCCATAGGCTTCGGCCACCTTTCCGCCGGGGTCATGGGCAAAGATGCTCTTGCCCTCGGCGCTGGTCTCCTTGGCCCGGACAGAGTGGGGTATCTCGGAATCAAATACCTTGATGTCCCCGCCGTAGGTCTCCCGGAGCAGGGCGCTGATCTCCCTGGCAAAGTTGGTCCGGCTGTCCACCATCGTCAGCAGGATGCCGTCAATGAGCAGCTTGGGATTGATCTGCCGCCGCACCTTGCCCACGGTCTGTAAGAGCTGTTCAAGCCCTTTCGCCGGGAGGTACTCCGCCTGGACGGGGACGATCAGACGATTGGCAGCGGCCAGGGCGTTGACGGTGAGCATACCCAGGGAGGGCTGGCAGTCCAGCAGGATGTGGGTGTACTGTTTCCGAACCGTGTCCAGATACTGCCGCAGGATGGTCTCGCGGCTCATGGCGTTCACCAGCGACACCTCCATGCCGGAGAGCTGGATGTTTGAGGGCATGAGGTCCACACCCTCCGCATGATGCAGGATGCCCTCGCCGGGGGCGATGGGCTGATCGTTCAGCACCTTGCCCATCAGGTCCGAGAGGGTGACGGGCAGATCGTCCGGCTGGGAATGGCCCAGGCTGATGGAAAGACTGGCCTGGGGGTCTACGTCCACCACTAACACCTTTTTCCCGGCTTGGGCCAGACCGATGCCGAGGTTTGCGCAAGTTGTACTCTTGCCCGTACCGCCTTTTTGATTGACTACGGCGATCACTTGGGCGTTCATGTGTTCTCAACTCCCTACTACAAATAAAAATACCCCATCGCAAAATGGGGATGAAAAAAGGGAGAACATAGCTATGCTACATTCTCCCGCAAAAAACAGTATGCAGTTGTCGGCTTTTGCCGTTTTCTATTCCAGGGTGGGAACAGTCAGGAGCCAATCCGCCGCAATCCCGCATAAATCCTGGCTTTTTCAAAACTTTTCGTACCCTTCCCCAACAGCACCTGTTCAA
>CAJTZL010000144.1 GCA_910583695.1 uncultured Oscillibacter sp.
AAAACCTTCATGGCCTGCGCCGCCCTCAAGCGCATTTTTGACACCATGCCTCTGGACAAGCCCCAGGTGGTGGTGTGGCTCGTGCCGTCGGACTCTATCCTCACCCAGACGATCCGAAACCTGTCCAATCCAGACCACGAATACCGTCTGCGGATTAATTCAGACTTTGCCGGGCGGGTGGGCGTGTATACGAAGGAAATGCTTCTGAGCGGCCAGCAGTTTTCCCCCGATACCGTCCGGGAGATGCTTACGGTCTGTGTGCTGAGCTATGCCTCTCTGCGCATTGACAGCAAGAAAAAAGACGTGCGCAAGGTCTATCAGGAGAATGGGAACCTGCTGAAATTTGCCCAGTATTTCAAGGATGACTCCGTGCTGCTGGCCGATACGCCGGACACGGCGCTGATCCAGGTGCTGCGGCAGTTGTCCCCTGTGGTAGTGGTGGACGAGAGCCACAACGCCGGATCTGATTTAAGCGTGGAGATGCTGAACAATCTGAATCCGTCTTTTGTGCTGGATTTGACCGCTACCCCGAGAAAGAACAGCAATATCCTCTCCTATGTGGACGCACGGGAGCTGAAAAAAGAGAACATGGTGAAACTCCCGGTGGTGGTGTATAACCGCACCTCCCGCCAGAGCGTGATTCAGGACGCCATTCATTTCCGAGGCAGCATTGAACGTCAGGCGATAGCGGAGAATGAAGCGGGCGGGGAATACATACGTCCTATTGTTCTGTTCCAGGCCCAACCCAAGCTCAACGAGGACAGTGAAACCTTTGATAAGATCAAGGCCATGCTGATGGATATGGGGATACCGAAAGAGCAGATCGCGGTCAAAACCTCCAAGGTGGACGAGCTGGGGAAAACGGACCTCATGAGCCGGGATTGTCCGATCCGGTATATTATCACGGTCAACGCCCTCAAGGAAGGGTGGGACTGCCCCTTCGCGTACATTCTGGCGTCATTGGCGAATAAGACCTCCAAGGTGGATGTGGAGCAGATTTTGGGCCGTGTCCTCCGCCAGCCCTATGCAAAACGGCACAAATCTCCGCTGCTGAATATGTCCTATGTGTTTACCTGCTCCAACGATTTCAGGAATACTCTGGACAGCATCGTGAGCGGTCTGAACATGGCGGGATTCAGCCGGAAGGATTTCCGGGTAGGCGAAGTTCCCGACCCGGCTCCCATGCCTAAGCCGGATGAAGCGGAACAGATGGAACTCGGCGGAAACGCTCCCGCCGCAGAGACAGATTCGTTTGACGATGTTGATACGGAGGCAGTAAAAAAGGCCCTGGAGGGCGGAACCGAGCAGCCTGATTCTCCCCTTGGAGAGATGCTCCAGGACGCGCAGCGTCAGGCGGACAGCTACGATGCGGAGATGAAGGAGAGCGGCAACTCAGGCTTTTGGGGAGGAGAGCTGGGAGAGATGTTGAACCAGAATGCTATGCAGCCCCAGTTTGCAGCGGAAGCTTCCGCTTTGCGTATCCCGCAGTTTTTCCTTAAAGGTACACCTGATTTGTTCGGTGGGGAGTATGAACTGCTGGAAGCGGAAAATCTGTCGGAGGGGTTTTCTCTCAGCGGCCAGGACGCGCAGATCAGCTTTGAGCTGGCCACCGGCGAAATGTACCGGGTGGACCTCCAGGAGAAGGGCGAGGCGATCCCCAAATATATGCGGGCCTCCAAGGAGGAAAGCGAGTATATCCGGGAACGATTGGCGAAGCTGCCGCCGGAGAAGAAGGTGCAG
>CAJTZL010000145.1 GCA_910583695.1 uncultured Oscillibacter sp.
TCATCATTTCCCCCATAGAGGGCCACAGCAAAAAGCCGGACGAGGCCAGGGAGAAGATCATGGCCTTGCTGGGCGACGTGCCCCGTGTGGAGCTGTTCGCCCGGCAGACTGTCCCCGGCTGGGACGTGTGGGGGAACGAGGTGGAATGTACCCCCGGCCTCTGGACACCGTGTCCAGAGGGGCCGGGGAACGGAAAGGAGTGATTTGCCATACCCTATGTGAATGTCCCCAATGACCTGTCCAGGGTCAAGACCAAGCTGGCGTTCAACCTCACCAAGCGGCAGCTCATTTGTTTCGGAGGCGGCGGGCTGGTGGGGGTCCCCGCCTATCTGCTGGCCCGTGGGCCTATCGGCAGCACCGGGGCCATGTTCCTCATGCTGGGGATCATGCTCCCGGCGTTCCTCATGGCGATGTACGAAAAGGACGGCCTGCCCTTTGAGAAAGTGGTGCGGAACATCATCCGCGCCCGCTTCCTCCGGCCCGGCCCCAGGCCCTACCGAACCCAAAATATCTACGCGCCCTTTGCGGGAAAGGAGGTATCGGCTTCTGAACATACGGACCAAAAGCGCCGGACCCGCAAGGGCCGGTAAGCGTTCCCTCTCCGCCCAACAGACCATCCCCTATGTGGAGATGCTGAAAGACGGCATTTGCCGGGTGCGGGAGGGCTTCTACACCAAGACCATCTCCTATGAGGACATCAACTACTCCGTGGCCTCCAGCGAGGACCAGTCCGCCATCTTCGACGGCTGGTGCGGCTTCCTCAACTACTTTGACAGCGCCCTCCCGTTCCAGCTCTCTTTCATCAACCACCGCTCCAGGGGCGGCAGCCGGTACAAGGTCAATATCCCCATGGCCCACGACGACTTTGACAGTATCCGGGGGGAATATGTGGATATGCTGAAACGGCAGATCGCCCGGAGCAACAACGGCATTGTCCGCTCCAAGTACATCACGTTCGGCGTCCCCGCCGACGGCCTGGAGACGGCCCGCCCCCGGCTGGAGCGCGTGTCCAGCGACATTATGGGCAACTTCAAAAAGCTGGGGGCCCACTCCCGCGTGCTCAACGGGCGGGAGCGGCTGGAGACGCTTCACGGCCAGATGCACCCCGGAGGCCGGGAGCCGTTCCGCTTCTCCTGGCCGGACATTGTAAAGACCGGCATGGGGACCAAGGATTTTATCGCCCCGGACAGCTTTGACTTCACCGCCTCCCGGACGTTCCGGCTGGGCCGGTTCTGGGGCGCGGCCTCCTACTTGCAGATCATGGCCTCCGAGCTGTCGGACAAGCTGCTGCTGGAGCTCCTGGAGCTGGACGCGGAAATGACCGTGACCCTCCATGTTCAGACCGTGGACCAGCTCAAGGCCATCAAAATGACCAAGGGCAAAATCTCCGACATTGACAAGATGAAGGTGGAGGAGCAGAAAAAGGCGGTCCGGGCGGGGTACGATATGGAAATTCTGCCCCCGGACCTCATTACCTACTCCAAGGACGCGGCGGCGCTCCTGGCCGACCTCCAGTCCAGGAATGAAAGAATGTTCCTCCTGACGTTCACTGTGGTGAATATCGCCCCCACCCGGCAAAAGCTGGAGAACGACGTGTTCACCATTTCCGGCATTGCCCAGAAATACAACTGCGCCTTTTTGTCAAGAGGAACTTTTCAAGGGATGGGAAAAATCAGGCGGGAAAAGCCC
>CAJTZL010000146.1 GCA_910583695.1 uncultured Oscillibacter sp.
CGGCAGGCAGGACGTAGTAAATGGCGAACTGGTTTCGCAGAGTCCTTGCCATCTCCCGCCGGTCCATGCCCAGCTTTTGCAGGAGCTGAAACTGTCGCTTGTACCGCTCTGTTTCGCTGAGCTGCTGGATGGTGAGAATCGTGGCGGCGGTCATGGTCAAGGCCAGGGCCAGATAGAAGAGGGGAAAGACGAACAGGACCGTCTGGGCCGCCTCTTCCGCCTTTTCCGAGGCTCTGGTGTGAATCTCATCATAGCTTGGCTCCAGAAGATTCTGCTCTCCCAGCCTGTAATTGATGTCACACAGGAGGTCAAATTGGGCCTCCGTCACTGGCTGGGCAGTCTTGGCCGCATAGGCGTGGTGAAACACCGGAAGGTCCTCCGCCACTTCGTCCGGCACCACTAGGATATACCGCGCCCCGTTGCCCGTGTCGTAATTTTGCAGCAGGTGTTCCGCGTGGACCCCGCCGGGAATCAGGCTGGCGCCTCCCAGGGAGATGGGCTGGGTGTAGCCGGTCAAGTGCTTTTCCAGGTAGGCTCTGCAGTGGATGAGATACTCCCCCGACGTCAACTCCACCGGCGGGTATCCGGCAATGGCGCGGAGCGCGGCGTAGTCGCTGTACCGCAGCACCGGGTCCCGGTCAAAGTAGCGGTGATAGTCCTCTCCCATGCGCTCCACATAGTCCATGACCCGGCTGTCCTCCGCTTGGTAGACGCAGTAGTGCAGCTCCCGTTCTACGGAAATATTGTCCTGGATGAAATCGAAATAATCCTGGCTGACCGGTCCGTCGCCGGCAGCGCCGATATACAGGTCGAAGCAGGCGTTTTCCGCCGCACGGCCCGCGAAAAGCCCCCGGAAAACCAACCCGGCCCCCTCGGAGATCAGGGTGGCCGTAAAAATCATGGAGATGGTGGCCATCAGCACACCCATGGTGGCCAGCTTGGCTGTCAGGGTACGAAACACCAGCAGGCTTTGTCCCCGGTACTTCCGGGCGGGCCGCCGGTCGAAGAAGGCGGGTACACCGGAGGCGAAGCTGAGGAAAAATCCGAACAGGAACGCAATGACGCATCCCGCCCCGATGACGCCCAAAATGGCGCCTCCCGCCATCAGCAGACAGGTTCCGGCCACACCCAGCACAATGGAGAAAGAGAACATCCAGCGGCGCACATTTCCCGTTTGAATGACCATGCCCTCGTTGGCACGGTCAACATAGATCAGGTCGTGGATATTCGCCCTGCGGATATATTTGCGGCTGCGGCGAAGGGCAAAGAGATAGATCAAGGCAAAATAGAGGACCGTCAGTCCCAAGGCGGGGAGGGAAAAGCCGAATGAAAAGGCGTAGGGCAGGCCGAACAGCGCCAGTACAATGGCACGGAACGCCTGATAGAACAGCCCGCCCAGGGCGGTCCCCAGCACCAGGGCACAGCCGCCCACAGCCAGATTCTCCAGAAAGAACAGCCGGGCCAATTGCCGGTTCTCCAAGCCAATGAGCAGATAGAGCCCCAGCTCCCGGCCCCGGCGCAGAAGCATGAATCTGGTGGCGTAGGCCACCAGCCAGCCAAAGACGCACACCACCACCACGCTGGCCAGCACGATCATCAGGGGAAGTACGGAGATACCCTTGGACAAGGTGATGATCTCCTGAGAGAATACCAGCCCGTTAAACGAATACAGCAGGGC
>CAJTZL010000147.1 GCA_910583695.1 uncultured Oscillibacter sp.
CCGGCTAACCATGTGACCGCATGGGTCTCCAAGGCCAGAAACCACATCCGTATGATGGGCCAGCCCAGTGTGTAGTTTCCGGATAGCAAAAAAAGTCGAGCAGGCCGGTACTGGGCGTGGTAAGATGGGAAACACAGATGGAGGTGATGGACTTTGGATCAGCAGACTGAGGCGGTTCAGCGGATGCAGGATTACATTGAGTCCCATTTGGACCAGGAGATCACGCTGATGACCCTCTCCAAGGTGTCGCTCTTTTCCCCTTGGCACTCCCACCGGCTGTTTAAGGAACGGCTGGGCCTCACGCCAGCGGAGTATATCCGCCGGATGCGGCTTTCCCACTCCGCCATGCGTCTGAAGCAGGAACAGTGCTTTGTCACCGACGCGGCCTATGACTGCGGCTTTCAAAGTATAGACGGCTTCACCCGCGCCTTTTGCCGGGAATTTGGCTGTAACCCTGGGGACTACGTGAAAGCCCCCGTTCCCATCCGGCTGTTTATCCCCTATGGCGTGAAATTCAAGGAGCTGAGAAAGGATACCGTTGATATGGAAAACCTGCAAAGCGTTTTCGTCCAGGTGGTCCGCAAGCCGGAGCGCAAGGTCATCCTCAAGCGCGGCGTCCGGGCCGAGGACTACTTTGCCTACTGCGCGGAGGTCAGCTGCGAGGTCTGGGGTGTGCTGGCCAGTATGGACTCTCTGTGCGGCGAGCCGGTCTGCCTCTGGCTGCCGGATGCGTACAAGAAGCCGGATACCTCCACCTATGTGCAGGGAGTTGAAACGATGCCGGACTACGCCGGGGACATTCCGGAGGGGTTCGATGTCATCACCCTGCCAGCCGCAGAGTACCTGGCCTTCCAGGGCGAGCCCTTCAAAGAGGAGGATTACTCCCAGGCCATTCTCTCCGTGCAGTACGCCATGGACCACTACGACCCGGCTGTCATCGGCTATGAGTGGGATGACAGCAATCCCCGTATCCAACTGGAGCCCCGGGGCGAGCGGGGCTACATCGAGCTGCGGGCCATCAAAAGGAGGAAATCCGTATGAGAGATGAAAAGCTGGCCGTTCAAGTAACCGGCCTCACTAAGAGCTACCAGGGTAAAACCGTGTTGAGCGGGCTGGACCTCTCTATTAAGCGTGGTACGGTGTTTGGCCTGCTGGGCGCTAACGGGGCGGGCAAAAGCACCACCATTGAGTGCATCCTGGGGACCAGGCGTGCAGACTCCGGCGCGGTCTCGGTGCTGGGCCACGACCCCAGGAAGGAACGCGGCGCTCTATTCCAGCGGGTGGGCGTCCAGTTCCAGGAGGGCGACTATCAGCCGGAGATCAAGGTGTTTGAGCTGTGCGAGGAGATCGCCTGCCTGTATAACCATCCGGCAGACTGGCGGGAGCTGTGCCGGCGGTTCGGGATTGGCGACAAGCTGAAAAATGCGGTTAAGAGCCTGTCAGGCGGCGAACGCCAGAGGTTGTTTATCGTCCTGGCTCTCATTCCAAACCCGGAGCTGGTATTTCTGGACGAGCTGACCACCGGCCTGGACGCCAAGGCCCGGCGGGATGTATGGAAGATCCTCTCGGAACTGAAAGCGGGTGGCCTGACCATCCTCCTGACCTCACACTTCATGGACGAGGTGGAGGCGCTGTGTGATGAAATTTGTATTTTACGCAGGGG
>CAJTZL010000148.1 GCA_910583695.1 uncultured Oscillibacter sp.
CCGAATGCCCTTTCAGTATGTAACCTCCAAGCGATAAAATCCCACATAAGATAAAAGGGGAAATGCAGCGGTTATGTTGCTTTATGTTTTTTATGAGCGTTCCACATATTTGACCAAGGAGGATTTATCTTGCTTCAAGTTTTAATTGTAGAGGACGAAAAGCCCATCTCCAACCTGATCCGTCTCAGCCTGACTAAGGAAGGCTACCACTGTACCTGCGCTTTTGACGGCGCGGCCGCGGCGGACCTGCTGGTGGATCATCACTATGACCTGATTTTGCTGGATGTGATGCTCCCGGAGATTGACGGCTTTGAGCTGATGGAGTACATCCGTCCAATGAAGGTTCCGGTCATCTTCCTGACGGCGAAATCGGCGGTCAAAGACCGGGTAAAGGGCCTGAAGCTGGGGGCAGAGGACTATATCGTCAAGCCCTTTGAGGTCATCGAACTGCTGGCCCGCATTGATGTGGTCCTGCGCCGGTATCAAAAAACGGACATGGTACTGGAGATTGGCGGGCTGAAAATCGACACCAGATCCATGCAGGTATGGCGGGACGAGGCAGAGATCAGCCTGACCAAGACGGAGTATGAGCTGCTGCTCATCTTCGCCCGAAACCCCCGCCGCGCCCTATATCGGGAAACCATCTATGAGCGGGTATGGGGTGAACCGTACCCCTTTGGCAGCAAGGCGGTAGACATCCATATCCAGCGGCTGCGCAAAAAGACCGGATGGGAAACCTGCCTTCGCGCGGTGAACAAGATCGGCTACCGGCTGGAGGTGGAGCCGTGAAGTTCCATTTGAAGATGACCCTGTGTATGCTGGCGGTGCTGGCCGCCTTGTTTGGAGCCGGAGGCAGTCTGCTGATCTCCGAATCCTTTGAGGACTCTCTGGAGCGGGAAAAGACGGCGGCGCTGGGGGACTACCGCATGGCCTGGGGCACCCTGCAGATCGTCAACAGCATGGATACCTACCTGGACAGGGACGCTATCGTCAAGACGATGGAGCAGTTATACCAGCAGAACAGCGCCTCCTGGTCGGCCCTGCGGCTGTCTACCGGGGATGAAGTGCTGTATGAGAACAGAGGGACGCAGTCCTCATTGATTCAGACTGCCTGGTCCATTGAGGATCCTACGCCTGGCATCTGCCTGTTCCGCATCCTAGACAACGGGGCCGGGGCGCACTTTCTGGTCTTTTCCGGGGCAGTCGAGACCAATGGAGATGTTCTCTATCTCACTACCAGCCATGATGTTTCCGCTCTATACACAGCCCGGCAGGCCCAGCAGCACACCTATCTCCAGGTATTTTTCCTGATGTGTGTTCTATGCGCGGCGCTGTCCTACACGGTGTCGCGGCTGCTGACCGCCCCGCTGGGCGGGCTCTCCCGGGCCTCCCGAGCCATTGCCGCTGGCAATTTTGCCAGCCGGGTGCGGGTCCGCTCCAATGACGAAATCGGAGCCGTATCCACGGACTTCAACACCATGGCGGAAAAGATGGAGCAGACCGTCTCCGAGCTGAACCGGGCTGTGGAGGAGCTGCACCAGGCGATGGAGCGGCAGGAGCAGTTCACCGGCAGCTTCGCCCATGAGATGAAAACGCCTATGACCTCCTTGATTGGCTACGCGGAGCTGCTGCGTAGCGGGACGTTGACCC
>CAJTZL010000149.1 GCA_910583695.1 uncultured Oscillibacter sp.
GCGGTTCCATGCTGGCCGTCGCCAACCGTCTTGGACTTGATGTTGTCCAGATTCCCACTTCCGGAGAAGTGCGTGGCGGCGGCGATGAGCAGAAGCATCCCGCCCGCCAGTAAAATTAACATGATCGTCTGCGGCGTCATAAATTCACCCCATTTCTTGTTGCAGTGCCGCTTGTTCCTGTTTCTGCTGCTGTTTCAAAACGTCCGCCTCATACTTGACGGATATCTTTGCGCAGGACAGCGCCAGCTCCAGCCAGCCTTCCGTCAGCTGTCGTTTTTCCGCCTCACTGCGGATGCCAGGCTTTGAGGCCAGCTTCAAAACAGCATGAGCCTGTTCCGCCAACACAGCGGTGCGGCTGTTCAGGCTGCTCCGATTCTGGTGGGGATGGATACAGCTCCGCAGTTGCTCCAACAGTTCCTCACTGCTATGTGGTTCACCCAGCTGTCGCAGCAGCCCCCGGCCATAGGCGTACAGAGCCAGCGCGGAGGCCAGCTCGATGCAGGTCATGGCTCCCTCCGGGTAGTCCCTGCGGAGATTCATCTCATATCCGCAGAGCGCATTTGTCAGCTCACGGCCTACCCGTTCTGGAATGACACACTCCTCCATGTAGACTCCGATCCTGCCGCAGACCTCCGAAGCGGCAATAAGCTGGGGATGCTCCTCCGCCTCCTGAGCAGGGAGACCACGCCGGGCCTTGAGATCCTCGTTCCAGTCCTTGTGTTCGGACTGGAGCATCCCCACATCGTCATAGCCGTGTTCATGGAGGATCTCCGCCAGCCGTCCGCTGGCCTCGATGCCCGCCTCGTCGTGATCCAGGCAGAGACAGACGGTGCGAAGGCAGGGGTTCCGCTCCAGCATCCAGAGCATGGCGTGTTCCGCGGTCCCACACAGGGCCACGAAGCTGTGTTCCTGCCAGCCTCGGGGGTAGCGGGAGAGGAAGGACATCAGGTCAATGGGCGCCTCAAAGACATAGAGGCGGTTGCTGGTCCCGGTGTAGTGGAAGCTGCACCGGGGATCGCTGCCCTCCACGTTGATGCGGAAGGTTTTGCCGAGGCTGTTCAGGCTGCGCTTGTGGGCGTGGCGCGGGACGCCGTTCTCGTCCTTACCGACAAAGACGGCATTGTGGTACTCTCTGTCCTTGAATTTCTCACAGCTCTCATACAGCAGTCCCGCCCGGACAAAGGCATTGACCACGTTCCGGTCCAGGAATCGGTGCTTGAGCAGGTAGGCGTACATCCGCCGCATCTCCCGGCCGGCAGAGGGCAGTGCAAATTCCTTCCTGGGCTTCTCCTCCTGCTTTGGGGCGGAGGCATAGACGGTTCCCTGCTCCCCGCCCAGCAGACGGGTGATGGCCTCGGGGTAGGAGAGGTCATAGAACTGCTGGACGAAGGAAATAGGTCCGCCGCCCTCCTTCACAGCGTGGTCGTACCATCCATTGCCCCGGACGGTGACGCTGTGGTCGCTGGCCAGGCGGTACTCCGGCCCGGAACGGATCAGCTTCTCCCCCTGATGGCGTAGGAACTCTACCAGATCCACCTCGCTGGCCCGGAGCTTCTGCTCCTCGGTAAAATGGATATAGGGCACTTGCTTCACCTC
>CAJTZL010000150.1 GCA_910583695.1 uncultured Oscillibacter sp.
TGAAGCAGCAGTTTATCGGCTTGCAGCATTGCAGGTGCGGCATGAGCTGGAAAAAAGGCGAGGGCTTTTTTGAACGCTCCCCTGATATGGTGTTTGCTTTGCAGCGGCGGAAGGTTGGGAAGAAAATCAAACAGTGCCCGGTGATCCGCTACCGGGAGAGTGAATAGAATCCAGCATGATCTTAGCCTATAAAAAAACTCCCGTGCCAGCGGCACGGGAGTTTTTTGCAGTCACCGTTCTGGCTTCTGTTCTCTATTCTGCTCCTGAGCCTCCGGTGTTAATCCGAGAATTTTATCTACGTTTTGCTTCGCCGTCCGGTAGGCGATCATATCCTGCCGCAGAGCCTTGTATTCCGCGTACTGCTCCTGCTTCTCCGCCAGCAAAGCGGTGTACTCCTGGGAAAGCTGGGCCACCTTTGGAATGGGCTTGCCGCCCAGGGCGTCAAAGGCTTTCTTCGCCGCCTCATGCTTGGCGATCTCATCCCCATGCTCCGCCAGAAATTCCTTCTTGTGGCGGGACTTTTTATAGGCGG
Organism: uncultured Oscillibacter sp.; assembly: GCA_910583695.1. Classification (GTDB taxonomy): domain Bacteria; phylum Bacillota; class Clostridia; order Oscillospirales; family Oscillospiraceae; genus Oscillibacter. Next base: position 533 of record CAJTZL010000150.1, read on the forward strand.
CGTAGACCTCCCGCGTCTTGGAGTAATTGATGATATGGGTCTTTAGCTGGGCAACCTCGGCCATGCGGCCTTCCAACTGTTTGATATGGCGGGAAACCTCGTCAAAGCGATCACCGGCCTGCTCTGCCCGCGCCGCCAATTCGTCATAGTCGGTCAAATCGTTTTCAACCAGGAAGTTGAGGGTTTTCGCCGCCTCCTTCAGATTGAAAATCTTTGCCCAGCGTTCGTAGCCAGCACCTTTTCCTGCTGCCAGCTTCGCTTGAATGTCAATGAGCATATTGACCTTCCGGCCAGCGTGGGGAACGGCCTTTTTTGCCTCCGCAGACCGCCCGCCCCGGTGGGCGCTGCGCTCCCGCAGGGCCTCCCTGGTGTAGTCGGCCCCCAGCTTATTGGAGCGGGTGAAACGGTCCCAGCCGGGGGCGCGGAAGGACAGCGCTTTGCCCTCCTTGATCTCATAGCCCTCGGCCCGCATCCTCGCAAGAAAATCATCGTAGTCCCGGCAGTCGGGGAGTACCCGGTCAATGGTCTGGCGCAAATGCTCCTTGTGGCTGCGCCCATGCCTGACCGCCTCCATCTCCTTCTGCTTCCGCTCTTTTTTACTCGGCTTCGGGTTCTCAATCACGGACAGGCCGTGCGCCCTGCACAAATCGTCATTGAGCCGCCGGAGAACCAGATAAGAATCCTTGGGGTTTACAAATTTTCCGTCACAGTTGAGATTGGTGCTGTTAAATTCTATGTGCGTGTGAATATGGGCCTTGTCCACATGGGTGGACACAACAAACTGGTGTTTCCCCTCCGTGAGTTTCATCGCCAGCTCATAGCCGATCCGGTTGGCTTCTTCCGGGCTGACCTCTCCTGGTTTGAAGGATTGAATGACCCGGTACATGATAACGTCCCGGTGGACGGGCTGGCTCCGTCCGGTGATCTGGAAGTAAAGCCGCTTGCTAAGTTCAAATTCTTCGGCGGCGGTTTCCGGGGAACACATGAACGAGGACACCAGCTCGCCGTCCTGGGTTTTCTCCG